>DATLDK010000067.1:0-20065 GCA_035525905.1 Gaiellaceae bacterium | reverse complement strand
GTCGCGGCTCCGCGAAACCAGTACGTGGCGAAGAGCGGCCCGAAGCGCTCGCCGAGCTCGGCCGGGCGGTAGTCGAGCCCCTGAGCCTCCTCGTAGGAAATTCGGCCGACCGGCCCGGCGACGAGGAGTGCGTCGAGGGGGCGCGTCTCGGGATAGATCAGGGAACGAAGCCGTTCCGAGACCTGCGCCAGGCGAGCGCGGGTGTACTCGAGGTGGCGGATCAAGCGAACGGGCGTCTAGGCCGCGTGACGCATCAGGCTCTCACCGGTGTCGGGTGAGAAGAAGTAGAGCCGCGAAGGGTCGAGCGCCAGCCGGATCGTGTCGCCCACGCGAGCCTTCGTCCGGGCGTCCACCCGCGCCGCAAAGAGCCTGCGGTCGCTCGTCGCGAGCAACTGGCCGTCCTCCTCCCCCGCATCGGACAGGGCTTCCTCGACGATCACCTGCTTCGCATCGAGCTCGAAGAACACGTACGCGTCGGACCCGAGCTCCTCGAGCACGTCGACCCGCACCTCGATCTGCGGCAGGCCCGACGAAGAGAAGGCCGCGTCCTCAAAGGCCTCCGGCCGGATCCCGACGACGGTGTGACCGCCTTCCGCGAACCGCGGCCGGCGCTCGCGGTCGAGCGGAATCGACGTCCCGCCCAGGTCGATCGCGTCACCGCGGAGGTCCGCCTCGAGCAGGTTCATGGCCGGCGAGCCGATGAACGCGGCCACGAAGAGGTTCGCCGGATCGTCGTAGAGCCGCGGAGGCTTGTCGACCTGCTGAATCCTGCCGTCGCGCATGACGGAGACGCGCTGGCCGAGGGTCATCGCCTCCACCTGGTCGTGCGTGACGTACACGGTGGTCGTGCCCAGGCGGGAGTGCATCTGCTGCAGCGACGTGCGCATGCCGACCCGGAGCTTGGCGTCGAGGTTAGAGAGCGGCTCGTCCATCAGGAAGGCCGCCGGCTCGCGGACGATCGCCCGGCCCATCGCGACCCTCTGCTGCTGACCGCCGGAGAGCTGGCCGGGCCTGCGGTCCATCAGATCCTGCAGCCCGAGCAGCCGCGCGACGTTGTCGATCCGCTGCGCCGCCTCCTTCTTCGGCGTCTTCCGCACCCGTAGTCCGTACCCGAGGTTCTTGCGGACGGTCATGTGCGGGTAGAGCGCGTAGTTCTGGAACACCATCGCCACGTCCCGCTTGGCCGGCGCGAGCTTCGTCACGTCCCGATCGCCGATCTGGATCCGGCCGTCGGTGATGGGCTCCAGCCCACCGATGGAGCGGAGCAGGGTCGTCTTGCCGCAGCCGGACGGGCCCACCAGCACCATGAACTCGCCGTCGTCGATCGTCAGGGAAACGTCGTCGACGGCGACAACGCCCGAGCCGAACTCCTTGCGCACGTCCTCGAGGACAATCTGGCCCACGGGCTGGAATCTACAACGCCGAGCCGGAAAGATGCAATCGTTGTCACACGTGGAGAGAAAAACGATGTTCACGCCGATCGCGCCGGGAGTCGAGCTCTTCCACGACACCTGCAACGTCTACGTGCTCCACGACGGAGGGGACGCAGTGCTGGTGGATTTCGGCAGCGGCGACGTCCTCGAGCACCTCTCGAAGCTGGGGGTTTCCCGCCTCACGGACGTCCTCGTCACCCATCACCATCGCGACCAGGTGCAGGGCCTCGCGCGCGCCGTGGACGCCGGCGCGCGGGTCTGGGTGCCCCCACACGAGCACGAGCTGATCGCGGGCGTGAACGCGCGCTGGGAGATGCGCCAGCTCGACAACGACTACGACCTGCGGCAGGACCGCTACTCGCTGCTCGAACAGGTTCCCGTGGCGGGAGTCGTCGCCGAATATCGAACGCGCGCCTACGGGGCCGTCGAGGCGTACGTCCTGCCCACACCGGGACACACGGTGGGCTCGGTCACCTATCTGGTCGAACGCGGCGGCGAGCGGCTCGCGTTCTCGGGGGACCTCGTGCACGGCGACGGAAAGGTCTGGTCCCTTGCGGCAACGCAGTGGAGCTACAGCGGCATCGAGGGCCTCGCGGCGACGAACTTCTCCTGCGGCGTTCTCGCCGGGCACGCGCCGGATCGCCTGCTGCCCTCGCACGGCGAGCCGGTGGACGACCCGCCGTCGACTCTCGGCCGGGTGCGGGGGCGGCTCGAGGAGCTGGCGCGGATGCGGCTGGAGGATCCGTGGCGCTTGGGCGACATGTTCGACCACCCGTGGGCCGAGCTCTCACCGCACCTCCTCCGCAACCGGACGAGCTTCGCGAACAGCTACGCACTGCTCTCCGAGGAAGGGGGCGCAGTGCTGATCGATTTCGGCTACGAGGTTTCGACCGGGCTGACCCCGGTCACGGAGCACACGGCGCGGCGCCCTCTGCTCTGGGCGATCGAAGCGCTGAAGCGCGACCACGGGGTCCGCCGAGTCGACGCCGTCGTCGTCACGCACTACCACGACGACCACGTCGCCGGCCTCAACCTGCTCCGTGAGATCGAAGGCACGGAGGTGTGGGCTCCGGCGAACGTGGCCCCCATCCTCGAAGAGCCGCACCGCTACGACCTTCCGTGCCTCTGGCACGAGCCGATTCCGGTGGACCGCGTGCTGGCGCTCGAAGGCTCGACGAGCTGGCAGGAGTACGAGCTTGCGGTGTACGCCCTTCCTGGGCACACGCGCTTTGCCGCCGCGATCGGGTTCGAGGTGGACGGCAGGCGCGTTCTCGCGACCGGCGACCAGCAAACGACGGGCGGCGACACGTCGATCCTCAACTACCAGTACCGCAACCGCTACCGCGTCGGCGACTTCGTCCGCAGCGCCGAGCTCTACCGCGAGCTACGCCCGGACCTGCTGCTCGGGGGACACTGGCCGCCGACCGAGGTGACCGACGCCTACCTCGATCAGTTACTCGCCGACTCCCAGCGGCTCGAGGACCTGCACAGGGAGCTCTTGCCCGAGGAGCCCGAGCTCGGCGCGGAAGGCTTCGTCGCGCGGATCGAGCCGTACCGGTCGACATTGCGTACCAACGAGTCGCTCCAGCTGGACGTCGTCGTGCGGAACCCCTTCGCGCGCAGCGTGGCCGCGAGCGTCCGGCTCGTCGTACCGGCCGGCTGGCCCCAGCCGGAGCCGGAGCTGCGCGAGCTCGCGGCCGGTGCGGAGGAGACGATCGGCTTCCTGGTCACAGCCGGCGGAGCTGCGCGGCGGGCTCGCGTCGCCGCCGACATCACTCTCGGCGAGACTCGGTTCGGCCAGGAGGCGGAGGCGCTGGTGGACGTGGAGTGAACGGACCGCGCCTCCAGGACGACGGCCGCGTCGTCGTCGAAACGCCGGCCTATCGCCTCGAGGTCTCTGCGAACGGGCTCCGCGTGACACTCGGCGATCTCGTCCTCAGGCCCTACGCGGCGTTCGACACGCTCGGAGCGGTCGACGAGACGCTGGCCGTCCTGCCGCCGCGCGTCGCCGAGGGCCGGATCGAGCTGGAGCGCCGCTCGACCCGCTGGGATCGCGCCCTGACTTCGATCGCCTGCACCGAGGACCAGGTCGAGCTGACGTTCTCGGTTGCCGGTAGCGGTGAGCTCACGGGAGTGAGCCTGCTCGCCCTCCGATCGCTCATCCCCGACAGGCTCGGGTGGCTGCCCAGCGGCTACGGCGTCGGCGAGCTGAACAAGCTCTTCTGCGCGAACCCGGCTCACGCCACCGGCACCCGACCCGCCCACGAGCCCGCGGTGATCGGCGCCACGGGCGACGGCGAGCCCGGCCGGCACCACTGGTTCTTCACGCCCGCTCCGCTCTACCTCGCCTGGGCGCCCGAGGACGAGCGCGACTGGCTCGACGTGGGCTTCGTCGCGCCCGTGGAGGCGCTCACGTTCGTGGAAGCGGCCTACGTGCCGCGCGACGGCGGCTTTCATCTTCAGCTCGATTACGAGGGCCACACCCGGGTCGACGGAGCCTTCACGGCGCCCTCGCTGCTGTTCACTCCGGGCGTCGCCGACCCGTACCGGGGCCTGCGCCGTCACCGCGACGACCTCGTCGCACGAGCTGCCGCAGTCCCGGTGGCGGAGCGGGAGCAGCCGGACTGGTGGACGAGCCCGATCTTCTGCGGCTGGGGAGCCCAATTCCACCTCTACGAGTCTTCGGGCGTGTCGCCGATGGCACAGGCGACGCAGGAGAACTACGACGCGTTCCTCACCCATCTGGAGGGCGAGCGCCTCGTGCCGGGAATCGTCGTCCTGGACGACAAGTGGCAAACCGCGTACGGAACGAACCAGCCCGACGAGGCGAAGTGGCCGGATCTGAAGGGCTGGATCGCGGCGCGGCGGGAGCGCGGCCAGCACGTCCTGCTCTGGTGGAAAGCGTGGGATCCCGAGGGGCTGCCGCCCGAGCTCTGCGTGCGCAACCCCGAGGGCGTGCCGATCGCCGTCGATCCAGGCAACGAGGAGACCCGCGCGGAGCTGCAGCGCCAGGTGGCCCGGATGCTCGGCGCCGAAGGGCTCGACGCCGACGGCCTCAAGATCGACTTCACCGCAAGGACGCCGAGCGGCCACGCACTGTCTGCGGCCGGTTCGGGCTGGGGCATCGCGCTTCTGCACGAGCTGCTCGCCGTCGTCTACACGGCGGCGAAGGCGGCCAAGCCCGACGCGTTGATCATCACGCAGACCCCCCATCCGGCCTTCGTCGACGTGACCGACATGATCCGCCTGAACGACATCATCGGCGGTCACGAGTCGGTCGTGCCCCAGATGCGGTTCCGCGCGGAGCTGACGGCGGCCGCCTGCCCCGAGCTCTTGATCGACACCGACGACTGGCGGATCCCGAGCCTCGCAGCGTGGCGGGAGTACCTGGGCATGAAAGCGGAGCTCGGAGTCCCGTCGCTGTACTACGCGACGCATGTCGATGCCACCGGCGAGCGGCTCGAGCCTTCCGACTACGAGGCCTTGCGCGACGTCTGGCAACGGTGGGAGGCTTCGAGACGATGAGCATCCCGGCCTCCAGGGCCCTCACTCCGGCTCGGCAAGTCACCCTCGCCGACATCGCTCGAGCCGCCGGCACGTCCGCCTCGACCGCGTCTCGCGCGTTGAGCGGGCGCGGCTACGTCTCGGAGGATGCGCGCGTGCGCTTGCGCGAGGCTGCAGACCGGCTGGGCTACGTGCCCAATCACTCCGCCCGGACGCTCAAGCAGCAGACGAGCCGGGTCGTCGGCGTCGCGGTCTCAGACCTCGGCAACCAGTTCTACGCCAACCTCGCCGCCGGCATCGAGCAAACGCTGCGCGAGGCGGAGTATCAGATGATCCTCGTCTCGGACAACAGCGACGAGACCCAGGAGCTCGCCTGCGCCCGGACGTTCCTCGCGATGCGCGCTGCCGGGGTGATCATCACGCCTGCCGATCGGGCCGCCGCTTCGCTGCTCTCCCGACATGGCGTAGCGGTCGTGGAAGTCGACCGCCGGCTCGCCGAGGTCCCGTGCGACGCGGTCGTGATCGACAACGAGCGCGGAGCCTGGGAGGCGACGAGTCACCTCCTGGCACTCGGCCACCGTCGGGTCGCCTTGCTCGTCGCCGACACCGACTGGACGAGCGATGCCGGCCGGCTCCAGGGCTACGTCAGCGCCCACGCGGAGCACGGAGTGCCGGTCGACGAGAACCTGATCCTGCGCCTCGGCTTCCACGCACCGGACAGCGAGGTCCAGATCGCAGCAGTCCTCGGAGCCGAGAAGCCGTCCGCGATCTTCGCGGCGAACAACCTGCTGGCCGAGCACGCGTGGAACGTGCTGCGGCGGCTGCGCCTCCGGCTTCCGGACGATGTCTCGCTCGTCGGCTTCGACGACGTGCCCTGGATGGCGATGGTCGATCCCGGGATCACCGTCGTCGGCCAGCCCACCGTCGAGATGGGCAAGCGCGCGGCTCAACTCCTCCTCCGGCGCACGCTCGACCCCGATTGCCCGCGCGCCGTCGAGACGCTCGACCCGATCCTGATCCTGCGCGGCTCGACCGCGGCGCTCCCTCAGCCGTAAGCCGCCGCCTGCAGCGCGAAGAGCTCCGCGTAGATCCCGTTCGACGCCACCAGCTCCTCGTGGCTTCCTTGCTCGGCGATGCGGCCCCCCTCGACGACGACGATCAGATCCGCCATGCGCACCGTCGAGAAGCGGTGCGAGACGAACACCGCTATCCCTCCCGTCGCCCGCGCGACGGCACGGGCCGACTGCGCGTACCGCTCGAACAGGAGGTGCTCGGCATGCGCGTCGAGCGCGGACGTCGGTTCGTCCAGGATCAGGAGCAGAGGCTGCGTGCGCATCATCGCTCGGGCGAGGGCGATCTTCTGCCACTGCCCGCCCGAGAGCTCGGCGCCGTCGGCGTGGGTCTTGCCGAGCTGCGTCTCGAGCCCATCGGAAAGCTGCGCGAGCAGATCGTCTGCGGCCGCGCGCTCGACCGCGGCGGTAACGGCGGCGCGGTCGTCGACCAGGCGAAGATCGCCCACGCCCACGCTCTCGCGGGCGACCAGCTCGAAGCGGACGAAGTCCTGGAACCCGGCCGCGATCCGGGCGTGCCACTCTGCGGGCCGGAAGCTCGTGAGGTCGTGCCCGTCGACGAGGACGCGGCCGGTCGTTGGGTCGTAGAAGCGGCAGAGGAGCTTGACGAGCGTCGACTTGCCAGCGCCGTTCTCCCCGACGAAAGCGATCGTCGTGCCCGCCGGCACGTGTAGGTCGAGGTCGGCGAGGACGTCCGCCTCGGTGCCGGGGTAGCGGAAGCCGACGGCCTCGAAGCGGATCCCCTCGCGCAGACGGGCAGGCACGGAAGCCTCTTCCGCCGCCGGTGGGTACAGCCATGCGATCAGCCCGCGCAGCCAGGCGAGCCTCCCCATCGCCCGGACGCTTCGCTGCAAGAACCGGGTCGAGAAGACGATGCTGTAGACCAGGTTGTTCGTCTGGGCGGCGAGAGTGACGGCCAGCACGACGTCGCCGGGCGTGTGGTCTCCTGCGACGGCGCCGCGCACGACGAGCAGCAGGCCGCCCACGTAGCCGAGCGCGAAGACGAGCTGTCCGGCTGCCATGACGGCGACGCCCTCGTACTCCGCCCGGAAGCGACGGCTGCGCAGGTCCTCTCGGGTGGTGCGCAGCCGGCGCCGCAGCTCCTCCTCGAGGCCGAAGATGCGGATCTCCTTCGCCGCATCTGCCCGGACCGCGAGGTCGAGCAGATGGGTCGCCTTCCGCGATCGCTCCACGTCTCCCCAGACCGCCGCCTCGAAGCGGCGGTCGGCCCAGCGCGCGGTCAGGAGCGGAGGCACCGCGAACAGCAGGAGCAGGAGCAGCAGCGGCTCGAGGAGCGTCAGCATCACGACGGTCAGCAAGAGCTGGATCACGAGCCCGGCCGCGCGCACGGCGATCGAGATCGACCGGTACATCGGGTTCCCTTCGTTTCGCATCAGCTCCAGCCGGTCGGCGTACTCCGGCCGCTCGTGGTGTTCGAGCCCGTGCGGGCCGTGGCTGAGCTCTCCCAGCTCGCGGTTCACCTCGATCAGGTTGAGGTCGGAGAGCTCGACCCAGACCACGTGTGCGATGTGGCCCGCGACCTGGTTCAGCAGGGCGAGCAACGGCAGGAAGGCGGCCGCGACCGTCGCCGCCCGGAGGTCGCGCGCGACGACGGCGTCGGTCACCTCCTTCAGCACGAGCGGCGCCAGCGGCCAGCTGACGTACTCGAGCAGCATCAGGACCAGCACGATCACCATCCGGCCGGGGCTGGCGCGCCAGCCGCTTCGCAGGATCGCCCTGAAGCCTCGGCTGAACTCCCTCACTCCGACACCTCCACGGCCCCGAAGCGCGACGCCTGGAAATGGAAGAGCTCGGCGTAGCGTCCGCCGAGGCGAAGCAGCTCCTCGTGCGCTCCGTCCTCGACGATGGCGCCCTCGTCGAGCACGACGATCCGGTCGGCGCGGCGCACGGTGGAGAAGCGATGGGAGATCAGGATCGTCGTCAACCCGCGCGTCAGGTCGAGGAAGCGGTCGAAGAAGGCGGCTTCGGCGCGGACGTCGAGATTCGCGGTCGGCTCGTCGAGAACCAGCACACCTGCGCCAGCAGCCACGGCCGCGAGCGCCCTTGCGATCGCCACTCGCTGCCACTCGCCGCCCGAAAGCTCGGCTCCGTCCTCGTATTCGCGGGAGAGGATGGTGTCCAGCCCCAGCGGCAGCGCTTCGACGAGCTCGAGGGCGCCGGCGCGGGTCAGCGCCGAGCGGACGCGCACGTCGTCATCGAGCAGCTCGGGTGCGCCAAAGCCAACGTTGTCGCGGACGGGCAGCTCGTAGTGGACGAAGTCCTGGAAGATCGCGCCGAGGCGCCCGCGCCAGGCAGCTGCCGGAAACTCGCGTACGTCGATTCCGTCGACCGCGATGCGTCCGGACTGGGGCTCGTACAGCCGAGCCAGCAGCTTGACGAGGGTCGTCTTGCCGGCGCCGTTGAGCCCGACGACTGCGAGCGACCGCCCCGCCGCGATGGTCAAGTCGAGGCCGCGCAGAACCGGCTTCGAGCCGTCGCCGTAGCCGAACGTCACGCTCTCGAACCTGATCTCGGACCGCGGCAGTTCCGACGGGTCCTTCGTCCCGGTCTCACCGGCGCTGTCGGCGGCCGCGAGCGACTCGAACCGTTCGAGGGCGCCGAACGCCCGCAGCCCGTGCTCGGTCTGCCAGTCGGACTCGCTGAAGAACGTCCCCAGCGCGCTGACGAGGACGATGCCTTGGAGCGCGAACGCGAGCTCGCCGAGCGTCAGCTCGCCGCTCGCCCCAGCCCGCGCCACACCGATCGTCGCCAGGCTCGCGAGCACGAGCCAGACCGGGATCGAGAGCAGGTAGGGACCGAGGATGAAGCGCCGGCGTCCGCGCCAGACGGGCTGCACGGACGCAAGACCGCGTGTGCTGTACCGCCCTTGCAGCCACGGGAGGAGACCGAAGATCCGCACCTCCTTGGCCGCGCCGTGCGCGGTGAGCAGATCGCGGTAGTAGTCACGCCTCCGACGTCTTGGCGCGAAGGACTCTTCGAAGGCGCCGAGGCGGCCGAGGCCCGAGCGGATCCCGACCCGGACGGCAAGGGCGCCCAGCGCGACGGCGGCCGCGGCCCACCAGGTGTAGACGACGCCGAAGAAGACAGAGGCGACGAGCCACTGCACGTAGTGCGAGACGAGCATGATCATCCCGGCACACGCGCCGCCGGGCGAGAAGCCGAGCCCGCGGTTCGGATCAGCGATCTCGGCCAGCTCGTCGAGCGTCCGCTGATCCTCGAGGGCGGCGACCCCGACCGGCTCGAAGGAGGCGCTGGCGACGCGCTCGCGGACAGCGTCGTCGACGCGCCACGTGACGAGCTCGGCGACCGCCCACTGAAACGGCGCCGACAGCTGCTGCACGACGAAGAGAGCGCCGGCGAGGAGCAGAGCGTTCCGGAGCGAGGCCCACTCCGGGGAGCCGAGGCCGTGCTCGACGGCGGCCGGGACGCGGCCGACGACGCTGCTCGTCGCGAGGATGAAGGCCACCGGGGCGAGCCCGGTGAAGATCTGGAAGGCGAGCGAGCCGCCGACCATGCGGAGTCCCGCGACACGCAGGAGCCGAACGATCTTCAGGCGAAGCGCGAGGCGCTCGCGGACGTACTGGCGGACTCGAGCCACGGCGAAGTTCTACGCGCTGCGCCGGAACGCTTCGTTCGCCGCCCGAATCACCGCACCGTCCGTCTTGTGCACGCGATCGTGGGTCAGAAGGCCGTTCTGCTCGCCCTCCACGTCGGTCAGCTGCGTCCACACGAAGCCCGCGACATCGGCGGGGATCTGCTCCACGAGCCGGCGGTACCCGTCGGCGAGATCGCGGACGTGGCGATAGACGAAGTCGCCGGTGCCGATCGAGAGGCCGCCGACCTCGCCGAACCAGAGGGGGATGTCCTCGCGCCGGCCGGCGTGTTGCGTCAACGCCCGGCCGTAGTCGTGGACGTCGACGAGATCGGTGTCCTCGAGCTGCTTCCACCCCGACGCGTCGATGACGAGACGCGTGGGGTCGGCGAGTCGAGTCTCCGACACGAGCGAGCGCTGGAACTGCGGCGGCGGCTCGCCCCAGTCTTCGTTGATCGGGATCCAGAGGACGATGGACGGATGCCCTGAGAGCTGCTCGACGATCTCGAGCCACTCGCGCTGGAGACCCTCCCGCGCCGAGACGCTCGAGAGGTCGTGGCTGCTCGGCAGGTCCTGGGCGACGAGCAGCCCGAGCCGGTCGCACCAGGCATACCAGCGTGGATCCTCGACCTTGACGTGCTTGCGTGCGAGGTTGAAGCCGAGGGCCTTCGCGGCCTCGACGTCCGCGCGCAGCGCCGAGGCGCTCGGCGCGGTATAGCCGCCGTCGGGCCAGAAGCCCTGGTCGAGCACGCCGGCGATCCGGAGTGGCTCGCCGTTCAGCAGCAGCTCGCGGCCGTTGCGCGCGATCGAGCGAAAGCCGACGTAGCTCCGCACGAGGTCGTCGCCGAGCCGGAGCTCGACGTCGTACAGGAAGGGATCGTCGGGGCTCCAGAGGCGGGGTGGCCCGGCGAGGCCGATGACCTCGACCGACACCCCAGGCGCCGCGGTGACGGTGCCGTCGACGTCGACCCGAAGCGACGCGTCGACGATGTACTCGTCCGGGACCGGCTCGAGCCAGACGGACCTCCAGATGCCGGTCGTGCGCGTGTACCAGATCCCGCCGCTGCCACGCTGCTTCCCCTTCGGCTGGCCCGCCGCATCGTCCGCCGGATCGTCCACGTGGACGACGAGCTCATGTTCCGTGCCGGGCTCGAGCGCTCCGAGGTCGAACGAAAAGTGCGCGTAACCGCCCTCGTGCGTGCCGACCACCTCCCCGTCGACATGCACGGCGGCACGCCAGTCGACCCCGCCGAAACGGAGCAGCACCCGGCCCCCGGCCCACGACTCCGGCACGCGGAAGGTGCGCCGGTAGGTGACCTGCTCGTGGGTCTCGTCGCCCGCGCCGATGCCAGACAGTGCCGCCTCGAAGGCGTACGGGACCGTGATCGTCCGCGCTGCCGAGTCGGCCTCGAGGACGATCTCCCAGCGCCCGTCCAGGCTCAGCCACCGATCACGAGCCGCCTGTGGCAGCGGATGCGGAGCCGATTCGGCGCGTCTGCTTGCACCCTGGGTGCTCATGTGGTTACGTTCTCACAGAAGACGTTTAGTGGGGTCTCGTACCTCTCACCTGGAGGGAACATGACGAATCGGTTGAAGCGGGGCGCGCTGCTCATTGCCGGAGCAGCGCTCGGTGTGGTCCTGGCGGCGGGCGGCGCGAGTGCGAAGCCGTCGGAAGCGACGGGCGTCGGCACGGCGCAGGCCGGCGCGACGCTCGACATCTATGGCATGGGCGGCCGCGACGACGTCGCCCAGGGCCGTCTCGACATCGCGAACAAGGTGATCGAGAGCCAGGGCGACAAGGTGAACAACCCCGTCGGCAGCTTCAACGCGCAGGCGTTCCTCGCGCGGCTGGCGGCCCGGGACATCCCGGACCTCGTCTACATGGGTCGCGGTGACATCGGCACGTACGCGGCGAAGAACGTGCTCACACCTCTGGCCAACTGCCTCGCGACGGAGAAGATCGACCGCAAGCAGTACCGGCTCGCCGCGCTGCAGGAAGTGACCTACAAAGGTCAGCTCTACGCTCTGCCGGAGTTCACGAACCAGATCACGCTGATCGTGAACAACGACGCGGCACAGAAGGCCGGCGTGAACGTCGCCGACATCCAAACGACCAACTGGAAGAAGCTGCGCCAGGCCAACAAGAAGCTGCTCAAGATCGAGAAC
Source organism: Gaiellaceae bacterium (assembly GCA_035525905.1). GTDB lineage: Bacteria > Actinomycetota > Thermoleophilia > Gaiellales > Gaiellaceae > Gaiellasilicea. Next base: position 8,279 of record DATLDK010000067.1, on the reverse strand, counting down.
GGCCGGCTGACGCGGATCGGGTTCGATCCGAAGATCCCGGAGTTCTTCCCGCTTTGGGTCAAGTGGTTCGGAAAGGACCTGATCTCGAAGAACGGGCTCAAGGCCCAGTTGAACTCCCGGGAAGCAGTAGCGGCACTCGCCTACACCGTTTCCCTGATCAACGATCACGGCGGCTGGAACAAGTTCAAGGCGTTCCGCGACACGTGGGACTTCTTCGGGCGCAACAACCAGGTCGCGGCCGACCAGGTCGGCGCCTGGCCGATGGAGAGCTTCTACTACAACGTGCTCGCCGAGGGCGCCCCCGTGAACATCACGGCGAAGTTCTTCACGAACCGCAAGGGCGGACCGCTGTCGATGATCAGCGGCAACGGCTGGGCGATCCCGCGTGGCGCCAAGAACCCGGGCCTCGCCTGCAAGTTCATGAAGGCGATGACGTCGGTCGAGTCCTGGAAAACCGTCGGCAAGAGCCGGTACGACCTGCGCAAGCGCCAGGGTCGTGCGTACACCGGCCTCTACACCGCGAACACGGTCGCCGACGTCAAGCTCTACGAGGACATCTACCAGCCGGTCGGCAACAAGGACTTCGACAGCGCTGTCGCGCTCCTCGTCCGTGCACCGCGCTACGCCTTCTCGGTGCCGCTGTCGCCCGCGAGCACCGAGTTCAAGCAGGCGTGGGTCGACGCCATCAACCGCGTGCTGGAAGGCCGCCAGACCCCGCGCCAGGCGCTCGACCAGGCCCAGCGCGAGGCACAGGCCGCGATCGACAAGGCCAAGTAAGACCAGCGACGTTGGCGAGCGTCGCAAGCAGTGAAGCGGCGGGCCCCCCCAAGGGGGCCCGCCGCTGGCTGTCCGGGTTCCGCGAGCGCGAAACCTGGACCGCGTACCTCTTCATCCTGCCCTGGGTGATCGGGTTCCTCGCGCTCACCGCGGGGCCGATGTTCGCGAGCCTCTACTTCTCGTTCACCGATTACGGCGTCCAGCAGATCGCGGGCATCGAGTCGACGAGCCGAGTCGGATTCGAGAACTACCGGCAGCTCCTGGACGACCCGAAGATCGCTCTGTCGCTCAAGAACACGCTCGTCTACACGGTGATGACGGTCCCGGCGAAGATGTGCGTCGCCCTCGGGCTGGCCCTGATCCTGGCGCGGCTCGCGTTCGCTGCCGGCGTCTTTCGCACGATCTTCTATCTGCCAGACATCACGCCGCCGGTGGCGATCGGAATCCTGATCCTCGTCCTCTTCAACGGCTCGACCGGAGTGGTCAACCGCGGGCTCGAGCTGATCGGAGTCCCGGGTCCCTTCTGGACGACCGACCCCAGTTGGATCAAGCCGAGCCTCGCGATCATGAGCGTCTGGACCGTCGGCGGGACGATGGTGATCTACTTAGCCGCCCTCAAAGCGGTCCCCGCGCACCTCTACGAGGCGGCGGCGATCGACGGTGCGGGGCCCTGGCGGCGCTTCGTGAACATCACCCTGCCCATGATCAGCCCGGCGCTCTTCTTCACGTTCATCGTGCTCACGATCGCCGGCCTGCAGACCTTCACGGAGGTCTTCACCGCCTACTTCGGCGCGGGGTCGACGGGCGCCGAAGCGCCCGACGCGGCCCTGATGAGCGTCGTCTACCTCTTTCGCCAGGCGTTCGAGTTCTTCAACATGGGTTTCGCCTCGGCGATGGCCTGGCTGCTCTTCGCGCTGATCATGATCGTGACGGGGATCCAGTTCCTCGTCAGCCGCCGGTTCGTCTTCTACCAGAGTGATTCGAAGTGAGCGCGGGCGCGCAGGAGAACTTTCCGAGCGGCGGCTCGGGGGCGACGACGCCGCGGGTCCCGCCTGGGATGCTCGGCCGCATCCTCGGTCGCGGCGGCGAGCCGGGAGAAGGGCCGCGCTTCGGCCGCGTCAAGACGGCCCTCTTCGTCGTGCTGCTGACGCTCATCTCGGTGCTGGCGATCTACCCGTTCCTATGGCTGATCAGCGCCTCGCTCAAGCCGCAGGGTGACGTGTTCGACAACAAGCTGATCCCGCGCGAGCTCCAGTGGAACTACACCGGCGATCCGACATCGGTACCGGGGGACGAGCGGCTCTTCGACCTCCCCGACCTGCCCGTGCTCTCCTGGGTTTGGAACAGCGTCTGGATCGGGCTTCTGGCAGCGGGCCTCGTCGCGATCTCGAGCGCGATCGTCGCGTTCGCGTTCGCCCACTTTCGCTTCCCCGGCCGCAACATCCTGTTCGCCCTGATCCTGGCAACGATGATGTTGCCGGGGGCGGTGACAATGATCCCCGTCTACCTGATCTGGAACGAGATCAGCAAGCTGACCGGGGATGCCGGCACGCTGGCGTTCCTCCCCAACATCGGCGTCAACACCCAGTACCCCCTTTGGGTGCCGAATCTGTTCGGAAGCGCCTTCTACATCTTCCTCCTGCGTCAGTTCTTCCTCGGGATCCCGCGCGACCTGTTCGAAGCGGCGCGGATCGACGGCGACAACCGCTGGACGATGTTCCGACGGATCGCCCTTCCGCTCGCGAAGCCCGCGCTGATCGTCGTCTTCATCTTCGAGCTGCAGGCGCAGTGGTTCGACTTGCTGAAGCCGCTCATCTACCTCCGCGACACGGCTCTCTACACGCTGCCGCTCGGCCTGAAGACGATCCTCGACCAGCAAGGCGCCGGTGGCGGCGGCGAGGGCCGCTGGGAGATCATCATGGCCGGCACCGTGATCACGGTCCTGCCGATGGTCATCCTCTTCGCGGCCTTCCAGCGCTTCTTCATCGAGGGTATCGCCACGCAGGGACGCAAGGGCTGATGGCGACAGTCCAGGAAGCCTCTTCCGTCGAAGCCGACGGCTCCGGTCGCGCGCCCGTCCTCGGCCTCGACATCGGCGGGACGAAGCTCGCGGCGGGCGTGGTCGACCGGATGGGGCGCGTGCTCTCGTTCGCGGTGGAACCGACGAACGCCGAGGACGGGCCTGAGCGTGGCCTGGAGCGGCTGTTCGAGCTCGGGCGCAGCACCGTCGAGCAGGCCGGGCTCGAGCTGACGCAGCTGAGCGCGGTGGGCATCGGCGCCGGCGGGCCGCTCGACTCTGCACGCGGAGTCCTGATCGCCCCACCGCATCTGCCCGGCTGGCGTGACGTTCCGATCGTCGCGCTCGCGGAGGGGTCCTTCGGCGTCGCGGTCGTGCTGGAGAATGACGCCACCGCGGCCGCCGCAGGCGAGCACCGCTACGGCGCCGGAGCGGGAACCAGCCACATGGTCTACTTGACGATCTCGACCGGGGTGGGCGGCGGAGTGGTGATCGACGGCGTCCTCTATCGAGGCGCGAGCGGCAACGGCGGCGAGCTGGGCCACGTCACGGTCGACTGTGCGGGCCGCGTGTGTCACGGCTGCGGCCGCAAAGGATGTCTCGAGGCGTACGTCTCGGGCACCTCCATCTCGGAGCGAGCGCGCGAGGCAGGCCTCGGCGAGGTGACAGCGAGCGAGGTTGCGCGCGCCGCAGCCTCCGGCGAGAGGAGAGCGATCGACGTGTGGCAGGAGACGACCGACGCGCTCGCCTGCGGGGTGACATCGATCGTGAACCTGTTCGAGCCCGAGCTCGTCGTGCTGGGCGGCGGCGTCGTGAGTGGAACCGGAGAGCAACTGCTCGGGCCGGTCCGCGAACGCGTCCGGGCGGAGGCGATGCCGCCCGCCCGCGAAGTCGCCCGAATCGTCCAGTCGCCGCTCGGCGAGCACGTCGGAGTCGTCGGGGCAGCCGCGATCGCGTTCGAGCGGACCGCCTCGGGCAACGTGCTCGCGCATGGCTGACGACAGCTCCCGCGCACTCGCCGACCACCTCGAGCTCGCCTCGGGCGTCGAGCAGCTGCTGCCACGCATCGACGAGGTGGGGCGGCTGTTGATCGACACGTACTCGCGCGACGGCAGGGTCTACACGTTCGGGAACGGAGGCAGCTCCGTCGACGCGAACCACTTCGCCGAGGAGCTCGTCGGCCGCTTCAAGCGGGAGCGCCGACCGCTGCCTGCGCTCTCGCTCGCCGCCGACGCGGCGGCGCTGACCTGCATCGCCAACGACTTTTCCTTCGAAGAGGTCTTCGAGCGGCAGGTGCGGGCCTTCGTCCGGCCGGGCGACGCGGCGATTGCGTTCTCGACGAGCGGCCGTTCGCCGAACGTCGTTCGCGGCCTCGCGGTCGCCAAGGAGCTGGGAGCAGCCACCGTGCTCTTCGGGGGCGGCCAAGGCGGTCCGGCCGCCGAGCATGCCGACCACGCGCTGATCGTCCCCTCGGATTCGACGGCGCGGATCCAGGAGCTACACGTCCTCTTCCTGCACCTCGTGATCGACCAGGTCGACCGCTGGGCCGCAGGCGAATGAAGCGGGTGCTGCACATGATCGGCAACGCGCACATCGACCCGGTGTGGCTGTGGCAGTGGCCGGAGGGCTACCAGGAGGTGCGGGCGACGTTCCAGTCGGCGATCGACCGGATGGAGGAGTACCCCGACTTCGTCTTCACCTGCGACTCGTCGCTCTTCTTCGAGTGGGTGGAGGAGAGCGACCCTGTTCTCTTCGACAAGATCCGTGGCCGGATCGCCGAAGGCCGGCTGCAGGTAATCGGGGGTTGGTGGATCGAGCCCGACTGCAACATCCCGGGCGGCGAGTCGTTCGTGCGACAGGCGCTCTACGGGCAGCGCTACCTGCGCGAGAAGTTCGGAATCACAGCGACCACCGGCGCCAACCTGGACTCGTTCGGACACAACGGCTCGATCCCGCAGATTTTGCGCAAGAGCGGCGCCGACAGCTACGTCTTCCTCCGGCCCGGGCCCAAGGAGAAGACCCTCGAGAGCCCGCTCTTCTGGTGGGAGTCGCCGGACGGCTCCCGCGTGCTCGCCTACCGGATCCCGCACGAGTACTGCGCGCCGAAGGACGACCTGGGCGAGCACGTCGAGCAGGCGATCGCCTCGCTACCGAACGACGGCGCGTACGCCGTGTTCTTCGGCGTCGGCAACCACGGCGGCGGCCCGACCAGGGCGAACCTCGACCAGATCGCACGGCTGAACGAGGAGGATGACGGTCCGACGCTGGAGCTCAGCTCGCTGCGCCGCTTCTTCGACGGGGCCGCGGAGAACGGCGCCGACTATCCGACGGTGGCCGGCGAGCTGCAGCACCACTCGCCGGGCTGCTACACGACCCACTCCGGGATCAAGCGCTGGAACAGGCGCACGGAGAACCTGCTTCAGCGCGCCGAGAAATGGAGCGCCATCGCCGACTCGCTCGAACTCCGGCCGTATCCGCTCGAGGAGCTCACGCGCGCGTGGAAGCTGCTCCTCTTCAACCAGTTCCACGACACCCTCGCCGGCACGTCGATCGAGCCGGCGTACGAGGATGCTCGCGATCAGATCGGGCATGCGGCGTCGATTGCCGCCACGGCTTTCAACGCCGCGGTTCAGTCGATCGCGTGCCAGATCCAGATCGACCCGGAAGAGGAGATGCGGCCCGTCGTCGTCTTCAACCCACACGCGTGGGCGCTCCGGGCAGACGTCGAGCTCGAGTACACGTGGACTCGCGAGCAGGGACATCACGTCGTGGACGACGCGGGCGAGCCCGTCCCGATGCAGCTGACGCGCCCGCTGACGACGATGAGCGGCATGCGCAGTCGCTTCGTGTTCCCGGTCGAGGTGCCGCCACTGGGATACCGCACCTACAGAGTCCGCCTCGGCGTGGTCGAAGGCCACGGGCTCGCCTGTTCCGACACCCATCTCGAGAACGAGCACGTGCGCCTCGAGCTCGACCCGGAGACGGGACGGATCGCAAAGCTCGTGCTCAAGGCGACAGGCGCGGACCTCGCCGCACCCGGGTCCCCGCACGCCGTCGTCATCGACGACCGCAGCGACACCTGGGGTCACGGCGTGGTCGCGTACGACCAGGCGATCGGGGAATTCGAGAGCGTGTCCCTCCGGCTGCTGGAGGCGGGGCCCGTCCGCGGGATCCTCCGCGTCGAGAGCACGTACGGCGCGTCGACACTGCGGGAGGACTACGTGCTCGCGGCGGAGGCGGCGTACGTGGACGTGCGGGTCGCGCTCGACTGGCACGAGCCGCGCAGGCTGCTGAAGCTCCGCTACCCGACGAGCGTCGATGCCGAGCTGGCGACGTACGAGATCCCCTACGGCGTCGTCGAGCGTGCCGCGAACGGCAACGAGGAGCCAGGGCAGGCGTGGGTCGACGTCTCGGACGGCGACAAGGGTCTCGCCGTGATCAACGACGCGAAGTACGGCTACGACGTGCGCGGCGGTGACATCGGAATCAGCGCCGTGCGAAGCCCGGTCTGGGCGTGGCACGACCCGCGAGAGCTGGAGCAGGGCGGCGACTTCGAGTACATGGACCAGGGCCGGCAGACGTTCCTCGTCCGGCTCGTGCCGCACGCCGGAGACTGGCGCGAAGCCGCGGTGGTGCGGCGGTCGGCCGAGCTGAACCAGCCGGCGTTCGCGCTGATCGAGACCTTCCACGCAGGGCCGTTGGCGCAGCAGCGCAGCTTCGCGGCCGACGGGGATGGGGACGTCGTCCTGACCGTCGTCAAGGGCGCTGAGGACGGGAACGCCTATGCCGTCCGCGCAGTCGAATCGACCGGGCGCGGCGGACAGGCGAAGCTCGAGGTCCTGGGGAGCTCGATCCAGGCCGAGTTCGGCCCGCACGAGCTGAAGACGTTCGTCCTCCCGCGTGCCGGTGGGGCCGCGGTCGAGACGGACCTGCTCGAATCGTGACCTCGCTCGACGGGGACGACTGGCGGTTTCGCGGCTGGCTCGGCGAGGAGTGGCGCTGGCACCTGGCCAAGCCGTGGGACACGCCCGGCTGGCTGCCCGCACGCGTCCCGGGCTGCGTGCTCGACGACCTGGCACGCGCCGGTGAGGTACCCGACCTCTACCACGGCCGCAACAGCCTGCTCGCCGAGTGGGTGCCGGAACGCACGTGGGTCTACAGACGGCAGGTGACGGGTCCTGGACGGGTTCGCTTCGCGGGGGTCGACCACGCAGCGACGGTGTTCGTCGACGGGGACGAGGTGCTGCACCACGAGGGGGCCTTCACGCCGTTCGAGCTCGAAGTCGCCGACGGAGAGCATGTGCTCGACGTGGCCCTCCACCCCGCGCCCGAGTGCGAGCCGCAAGTCGGATGCACCTCGAAGGTGCGAGTGCACAAGAGCCGGATGGGTTACGGCTGGGACTTCTGCCCTCGGCTGATCCATCAGGGGATCTGGCGCCCGGTGACTCTCGACGCGCCCGCCGAGGTGTTCCCGGTCGTGCGCCTCTCCGACGGAGTCGGCACCGTCCAGATCGACGGCGAGACCGTCCTCCGCGTCGAGGAGCCGGAGCTGTGGTGGCCGAACGGGATGGGCCCGCAGCGGCTCTACGAAGCCGAAGGCTTCCGCGTCGGCTTCCGCACGATCGCGCTGGAGAGCTACCGGGTGACGGTCAACGGGGTTGCGATGCCGATCAAGGGCTGGAACTGGGTCCCCATCGACGCGCTCTACGGGGTGCCGCGCCCCGACAAGCTCGCCCACCTCCTCCGCCTGGCCGCCCAAGCGGATGTGAACGTGATCCGCGTCTGGGGCGGCGGGCTGATCGAGACGCCCGAGTTCTACGAGCTCTGCGACCGGCTCGGGCTCCTCGTCTGGCAGGAGTTCTCCCAGTCGAGCTCGGGAATCGAGAGCGTGCCCTCGGAAGACCCCGAGTTCCTCGCCCTCATGCAGGACGACGCTCGCGCGATCGTGCCGCGGTTGCGCCGGCATCCGTCGCTCGCGGTGTGGTGCGGAGGAAACGAGCTGGACGGCGACGACTCGACGCCCCTTCTCGCGGCGTTGAAGGACGTCGTCGCCGAGCTCGATCCGGAGCGCACGTGGCTCCCGACCTCCCCGGTCGGCGAGGAGGACGTGCACGGCCCGTGGGAGCACCAGGGGTTGTCGCGGCACGCAGAGCACTACGACACCCGCACCTCGCGGCTGCACAGCGAGTTCGGTGTCGAGGGGATGGCGAACCGCCGCGCGCTCGAGGCCCTGATCGACGAGGAGGATCTCTGGCCGGCGGACCGCACCAACGCGGTGTACGCGCATCTCGGCGCCTGGTGGAACAACGCACCGCTCGTCCAGGAGATCTTCGGCGGCCGGATCGACGACGTCGAGACGATGCGCCGCTGCTCGCAGTGGCTGCAGTACGAGGGCCTCCGCTACGCGGTGGAAGCAACGCAGCGCCGCGGCGCCGGGACGATCCCCTGGCAGTTCAACGAGCCGTATCCGAACGCCTGGTGCACC
>DATLDK010000063.1:0-10950 GCA_035525905.1 Gaiellaceae bacterium | reverse complement strand
AACGGCGCGTGCCCGCCGTCGCGCTGCCAGCCGTACGCGGCGCGCTCCGGGGAGCTGCAGGAGATCATGTAACCCGCGCGGCAGTCGCGGCAGAGGCCGCAGCCGGCGATGTGGTAGAGCGCCACTCGATCGCCGGCTGCGAAGCGCCGACAGCCCGGGCCGACAGCGACGATCTCTCCGCTCGGCTCGTGGCCCGCGATCACCCCGCGGTAGGCCTCGGCGCCGACGCCGAGGTGCTCCCGGTAGATCGCCCTGATGTCGCTGCCGCAGATCGTCGAGGCTTCGACGCGGACGAGGACCTGTCCGTGGCCCGGCTCGGGGGAAGGCACCTCACGGAGCTCCACCCGGCGGTCGCCCGGCAGGAAGACCCCGATCAGCCCTTGATCCCGGTGGCCGAGACTCCCTCGATCACGAACCGCTGCGCGATGATGAAGAGGATGAGAGCCGGGAGGGTGGCGACGACGGCCCCGGCCATGATGATCTCGTAGCTCGTGGTGTAGGAGCCCTGCAGCAGCCCGAGCCCCGGCGGTAGCGTCAGAGCGTCCGGGCTGAAGAGCACGAAGAGGGGCAGGAGGAAGTCGTTCCAATTCGTCAGGAACGCCAACAGGAAGAGGGTGGCGAGGGCCGGCTTCGAGAGGGGCAGGATCACGCGCCAGAAGATCTTGAAGGGCCCCGCGGCGTCGAGCACGGCCGCTTCTTCGAGCTCCTTCGGCAGCGAGATGAAGAACTGCCGCAGCAGGAAGACGCCGAGAGCACCGGCCGCACCCGGGATCGTCACCGCGAGGAGGCTGTCCAGCCACTGGAGCTTGTCGAGGATGAGGTAGGTGGGCATCAGGAAGATGATCGGTGGGACGAACAGCGTCGAGATGATCAAACCGGTCATCAGGCGTTTTCCGCGGAATTCCATTCGCGCGAGAGCGTAGGCAGCGAGGGACGCGGTCGCGACGACGAGGAGCGCCTGGCCGACGGCGGCCAACATGCTGTTCAGGAACCAGCGGAATACGGGCGTCTGCTCGCTGCGGTTCAGGATCGCGTCGAAGGCCTTAGTGGAGGGCTCCTTCGGCACCCAGGTCGGCTCGATGCGCGTCGCTTCCTGGTTCGTCTTGAACGCCGTGGAGGCCATGTAGACGAGCGGCGCGACGAAGACCACGGTGAGCGCGACCAGGGCCACGTAGGAGGCGATCATCGTGAGGATGGCCTTGCGCGGCTTGCGGTCCACGGGACGCTCCTCGTGCGCGGCGGTCGTCATCGCACCTTCCGTTCCCGGAAGAGGAAGAACGTGATCAGGCTGACGATCATCAGGAAGAACGCGAGCACGAAGCTCATCGCCGCCGCGCTGCCGAGCCGGAAGTTCTGCAACCCCTCCTGCGCGATCAGCATGATCGCGGTGCGGGTGTCGTTCCCGGGTGCGCCGCCCGTGATCAGCCACGCCTGCCCGAACATGTTCGCTGACGCGAGGATCGTGATCGTGACGATGAAGACGAGGACGGGCCTCAGCCCGGGGAGCGTCACGTGCCGGAAACGGCCCCAGCGGCTGGCGCCGTCGACTTTCGCCGCCTCGTAGAGCTCACGCGGGATGTCCTGGAGGCCCGCCAGGTAGATGACCGCGTTGTAGCCGAGCGTCCACCACACCGTGACGCCGACGAGGGCGATCCAGGCCCAGGGGAGCGAGGTCGTCCACGCGATGTTCTCCGGCGCGCCGACCTTCTCCAGGTAGTAGTTGAGGACACCGATGTTCGGGTCGAGCAGGAGCGTCCAGAGCACGCCGATCACGGCGACCCCGAGCACGTACGGCGCGAAGTACACGGCACGGAAGAAGTTCCGTCCGCGGAACTTCTGGTTCAGCATCAAGGCGACCCCGAGCGGGAGGGTGACGAGCAGCGGGACGCTGAAGACGCTGAAGATCCCGGTCGCCTTCATGGCCTGCCAGAAATCCCCTCCGCTCGAGGAGCCCGTGTCCATCAGGTTGCGGTAGTTCTCGAGGCCGACCCACGGCTTGTTCGGAAGGAGCAGGTCCCAGCTGTGGAAGCTGACCCAGAGCCCGTAGACGGCCGGGAAGACCACAAACGCCGTGAAGAGGATGAGATACGGGGCAAGGAAGAGGTAGGCGATCTTCCCGCCGCCGGCAGGGCCCTGCTTCCCCACGCGCACGCGAGCGGCGCGGGCGAGAGGCGGCATCGGCCGCCCCCCACCCGCTTGCTCGATCGTGCTGGGGCCCCCCGTGGTCATGTGGGGTTACGCGCCGTACTTCTTCTTGTTCTCTTCCAGCAGCTTGTTCGCCTTGCTGGCGCCGCTGTCGAGCGCCTCCTTCGGCGACTGCTTGCCGAGGATCGCCCGGTTCACCGCCGCCTCCATCTCGGCCTGCGCGTCTGCGATCCCGGGAAGGGCCGGAGGGAAGTGGACGACGTCGATCTGCTCGGCAAGGATCGATTGGTTCTTCAGCTGCTTGAACTCCGCGCTGTTCCGGACGCTGTTGCGAGCCGGCACCTGACCGCCCTTCGCCCAGTCGATCGAATGCTCGCTGATCCAGTTCAGGAACACCTTCGACGCCTGGAGCTTGTCCTCGTTCTGCGTCTTCTGACGCATGATCACGAGGTTGTGCGAACCCGCCCAGGCGGCTTTCTGGCTGCCGATCTGAGGCAGCGGCGCCACGGCCCACGGCAACGAGGTCTTCGCGAGGTCCTGGGTCTGCCAGATGCCGTCCCAGTGGAAGCTGTTCTTCTCGTTCTTGAACGCGATGTAGTCCGCGTCGTTGGCGACGTTCGGCGGGCTGTAGCCGTCGTCGACGAGCTTCCGCTGCCAGGTGAGCGCCTCCACGCCCGCGTCCGAGTTCCAGGCCGTTTGCGTCGCGTCCTCGTTGTAGAGGTCGCCGCCGAACTGCCAGAGCAGAGACATGAACATGAGGTGCCCCGGCCAGGTCGAGCTCTGCCAGAACGGCTTGTCGAACCCCGCCGCCTTCAGCTTCTCGAGCGCCGCGTCGTGCTCGTCGCGGGTCATCGGCGCCTCGCTCAGCCCCGCCTTCTCCAGATGCTGGGTGTTGTAGTAGAAGCCGAGCGGGTGCATGTCCAGCGGGATCCCGTAGCGCTGATCCTTGTAGATGCCCGCGTCCCAGATGGTTGCGGCGAAGTCGTCCTTCGCCAGCTTCAGAGATTCCGCGACGTCGTCCAGGGGGATGATCACGTTACGGGCGGCGTTCGTGGCGAGGGTGTCGACGTGCATGACACCGACGTCGGGCCCGCGTCCGCTGGCCACCGCGGTCGGGACCTTCTGGTAGTAGTCGGCCCACTGCTGGACGACCATCTTGACCTTGATGTTCTCGTTCTCCGTGTTGAACTGCGTGACCATGTCGCGCATGAACGGGCCGTCGCCGCCCGTGAAACCGTTCCAGAACTGGAGGTCGACCTTGGGGCCGGTGTACGCCTGCCCACCGTCGCCGGCGGTGGTGGTCTCCCCACCACCGGTCGCCTCGCTCGATGAAGAACCGCCACAGCCGGAAAGCAGGAGGCCCGCTCCCGCTCCCGCCGCGGTGAGTACGAACCCGCGACGACTCAAGGGCCTACGTTCGAAGGGAAGCTCGTCAGCCATGTGGCACCTTTCAGTTGGTGGTGCTCAGCCGGACAGAATCGGGGATCTAGCGCTTGAGCCTAGAGCATCGACGCGAATCTTGCGGACGGGGAGTACGGTGAGGAGGAGTGAACGTGACGAACACGCACGCGCCGGAGTACGACGTCGCCCGCATCATGGGTGGGATCTACGGGGATGGCATGATCGGGCTCAAGGGCGCCCTCGAGCGACACCGGGTCGAGGAGCTCCGCGAGGACATCGAGGCCGCGTACCGTGATGCGCTTTCGCGCGAGGGGGGAGCCGTGGGCCGCGGTCCCAACCGGCACTACGTCGAGATCCGGCCCGAAGACGCGCGCGGCTTCGTCGCGCTCACGACGCATCCGTGGGTGACTGCGGTGTGCGAGGCAGTGCTCGGTCCGAGCTACGTCTTCGTCGAGATCGGCTTCGACGTTCCGAATCCCGGGGCGATGAACCAGCCCTGGCACAGGGACTTCCCGGCGCCGCCGGAGACCCTGGAGGGCAGGAGGATCAGCTCGCTGGCGTTCAACGTCACGACCGTCGACGTCACCGACGACATGGGGCCTTTCGAGATCGCGGTGGGGACGCAGTGGGACGATCCGTCCGGGTTCGACTACGCGATGTTCCCCCCGAAGTCCGAGTACCCGCGCTACGCGGAGCGCGCTCAGCGCAAGCTTCCCCAGATGGGCGACATCGCCGTCCGGACCGGCCTCGCGATCCACCGCGGCACGGCGAACCGCTCGACCACGCCCCGCCCGGTGCTCGTGCTCGGCGCCGAGGCCGGGCCTGCCACCTCCTCCGTCATCCACGACCTGCAGATGACGCATGACTTCTTCGACGGCCTGCCGGACAGCCTCCAGGCGCATCTCGCTCCGCGCCTCGTCTCGGAGCTCGAGCCGGTGGTCCAGGGCCACACGATCGAAGGCCTGGTGATGGGCGAGGCCTGATGCGGCCCCGGTCACGCGAGGATCAGGTCAGCTGCCGGTCAACACGACCAGGCAGCGTGCTGCAACTCTGATCCAACGGTCGCCGTCTCCAGACCGGCCACACTCAGCTCGAGTGCCGCGACGTCGCCGATCACGAGCAGCGTCGGGCCGGCCAGCCCGGCGCTCGCGGCTGCAAGATGGTCGAGCGTGGTCCTGACCACCTCCTGGTCCGGAAGCGTTCCGCGCGAGATCGCCGCGGCTGGGGTCGCCGGTGCCATGCCCGCCGCGAGGAGGCCCCTGACGACGTGCTCGACCCTGCCGAGGCCCATGAAAAGGATGAGCGTGCCGCCCGCCGCAGCAAGCCGCGCATACTCGGCCTCGTTCCCGTCGGCTCCATGACAAGTGGCGATCGTGACCCGGTCGGAGATGCCACGGTGGGTAACCGGGATCCCGGCTGCGGCCGGCACGGCAGCGACCGACGACACACCCGGCACGACCTCGACGGTGATGCCGGCAGCCTCGAGGGCCAGGGCTTCCTCCCCGCCGCGCCCGAAGACGAACGAGTCGCCGCCCTTCAGCCGTACGACGTCGGCGCCCGCACGGCCGTGCTCGACGAGCAGTTCCGTGACGGCGGCCTGGCCAAGCCCCTCGCGGGAGATGACGAGCGCCGCTCGAGGAGCCTCGGCGACCAGCTCGTCGGCGACGAGGCGGTCGTGGAGGAGCACCTCGCAGGAGCGAACGAGATCGAGGCCGCGAGCGGTGATCAGGCCCGGATCGCCCGGCCCGGCGCCGACGAGATAGACCGTCACCCGAGCTCTTTCCGGACGATCCCGGCGAAGTACTCGCGGCGCGCCTCGTAGGTGGGTAGGTGGGCCTTCGCCCACGGGCGCAGCTCGCGCAGCCGCACGGCCAGCGCCGCATGTTCGGGCCCGACGACCTTGGCCACCTCGTCCCGAAGCCGCTGCGCCAGGGCCGGGGACGCGCCTCCGGTGGAGATCGCCACGGTGATCGGGTCCTGCCGGTGCAGCGCGGGCAGAATGAACGAGCAGAGCTCCGGGACGTCGACGACGTTGCACAGGAGCGCGCGCGCCTCCGCATCGGCGAACACGCGTCGATTGACGGCCGTGTCCGCCGTAGCGGCGACGACGAGGTAGCGGCCGGTGAGGTCGGTGCTCCGGTACCGGCGTTGCAGCAATTCGACGGGAAGCGCCGCGAGTTCCGGAGCGATTTCAGGAGCTACGACCGTGACGGCGGCGCCGCAGTCCAGCAGACCCGTCACCTTCTCGTGCGCCACGCGACCGGCGCCGACGACGAGCACGCTGCGGCCTTCGAGGTCGACACAGGCCACGAAGTGGTGCTTCTCTGGCGCGGTCAAACGCCGACCGACGCGAGCTGCACGCCGCTCCGGTCCAGGCGTACCGCCACTTCCGCGCCGCCCGCGGTGAGCGCGATTCGATACATCCCTGGCCCGACGACCTCGATCCGGAACGAGTCGAGCGACCGGCCGTTCAGGCTCGCAAGCGCTGCCGAAACCGCGCGCGCCGTCTCGGCGAGGCCCGCTCCGGCCGGAAGTCGCCGAAAGAGCCGTAGCGCGGCCTGCTCGCCGGCAGGCCCGTACACAGCGCGGATCCGTCCCGCCTGGAGACCGAGCTCGAGCACACGCTCGAGCTCGGTCGCCTCCTCGACGGCAAGCTCACCCTGCTCGACGGAGGTGGCGAGCGCGGTCAGCTTGATCCGGTAACCCTCGTCGCGGACGGCTGCCAGAACAGCCTCCAACTCGCCGAGCGCGACGTCCCGCTCGTCAGGCTTCACTGCGACGGCGGAGCGCGTGCTAGTGCTGGTCATCCACTTCCTTGCCGAGGATCGCGTGCAGCTCGTGCTCGAAACCGCCGGTCTCGATCGCGCAGTGCATGCCGCACTCCTTGGGCGCACCGGACTCCCACCACCACCGGCCGGCCCGCTTTGCCTCCCCCTCGGCTACAGGACGCGTGCAGGGGGCGCAGCCGATCGAGCTGTACCCCTGCGCGTAGAGCGGATGGACCGGCACGTCCTCGGCCCGGATGTAATCCCAGACCTCTTCCTCGGTCCACTCGGCGAGGGGGTTCAGCTTGACGATCGCACCGTGGTCGTGGTCGATCTCCACCTTGCGAATGTCGGTGCGGCCGGCCCACTGGTCGCGGCGCAGCCCCGTCACCCACGCATCGACTCCGCCGAGATGACGCGTCAGCGGCTGCACCTTGCGCACGTTGCAGCAGAGGAGCCGCTGCTCGATCGAGCGGTAGAAGAGATTCGGGCCATGCCGGTCCACCAGGCGTTGCAGCTGCGTGGCATCCGGGGCGAGCAAGGTCAGCGCGAGGCCCGGGTAGCGCTCCCGTAGGGTCTCGATCAGCTCGAAGGTCTCGGTCGGGAGCCGGCCGGTGTCGATCGAGAAGATCTGCACCTTCGGATCGATCTTGTATGCCATGTCGATCAGCGCGACGTCGCCCTCCTGAAACGCGGTCGAGATCGCTAGGCGGTCGCCGAAGCGCTCGAGCCCCCACTCCAGCACGACCTCCGGCTCCTCGCCCTCGAACTGGACCGACAGCTCGCCGGCCTCCAGATCGTCGAGCAGCTCTATGGCGCTCATGCCGCCACCTCCTCTTTCTCATCTCGCCGATTCTTCGCAGGCTCTTGACCGGCCAGGAGGCCGAGCTCCTCGTCGCTCGTGCGGTCGCAGAACGCGCGAAAGCTCTCGTCGTCGTTGCGGTGTTGCAGCCATCCGTCGAGCAGACCGGTGACCGTGTCCGCGAGATCCTCGGCGGGAACGCGGCGAAAGACCGGCCGCGCGATCGCGGCGTCGGGGCCGAGGCCGCCGCGCAGAAGCAGGTCATACGCCTGCCGGCGCACGCCTGCCTCGTTCCGGACGGTCGAGCCTTGGAAGCCGAGGTCGCCGACCCAGTGATGCGCGCACGCATGCGGGCAGCCATCGAGGTTCAGCTTCAGTCCGGCAAGCACGTCACCGAACCGGGCCTCGAGGTGTTCGACGAGGACGTCGAGCCGCGTCTTTGTCTCGGTCACGGCGAAATTGCAATGCGGCTCGCCTGTGCAGGCGATCGCCTCGGCCCGCAGCGGGTTGCCGGTGAGCGGCAGGCCGAGCTCCGCGAGCCGCTCCGCCACCAAGTCGATCTCGTCGATCGGGATCGACGTCAGCACGAAGTTCTGCTGCCTCGTCACCCGGACGTCCCGGCCCCGCTCGGAAGCGAGCTCCGCGACCGCGACCATCTGCTCGCCGGAGAGCAGGCCGACCTTCACCGGGACGCCGATTGAGACGAGACCCTCCCGCTGCTCCGGGTGAACGCCGATGTGGTCGGTCATCGGAGGAGCAGTGCCGAGCTCGAAGTCGGGTAACGCATAGCCGAGCCGGCGCTCGACCTCGGCCCGCATGCCTTCCGGTCCAAGATCGTCGACCATGAACTTGATCCGGGCCTTCACCCGCGAGACGCGGTAGCGCAGGTCTCCCTTCCAGGCGTCGAGCAGCGCGCACAGCACAGGCAGCGCTTCGTCGACGCGGATGAAGACGCCGAGATCGCGGGCGAGCCGGGGCACCGACGAGAGGCCGCCGCCGACGAGGACGGCGAAGCCCGGCTCGCCGTGCCGGATCGCGCCGACGAGAGCGATGCAGTTGATCTCGGGCGCGTTGCAGCGGTGCGCGCAGGCCGAGACGGTGATCTTGTGCTTGCGCGGCAGGTCGGAGTAGTCGGGGTTGCCGTAGAAGAACTTCGTCACGGCCTCGGTGACCGGCGTCACGTCGAAGAGCTCGTCGTGCGCCAGCCCTGCGACCGGGCAGCCCGTCACGTTCCGCACGGCGTCGCCGCAGGCGCCGACGGTCGTCAGTCCGACCTCGTCGAGGCGGCGGAACACCTCCGGCAGCGAGGCGAGCTCGAGGTAGTGGACTTGAATCGTCTGCCGGGTCGAGAGCTCGCCGGAACCCTTCCCGTACTCGAGCGAAAGCTCGCCGACGGTTTTCAACTGCTCCGCGGAGACGCGGCCCGCGGGCAGCTTGATACGCAGCATGAACGTCCCGATCTTTGGCTTGTCGTGGTAGAGACCCCACCACTTCAGCCGCACGAGGTCTTCCTCCGGCACCTGCTCGTAACCGGCCGCGATCAGCGCGGGCAGCTCGCCGAGCATCCCGAGTGGGTCTTTCTCGCGCTTGATCCGCTCGACCGAGTTGCGCTTGAGCACCAGCTCGAGCGTGGGCTCTGCCTTCTCGGCCGACCTGCGGGTGACGCTCGCCTCGCTCATGCCCGAACACGACCTTCCATTGCCCCGGAAACGGCGAAGGCCCCCGATTCATTCCGGAGGCCTCGTGCCTCGCCGGTGGCGAGGTCTGCGTCTTCCCATCTTCCGCTCGCCGGTCCGGAGGTTCCGACGCGCGCTGGATGGAGCACCTGCCAGGCATTCGCCCCGGTTGCTGCGGCTTCGACGGGCCAGTTCCCTCTGCCGCTCCTGATGGTCGACGCCCGTCTGGTATAGCAACCCCACTTTACTTCTGCAAGTAATGGATGCCTTGCGCCATCGTCCCGATGCTTTACACTGGAAAGCGATGGAGGGACCGGTCGTAGATGCCATTCCGATTCCGGCGTCCAAGGCCGCCCACTTCTCGCGCCCGAGACCGCGCTAGCCGGCGACTCGCTCCTCTCGCCACACCGGCCAAGCGCTCCACTCCCAGGCGAGAGGACGGCAACGGGGTGAACGGGCGATGAAGGCTGTCGGCCTCTACGACCCCGCGTACGAGCACGATGCCTGTGGCGTCGCTTTCGTCGCGCGGCTGGACGGCGTAGCGAGCCACGAGACCGTCGTGCGTGCGCTGACCGCGCTCGCCAACCTCGAGCACCGCGGCGCCGAAGGCGCCGACGCCGGAAGCGGCGATGGTGCGGGCATGACGCTCCAGCTCCCCGATGCGCTGTTCCGCGCCGAGCTCGGCGCCGCCCTGCCGCCCCTGGGCCAGTACGGCGTGGCCGTGTGCTTCCTGCCCCAGGACGACGCTCGCGCGGAGGCGCTCGAACGGCTCCTCGAAGACACGGTCGAGGCTGAAGGACAACGGGTGATCGCCTGGCGCGACGTCCCTGTCGACGAGCGTCACGCGGGTGCGTCGGCGGCCGCGACGGCGCCGCGCATCCGGCAGCTCTTCGTCGCGGGTGCGCCAGGGCTCGCGGACGACGAGCTCGAACGAAAGCTGTACGTGATCCGCCGCGTCGCCGAGCTGGCCGCCGGCCCCGACCTCGTGCTCCCGAGCTTCTCGGCCCGCACGGTCGTCTACAAGGGGATGCTCACGGCGCCCCAGCTCGCGGCGTACTACCCGGATCTGCAGGACGAGCGAACGACCTCGGCGCTCGCGCTCGTGCACTCCCGGTACTCGACGAACACCTTCCCGAGCTGGGAGCTCGCCCACCCGTACCGCATGATCGCCCACAACGGCGAGATCAACACGTTGCGTGGCAACGTCAACTGGATGCGCGCGCGCGAGTCGCAGCTCGCCTCAGAGCTCTTCGGCGACGACCTGCGCAAGGTGCTCCCGGTCATCCGCCCCGGGGGCTCCGACTCCGGAACCTTCGACAACGTGCTCGAGCTGCTGGTGCTCGCCGGGCGCTCCCTGCCGCACGCGATCATGATGATGATCCCCGAGGCCTACCAGAGCCGCAGCGAGATCTCGCCCGAGCTCGAGGGGTTCTACGCCTATCACCAATGCCTGATGGAGGCCTGGGACGGCCCCGCCGCAATCGCCTTCACGGACGGGCGCGTCATCGGCGCCACGCTCGACCGCAACGGGCTGCGTCCGGGCCGCTGGCTCGAGACCGGTGACGGGTGGGTGATTCTCGCGTCCGAAACGGGGGTACTCGACGAGCCGCCTGAGAACGTCGTTCGCAAGGGGCGGTTGCAGCCCGGCAAGCTCTTCCTCGTCGACGTCGAGAACGGCCGGATCGTCCCCGACGAGGAGGTCAAGCGCACCGTCGCCACGCGGCGGCCCTACGCGGAGTGGTATCGGAACGAGGTCGTCCGGCTCGAGGACCTGCCGGCGCGGCCGTGCCTCGATCCCCCCGCGGAGTCGCTGCGCAGCCGTCAGCTCGCGTTCGGCTACACGCAGGAAGACATGAAGGTCATCCTCGCCCCGTTGGCGCGGAACGCGGAGGAAGCGATCTCGTCGATGGGCAACGACTCGCCGCTCGCGGTCCTGTCCGACCGGCGCCCGCTCCTCTACTCGTACTTCAAGCAGCTGTTCGCGCAGGTGACCAACCCGCCCATCGACTCGATTCGCGAAGCGGTCGTGATGAGCGTCGAGGCGAGCGTCGGCTCGGAGCGCAACCTGCTCGACGAGACGCCGGAGCACGCACGCCAGCTCGTGATCGCAAATCCGATCCTGCGCGACGAGGAGCTGGAGCGGCTCCGCCAGATCGACTCC
>DATLDK010000037.1:0-19202 GCA_035525905.1 Gaiellaceae bacterium | reverse complement strand
CGCGGTCGACGCCAGGACCGGCAAGTACCGATGGCACTTCCAGCAGGTCCACCACGACATCTGGGACTACGACGGCCCGAGCCCCGTCGTCCTGTTCGACGTCGACGGCAAGAAAGGCCTCGCGCAGGCGTCGAAGACCGGTTGGCTTTATCTCCTCGACCGGGAGACGGGGGAGCCGCTCCTGCCGATCCCCGAGCAGCCTGTCCCGCAGCTCGCCGCACAGAAGACCGCCAAGACCCAGCCCATCCCGAGCTACCCGCCCTTCATTCCGCACGAGGTGACGTCGGAGCACATCCAGGCCGTCAACCAGCTCAAGAAGGCCAACAAGGCGCTGAAGAACGTGCCCGTCAAGCGGGCGAAGGAGACGTACACCCCGTTCGACGACAAGGCGATCACCGTCGTCGTTCCCGGGCCGCAGGGAGGGACGAACTGGCAGCCGACGAGTTACAGCCCCGACACCGAGATGTTCTATGTCTGTGCGCAGGCGGCCTTCTCCGGCCTCGTCTTGTCGAACAAAGCCGTGCCGCCGGGCAAGCAGGGGGCCGTTGCCGACATTGGAGGCTCGTTTGTGACCACCGGATTCGGCGACCACCCCGGGTACTTCACCGCGATAGACGCCCACACGGGCGAGATCAAGTGGCAGAAGCGCTGGCCGGAGTCGTGCTACTCCGGCTCGACCGCCACCGGGGGCGGGCTTGTCTTCGTCGGCCGCAACGGAGGCCAGCTCGAGGCCTACGACGCCGAGAACGGCGAGCGCAAGTGGAGCTTCCAGACCGGGGCTGGCGCTAACTCGACGGTGACCGTGTTCGAGCACGGCGGCACCGAGAAGATCGCGTTCCTGGCCGGCGGCAACGCGCTCGCGGCGACGCCGCACGGAGACAACCTGTGGCTCTTCGCCCTGAACGGAACCATGGAGCAACTCAAGGGCGTGGGCGAGAAAGCGGAAGGCGTCGGGCACGCCGGCGAAACGCCGGCCGAACCGACCGGTGGCGACAGCGACGCGAAGAGGGGCCAGGCCATATGGGCGGACAACTGCTCCGGCTGCCACGGGCTCGCCGGCACGGGCGGAAACGGCGGTCCCGACCTGACCTCGATCTCGACGGCATCGAACCCGGAGCACGTGCTCGCGCAGGTGAAGAACGGAGGCGGCGGCATGCCTGCGTTCAAGGGGACGCTCTCCCAGAAGGAGATCGAGGACGTGACCGCCTACGTGGTCAAAGACATCACCGGCGGCGGCTAGCCTTCGCCCGCGGTCGAGGCCAACGCTACGAGCTCACCGCCGGGTCCACTCGGAGATGTCAGGCGCTCGCCCCGCGCGCTTAGGATCGAACGTCGTGAGCGCGGATACCTGCATTCCATTCAAACTGATCCACAATCAAGTAGTCGTCGCGATCTTCTTGGGAGGCAAAGGCCCGTTCACGTCTTTACTCGACGTCGCCGTCGCGCCATCGGTGGTCGATCTGACGCTCGCGCGCGAGCTCGGGCTGCCGATCGAAGAGACCGCGCCGGGGGAGGCAGCCGGCCTGGGCGCCGGGAGAGCAACGTTCTACCCGTCTGAGCTGCGCGACCTGCAGATCGGCGAGCATCTTGTCGGGAACATCGAGGCGGTCGCCGCAGACCTCGCTTCCTTGGGTGCAAAGCTCGGTCGGCCGCTGCACGCGATCCTTGGCCAGAGCTTTTTTGAAGGACGCGTCGTCCAGTTCGACTACGGCCGTGAGCGGCTGAAGCTGGATCCGACCACCGTCGAGGAGGGCGTCTCATTCCCGATCGAGGGCGCTGAGGACCTCACGCCGGTCGTACCTGTAACTGTCAACGGCCGTCACGTTCCGGTCGTGCTCGACACCGGATCCAGCCTTACGCTGGGGATCTACCTCGACGCTGTCGAGGAGCTTGGACTCGCGACAGCACGCGACGCCGCGACCCCTCGGATACTCACCGGAGCCCGAGGGAATTTCGAAGCGTATGAGGGAGTGGTCGCTTCGCTTGCCCTCGGAAACGTAAGCCTGGAGGATGTGACGACGGTCTTCCTTCCGCGACCGGCTACCGACCCGACGCGCGCTCTCGGAAATCTCGGGAACGGCTTCCTTCGACACACCATCCTCACGCTCGACTACCGGCGCCGGCGCCTGAACATCGGCGCCCAGGCATGAGGAGAGGGGAACCGGCTCTCCGCGCAGGGGACATTCCCGGACGCTGGCCATGCGGCGGTGGTCTATCCCGGATTGGGGGCACGGCTATAACGAGGGTCAGAGCAGATAGAGGAGGTGGATGTCGTCGGGCTCGGCAGCCAGGAGCGCTGGGTCGGGCTCAGGCGCGAGAACACAGCCTCGATTGAGGTAGAAGTCGACGGTGTTCTCGGTGGGTGCGGCCGAGACGTAGAGCGCCCTCGCGCCGGCCTCGCGTGCGAAAGACACCGCCGCCTCGAACAGCTGCAATCCGACGCCGCGCCCGCGAAAGATGCGGCTGACGTAGAGGTAGGCGAGTTGCATCTGATCGCGATCGCGCCCAACGAGAGCGCTCTCGAGAACACTCGGGCCGATCAGCGCTTCAGCGTCGAACACTCCGACGAAGGTCCCGCCGCGGTCGAAGCGGTCCAACAGCACCGGGGTCGCTGTCGCCGCCGCATTTCTGAACACTGGCCCAGCCGACCGCCGCCACTGCGGGAACGTCAGTCGAGCACGCTGAGGTACCTGACGCCTCGCAGCGCGGTACAGGGCACTCGCTGCAGCGATGCGGGGAAAGGCGGCGGGGGTGGGATTTGAACCCACGGGACGCTTGCACGCCCAGCGGTTTTCAAGACCGCCCGATTCGACCGCTCTCGCACCCCGCCGTCAGACCACCCTAGCCGCCGAGTGACCCAGCAGCCTCGCGTCCCCCATACACTCCGGACATGGACGAACGCGCGACGCTCACGCAGGCCCGGAGCATGCTGATCCTGCTCCTCGCCGCCTGCCAGCAGACGGAGACGGTGCTCGAAGCGGCGGCGAACGCCCTCGACACAAACTTGACCAGCGACCTCGCCGCAATGATCGAGCGCACCGAGCGCGAGCTCGAGTCGCTGACCGCGAAGCTGAACAATCTGACCGACTGAGGTCCCGCCTGGGGTAGGTTCCTGCGGTGGAGGTCGAGCCGAGCGACGAGGAGCTGCGCGCTTTTGTGGAGTCGATGCTGTCGAACCTCGACAGGCAGCTCCGTGAACCGGACGTGATCGACGCGGCGATCCGCGAGCATCGTGAGATGTGGGTGGTGCTGTACGCCGTGGGCGTGCGGTTCGACGCCCCAAACGCGTAGCAAGGCCCGGCACGCGTGTAACCCGGTTGGGGGATCGGCAACTCCGGCTTGAAGCCGATTCTCTCTTCGCACGTCAGTGTGCTTGCGGAAACGATGAAGGAGCCGGTGGCCGTGATGCCAGATGCACCGGGGCGCTACCTACCTCGCCTCGACCATTCATTCTTCGACGACGAGCTGCGACCGCATCTCGGCGCCGTCCTGCTGAAAAGCAAGCTCCTGCAGCCCGAGCAGCTGGACGATGCGTTGAGCCAGCAGGCGGGCAGCGGACAGCGGCTCGGGGAGATCCTGATCGAGCGCGGCTGGCTCTTCCCCCAGGATCTGGCGCGCGGTCTCGCGCTCCAGCACGGGATCGACTACGTCAACATCCAGCACGTCTCCGTCGATCTGCGCGCTGCCGCGTGCCTGGACGCCGAGACGGGGCTCCGGCTCTCCGCTGTTCCGGTCCGCTTCCGCGCAGACGGCGACCTGCTCGTCGCTGTGGCCGATCCGACGAGCGCCGCGCTCGCAGAGGTGCAGGCCGCGATCTCCCAGCCGGTCGTGTTCGCCGTCACCGAGCTCGCAGACATCCAGCAGGCCTGGCGGATGGTCTTGCTCAGCCGGCAGCCGTAGCCCTCGCCTGACCTTCGAGAGGCGCGTGTAGCGTCTCGCCATGGGTCTCGTCGTCCAGAAGTTCGGCGGCACCTCCGTCGCCGGGCCGGAGCGGCTGAAGGCGGTGGCGCAGCGCCTCGTCAACGCACGGGAAGCGGGGAACGACGTGGTCGGCGTCCTTTCGGCCATGGGCGGGGCGACCGACGAGCTCGTCGATCTCGCCCACCAGGTCTCGGAGACGCCCCATCCGCGGGAGCTGGACATGCTCCTCTCGGTGGGCGAGCGGATCTCGTGCGCGCTGGCGGCCATGGCCATCCACGATCTCGGCCACACGGCGATCTCGCTCACGGGCTCGCAGGCGGGCGTCGTCACCGACACCGAGCACACGCGCGCCAAGGTGCTGGAGATCCGCCCGCGGCGAATCCACGAGGCGCTGGGCGCCGGCGCGATCGTGCTCGTTGCCGGCTTCCAGGGAGTCTCGACGGACTTCGAGGTGACGACACTAGGGCGGGGCGGATCCGATGCGACCGCGGTTGCGCTCGCGGCCGCACTCGGCGCGGACGCGTGTGAGATCTACACGGACGTCGAGGGTGTCTTCACTGCCGACCCGCGGCTCGTGCCGGAGGCGCGCAAGCTCGATGCGGTCTCCTACGAGGAGATGCTCGAGCTCGCCGCCGGTGGCGCCAAGGTGCTCATGCTGCGCTCGGTCGAGTTCGCGCGTAACCACGGAGTTCGCATCCACGTCCGCTCCTCGCTCTCCGCGAACGAGGGAACATGGGTCGTCAGTCAGGAGGAGTTGATGGAGCAGGCAATCATCTCGGGGATCGCCCACGACACCTCGGAGGCCGAGGTGACGATCCTCGGCGTGCCGGACCGGCCGGGAATTGCGGCCCGGGTCTTCCGCACGCTCGCCGATGTGAGCGTCAACGTCGACATGATCGTCCAGAACGTGTCGGCCGAAGGACACACGGACATCTCGTTCACGCTCCCGAAGACCGAGATGAGACGCACACTGGAGGTGCTGGAGCCGCTTGCGGCCGAGATCGGGGCTCGCGGCCTGGCGCACGACCCGGAGATCGCCAAGATCTCGCTCGTCGGCGCAGGCATGCGTACGCATCCCGGCGTCGCCGCCGACATGTTCGACGCGCTCGCCGAGGCCGGCATCAACATCGGCATCATCTCCACCTCGTCGGTTCGGATCTCGTGCGTTGTCCCGGCCGGTGACGTGGAGCGGGCCGTGCAGGCGGTGCACGAGCGCTTCAAGCTGCACGAGCCGGTGGTGACGGCCGAGGCCTAAGCTTCCACGCGGTCGGGCGCGCCGTACGCGCGGAGCACGTCCGGTACCTCGCCCTGGAAGTTCTCGAGGATGGCGAGCGCCATCCGATCGACGACGGCGGTGCCGTTCAACGTGTGCACCGGTTCCGGGCCGTGCTCCGCACGCCGGCGAATACCGAGCCGCCGCGCCTGGAAGTCGGTCGTGTTCGAGACCGAGGCCGTCTCGCGGTAGCGCTCCTGGGTGGGGAACCAGATCTCCACGTCATAGGTCTTTGCGGCGGCCGACGAGATGTCCCCGGCGGGCAGCACAACGATCCGGTAGGGGAGCTCGAGTTCCTGGACCAGCTCTTCGGTGTTCGCGAGCAGCAGCTCGTGCTCGTCCCACGAGTCCTCGGGCCGCGTGAACGAGAACTGCTCGACCTTGTTGAACTGATGCACCCGGATCATCCCGCGCGTGTCGCGACCGGCCGCACCGGCCTCGCGGCGGAAGCACGGCGAGAAGGCGACGTAGCGAAGGGGAAGGTCCTCCGCGTCCAGGATCTCGCCGGCGTGCAAGCTGGCCAAGGGGATCTCCGCGGTGCCGGCGAGATAGAGGCCGTCCGCGGGGAGCTCGTAGACGTTCGCCTCGTCGGAAGGGAAAGCGCCCGTGCCGATCAGAGCCTCCTCGCGCACCAGCACGGGCGGCAGCACCGCGAGGAAGCCCTTCGCAACGATTCGGTCGAGCGCGAGCCGGTAGAGCGCGAGGGCGAGCAAAGCCGTGTCCCCGACCCAGTAGCCGAAGCGAGCGCCCGACATCCGGCCGGCCCGCTCCATCTCGAAGCGCCCGACCTCCGTGTGCTCGCGCGGCTCGGCGAGCGCCGGCGGCTCACCGACGCGGCGGATCTCCTCGACGTCGTCCTCGGTGGAGCCGTCCGGAATGTCGGGGTGAGGGAGGTTCGGGATGCGGAGCGCGAGCCGGTCGCGCTCGAACTCGGCCGCCGCGAGCTCTTCCTCCGCGGCGCGAAGCTCCTCCTTGACCTGCTGCATCTCCGCGAGCTGCTCCGGCGAAGGCTTTCCTTTCAGCTTCGTCTTGCTGCGCAGCTCGTCGATCCTCGGCACCAGCGCGCGCCAGCGTTCGTCTGCGTGAAGCACCGCGTCGAAGGCGTCCCCGGCGCCCTTCCGCGCCAGTGCCGCGCGATAGGCCTCCGGGTCGTGGCGCGCCGCCTTGAGATCGATCATGCGCGAGAGTCTAGGTAGGCCTCGATCGCCTGCGCGACTCCTTCCTCCTCGACGCCGGGACAAATCCAGTCGGCGAGCTCCTTCAGGCGATCGTCGCCGTTCTCGACGCACACGCCGAAGCCCGCCCACTCGAGGAGCTCCCGGTCGTTCTCGCCGTCCCCGAAGGCCACTGTCTGCGCCCGGGTGAAGCCGAGGTGCTCCGCAACGAACGCGAGCCCGCTGCCCTTGGAGATCGCCGGGCTCGCGAGCTCGAGGAAGTGCGGCAGAGACTTCGCGATGAAGAGGCGCTTGGCGAACTGGGCGACCAGCTTGGGCCGCAGGGCATCGAGCTCGTCGGGGTCCGAGACGACGACCAGCTTCGTTGGCGGACGCACGAGCCACGCGAGCAAGTCGTCGACCTCCGTGATCGGGATCTCCTGGAAGTCCGCGTAGGCGCGGGCGTTTTCGGTCAGCTTGGCGACGTAGAGCTCGTCGTCGACGTAGCAGTTGAGGCCGAAGCCCTCGTCCTGCACCGCCGCGATCGCCTCACGAGCGAGCTCGAGCGGGATCGGCTCGTGCAGCAGGAACTCGCCCGTGCCCGGCTCGACGACGGCCGCGCCCTGGTAGCAGACGAGCGGATCCTCGATTCCGGCGGCGCGCGCGTAAGGGAGCGCGGAACGGAACATGCGCCCGGTCGCGATCAGCACATGGACTCCTGCCGCGCGGGCAGCCCCGATCGCGGCGATCGTGCGGGGCGGGAGGATGCCGTCCTGCGCGATCAGAGTGCGGTCGAGGTCGCACGCGATTGCGGCGACCTGCCGCGGAAACCCGTCGGGAAGGATCAGTGAGTCGATTCGGAGACGTACTGGGCCACGTCGGCGATCTCCTGGTCGCTGAGCTGACCCTTGAAGGACGGCATCACGCCCTTGCCGTTCGTCACCCTGTCGACGGCGAGCGCGACGTCGGGCTTCGCGTCGTCGAGATTTGGACCGACGTTGCCGGACGATCCCGCCGCTTCGAGCGTGTGGCAGCCACCGCAGCCCGCCGAGGCGAAGACCTTGTCGCCGTTCGACGCATCGCCCTGAGCCGATGTCGTGTTCCCGCCGGTCGTCTCGCCGCCCGTGGTCTCTCCACCTGTGGTCTCGCCCGTGGTCGCGGCGGGCACGGTGCCCTCCAGAGTCTCGGGGAGCGGCGACACTTCCTCCCCGCCGCCGCAACCGGCAAGACCGATCGCGAGGGTCAGCAGCGAGAACAGGGTGGCGACGCGGCGCATCGCGGCGAAGCTTAACGGGAGGGACAGGGGCGGGGCGCGCCATAGCGCGATCGCAACCGCTGCTCCGATCCCGAGCACGTCGCCGGGCGTGTCGTTGGCGAGGAGCGACACCGCCAGCGCGGCGAGGAACGCGTCCAGCACCGGTTCGCGGCGGGCGCGGATCGCAATCGCGATCAGGATCGCGAGCGAGCCGAGGACGACCGCGAGGGCACCGGCTCCGGCGGTCGTTCGGCGTACCGACACCTCCAGCCGGTCGGCGATGTCCCCCGCAAGTGCGACCGGACCGCTGCCGACGGCGTCGGTGACGTGGCTCGAGCCACCGGTCGCCGCGTCCAACCCGAGCAGGAGCAGGGCCAGGGCGACAGCCCCCGCGGCGACCGGCGCCGCCAGCCGAGGTCTCGGCAGGTGTCCGCGCAGCCGGAGCAGCAGGACTAGGTACGCGGCCGCGAGGACGACCATCCCACCTCCGTCGGCGCCGAAGCGGTTGCCGCCGATGGTCAGGAGGGCGAGCGCGGCGACCGCGACCCCCCAGCGCCCGAGCAGAGCTGCTCCCGCGAGTGCAGGCGCCAGGAGCATCGTCTCGAGCAGGTTGTTGATGCCGTAGAAGCGGCCAGACTGCGACGGGCCGAACGGCGACAGAGCCACCGTTTCCGCGTCGAGCCCCATCGAGACCAGGTAAGCGCCGAGGATCGCGGCGCACGCGAGACCGAGTGGCAGCACGAGCACGGCGACTCCCGCGACCAGCGCCAGCGCGGGGCTGAGCCAGAGATTCGCTGCGAGCACGACCAGGAGCGCGCGCAGCGCGAGCTCTGGACGACAGAAGGCGAGCGCGATCAGCACCGCGGCGAGCACGATCGTCAGCGGCAGGCGCCACCGGTCGTTCCACTCGATCCGGTCGTCCAGCGTGCGTAGCGCAGCCTCCGGGTCGGGGTCGGGAACGACCCGGATCCGGCCCGTCGACACATCCGCATCTGTCACAAGGCCTGCGATCCGGGTCGAGTCCGACGTCAGGAGACCCGGCTTCTCGAGCAAGTGCACGCGAGTGCGGGTGCCGTCGTCGGTGACGAACCCGGTCGCCGCGGCCGCCTGGTCAGGG
Source organism: Gaiellaceae bacterium (assembly GCA_035525905.1). Lineage (GTDB taxonomy): Bacteria > Actinomycetota > Thermoleophilia > Gaiellales > Gaiellaceae > Gaiellasilicea. The sequence goes on along the minus strand of DATLDK010000037.1, from coordinate 10,482 downwards.
GAAGCGGCGAGAACGAGCGCGGCGACGAGAAGGGCTCGCATCGCCCCCGATTCTTGCCTGAACCGCATCCTTTCGCGGCTCTGCACCGTTCTTTGACAGATGGCGCCGCGGCCTGCCAATGAAGCACGGAGAGAAGCAGACCTCGACTTCGAGCGTCTCTACGCAGGTCATCGCAGCGACGTATTCCGGGCCGCGCTCCGAGAGCTCGGGAACGTCCACGACGCGGAGGACGTCACGCAGGCCGCATTCGTCGACGCGTACCGCGCCGTGCTTCGCGGCTCGCGCCCCGAGGCGCCGCGCGCGTGGCTGCTCGCGATCGCGGAGAACGTCAGGCGTCGCCGTTTCCGCACTGCGCGCCGCCGGCCCCGTGAGGAGCCGCTGGATCCCGAGGCTGCTTCCGGCGCCGAACCGTCGATCGGGCAAGCGAACGCGCTGCGAAACGCACTCGCGGCGCTGCCTTCCCAGCAGCGCGATGTATTTCTCCTCCGTGAGATCGCCGGCCTGTCGTACGACGAGATCGCAGACGACCTCGGCTCGACGGTCGGAGCCGTCCAGATGCTCCTGTTCCGCGCTCGTCAGACACTTCGCGCGGAGCTCGAGCCGCCGGCCGTCCGCTCCAGCAGAGGGGTCGTCGTACCGCTGCCGGGCTGGCTCACCGGGCTGGCCGCACGAAGCGACTCGCTCGTGCTGACGCCTCGCGCGGCGGGCGCGCTCGGCGCCGCGGTGATCGCGGTCACCGGCGTCGGAGCCGTGCATGCCACCGCTCCGCCGGATCGGCCGGACCCGTCGCCTACTCGCGCCGTCCGCGGCAATGTGTTGATGCAGTCGGCACCGGAGGCGCACGCCGCAGCCGTAGTAGTCGTGAGACCGCGGCTCGAGGTCGCAGCGCGGCGCGCTCCGTCGCGCCCGGCGTCAACAGTGCGTGGACACAGAGCACCGGTGGCCCACAGAAAGGTTGCCGCGCCTGTGTCCGCACCCCTGCCGACCACCCCCGCCTTCGCCCAGCCGAGCCAGCCGCGCCGGGCTCCGAGGACCCTACCGTCGCGGCGGCAGCTCCCGGCGGCACGGCTCGCCGAGGTCGTGGAAGCGGTCGGAGCACCCGCTACTACAGCGATCTCGCACCTGGCTCAGCCGCTGCAGGAGATCCGGCCGCTCGAGCAAGCTGGCGCGGCGGCCGTCGTTGGCGCTGACGGACCGCCGCTGCCAGAGCTACCTCTCGACACGTTGCCGCCCGTGCCCTAACCGAGAGGCCGAGTTCGCACCCTCTGTCTCGATCCGTTCCTCGCAGACCGGCACCGAGGTGCGCTCCCTTAGGGAAGGAGTACTTCGCGGGCGGGAACCTTTCGGACCGGAGCGTTCCGGCCGGTATTCGGGCGTGCCGGCGCGGCGGGCGCCGCGGGGGCGGTCGCTCCGCCGCTGCCAGTGCGTCCTCTCGGCCCGGTTGCCGCCCGTGTTGCGGAGCCGAGAGGTGCATCGGGACGCGTCGTCTGCCGTCGAGCTTCCTAGCAGGTCGATGACCGAAAACGCGTTCCACCTGATTAGAGGTCATCGTCACGCCGATCCTTTCGCGGGCATGAAAAAGGCGGCCCGGAGGCCGCCTCTTTCGCCGAGCTGACGAGTCTCTAACGCTGGAAGACGACGATGTCGCCGCCGCTGAGCACGTCGATCGCGACGACGTCGGTGATCAGCACGTTGTTGTTGTTCAGGAAGTTCGTCAGCGAGTCGCAGAGCGCGACGACGCTGCAGTCGGGCTGGTTCAGGAAGTTCTGCAGGATCGTGATGTTGTTCAGGAACCTCGCGTTCTGCAGCAAGTTGTTCAGCGAGTCCTTGACGGTCACGATCTCGAGGTTCTCGTTGCCGCTGAGGACCTGGAGGTTGTTCAACGTGTCCTGCACCTGCACCACTGCGGCTACGAGGCCGGCGGCACCGCCGGACTGGTTGTTGGGGCTCGGAGCCGCTGCGCCCGCGGAAACTGCGGACACGGCCATCGTCCCTGCCAGGGCAAGGACCAGGCAAATGCGCTTCATGCTTCCTCCTTTTCCGGGCGGCCATCTGGGGGCTCGCCCGGTCGGTGTCGACCTGCTAGGAAGCTCTTTGCTACCCCGGCCTTGCGGGTTGAAACACGTAAGGCAGCGGACGAAAAGGGGGCGCTTCCTGTCGCCCGGCGGCTGTTCCTAGCAGGCCGACCAGCGGAGGAGGGGCGCCCCCAACGCCATCGTAGGGCCTTGCCCGTGTACGTTCTCGGAGTGCTGATCGAACGGAGCATGCACCCGCACTGGCTGTCCAATGCGTACCTGCTCGCGGACGAACCCGGTGGCACGGCGGTCTTCATCGACAGCGGGGCTCCACTGGCTCCGCTGCACGAGGTCGTCGAGCGCGAGGGGCTGACGGTCACCCACTTGCTCACGACCCATTCGCATCCCGACCACACTGCGGGCGACGACGAGCTCGTCGAGCGCTACGGAGTCGAGGTCGTCAAGGGGCCGGTGGAGACCGGCGGCCTGCGGATCGAGGCCCTCGAGACGCCGGGACACGCGGACGACCATCTCGCGTTCCTTGTCGACACGGTCTGCTTCACAGCCGACATCCTGTTCAAGGACGCGGTGGGCGGCGGGCCTGACGCGGTGCCGATCAGGCGCTCGGTGATGGACGTCCTGATGCCTCTTCCACCCGAAACACGTCTGCTGCCGGGCCATACGGAGGAGACGACGATCGCGCGCGAGTGGGAGGAGAACCCTTTCGTCACCTACTGGCGCGGCGAGGCCGAGTCGATCGACGAGGCCGTGCGGGTGGGCGGGGAGGCCGCAACCCTCGTCGTCTGGTCTCCCGACTACGACGGCAAGGGCAAGGCGATGGTGCGCTTCGCCGATGGGCGTGAGGCGATCATCGGCGGCTCCCGGGTGGAGCGATGAGCTTCATCGTCCAGGAGGAGGTCGAGGGGTACGCGGAGCGGCACTCGACGGCACCCGACCCTCTGCTGGCGGAGCTCGCCGAGGAGACGAAGGCGACGATGAGCGCGCCGCAGATGCTCACCGGGCCCATCGAAGGCCGCTTCCTCGAGCTCCTCGTCCACGCCTCCGGCGCGAGGCGAGTCCTCGAGATCGGCACGTTCACCGGCTACTCGGCCCTCTCGATGGCAGCAGCTCTGCCCGAAGACGGCCGCATCGACACGCTCGACATCGAGCCGAAGCACGCCGAGGTGGCGCAGCGGTACTTCGACCGGAGCCCGCACGGCGCCAAGATCAAGCTCCATCTCGGCCCGGCGATCGAGACGATCGGGAAGCTCGAGGGGGAGTTCGACCTCGTCTTCATCGACGCGGACAAGGAGGGGTACGACGCCTATTACGAGGCGGTCCTGCCGCGTCTCTCGGAACGGGGACTGATCGCCATCGACAACACGCTCTGGAGCGCCAGGGTGCTCGACCCCCAGGACGAGAGCACGAGAAAGATCGCCGCGCTGAACGACAAGGTCGCCGGCGACACCCGTGTCGTCGCGGTTCAGCTGACCGTACGCGACGGAGTCACGCTGATCCGCCGGCGCTGAGCGACCGTCCGAAAGGGACAGTAGGTTGCGGCGATGCGCCTGCTCGTCGCCCGCTGCGAGGTCACCTACTCCGGACGTCTGAACGCGTTTCTGCCGGAGGCGGTCCGGTTGCTGATGATCAAGGCCGACGGCTCCGTCCTCGTCCACGCAGACAGCGGCGGCTACCGGCCGAGCAATTGGATGACCCCGCCGACGGTGATCGAGGAGGACGACGCGCTGATCGTCGTTCGCAAGCGGGCCGGGAGGAGCGAGGACCGGCTCGAGATCCGGATTGCGGAGATCCTGAGCGATCAGGAGCACGAGCTGGACGAGGTCGCAGGGCTCGAGAAGGACGGCGTCGAGAAGCACTTGCAGGAGGCGCTCGCCGGCCGTCCCGAGTGCCTCGAAGAGGAGCTTCGGCTCGACCGCCGCGAGTGGATGACCGAAATCGGGCCGGTCGACTTGATGTGCCGGGACTGCGACGACGGCTGGGTCGCAGTCGAGATCAAGCGCGTCGGCACGATCGAAGCGGTCGAGCAGCTCACGCGCTACCTGGGCTTCATCCGCGCCGATCCGGCCAAGCAGCGCTGCCGCGGCGTCCTCGCGGCGCAGAGCTTCAAGCCGCAAGCGGTCACGCTGGCCGAGTCGCGCGGGATTCGCTGCGTGGAGGTCGATCTGGCGGTGCTGCGCGGCGAGCGCGAGCCCGAGCTGACGCTGTTCGGCTAGGGAATGACGGCAGCCTTCAAGTAATCGGAAGGCGGGTCGGCGAGGAGGGCAGCGACGCCCTCGAGGCCAACGCGGTGCGTCACCAACCGTGTCCACGGAAACGCGCCGCTGGCGAGGAAGACGAGCGCCGCGCGCACGTGCCGCGGCGCGTGGTGGAAGGCGCCGCGCAGAGTCAGCTCCTCGTAGTGCAGCCGATAGGCGTCGGCGCGGAGAACGGCACCGGACTCGCGGCCGCCGAAATAGAGGACGGTGCCACCGGGGCGCACGAGCTCGAGCGCGCGCTGCCAGGCTTCCTCGGTGCTGGCGGCCTCGATCACGATGTCCGCGCCCTCGCCGTCGCCGACCTCGCCGGCGAACGCCGGGACGAGCTCGCGCCGCTCGGGACGGCCGCCGACTACTTCGGGCTCACCGCCGGCGTCCGCGACGCAGGCGGAGAGCATGAGACCGATCGGCCCGGCTCCGAGTATCGCCACGCGGTCCCCCTCGACGACGCCCGCGCGCTCGACGCCGCGGAGGCAGCATGCGAGCGGCTCGACCATCGCCGCCTCCTGGGCCGCGAGGCCGGCTGGGACGGGTAGAAGGTTGACGCTGGCGATGCGCTCGGGCACGAGCACGTACTCGGCGTAGGCGCCGTTCAGGAGCTCGAGCGGCTCGCCCCGCTGGTCGCCGGCCGCCGAGTTGGCGGCGACGACGCGCGTCCCCGTCGCCACGTCGAAGCCGCAGAACTCGTGCCCGAACGGGCTCGGCAGCTCGCCGACGAGCACGGGATGGCCGCGGCGAAACGTCTTCAGGTCGGTGCCGTCCGTCAGGGCGACCTCGACCTGGACGAGCACGTCCCCGGGGCCGGGCTCGGGCCTGGGCACGTCCTCCAGCCTGAGGTCTCCGGGGCCGTAGAACCGCAGCGCTCTCACGGCGTGAACACGACCTTGAGCGCGCGCCCCGAGCGGTAGAGATCGAGCCCTTCCGCAAACCGGGTGAGCGGGAGCACGACGGGGACCGGGAGGTCCAGCTCAGGAAGGAGCGCTGCTGCCCTCTCCATGTGCCGGGGCGTCGCGGAGCGCGAGCCCGTCAGCGTCAGCTCGCGCCGGTAGACGTCCTCGAGGTCGATCGGGCCGGCGCCCGCGAAGACGAGGACGGTCCCGCCGGGCGCGACGCCATCGAGCGGTGCGGCGGGCGCACACAGAACCGCCGCATCGACTGGGCCGTCGGGCGCGCGGCCTGCGCGCTCCGGATTCGCATCGACCGCGAACACCTCGTCTTCCCGCCGGCGCAGGACTTCGGAGAACAGCCGGCCGACGAAGCCCTGGCCGACTACGAGCACTCTCCCCCGCGGCACGCGCTCGGCCCCGCGGAGGACACAGGCCAGCGGCTCGACGTAGGTACCGGTCGCGTCGTCGATCTCGTCCGGAAGCTCGACGCCCCCGGTCGCGGACACCTGCTCGGCGAACCCGCCCGGCACGATCGTCGGCTCGGAGAACCTGTCGCAGGTCGACTCGTGCCCCGCGAGGCAGCGCCCGCAGGCCCCGCAGGGCAGATGGTGCAGCAGCGCGATGCGGGTCCCGTCCGCCCTGCGCGCCACTACCTCGTGCCCCAGCACCGTGCCCGGGGCCGCGCGGCCGACCTTCTCGACGTCCGAGCCGCAGAGGCCGACCGCCACCACGCGCATCGGATCGGCGGGGGAGGGGACCTCGGCGAGCGTCGGCTGTCCAGCTCCGTCGAGGACGACTGCGCGCACGGCCGCATCGTAGGGATACCCTCGCCGTCCGATGGGGAGGCGTCGACTACCGCCGGTCTTGCGCGAGCGCGACTACGCGCGGCTGCTGATGACCTCCGCCGCGTTCGGGTTCGGACGCGAGATGGTCTTCGTGGCGATCGGTTGGCAGGTGTACGACATCTCGCGGAACCCGTTCCACCTGGGTCTCGTCGGGCTAGCCGAGTTCCTCCCGCTGCTTCTCTTCGCCCTTCCCGCCGGTGCGATCGCCGACCGGCTGCCGCGCAAGCTCGTTCTGATCGGATCGCTCCTCGCCGACGCGGCGATCACCGCGCTGCTCCTGCTCGTGAGCCTGAACGGCGCCGGGTCGCTCTACCAGTTTCTCGCGCTCGCATTTGCGAGCGGCACGTCGGCCGCGGTAGGGAATCCGGCCATCCGCTCGATGTGGCCCAGCCTCGTGCCGCTGGAGCTGCTCACACGGGCGCTCGCACTCCGCTCCACGGTCTCCCAGGCGAGCGTCGTCACCGGGCCTGCGATCGGGGGGCTGCTCTTCGCGATCCGGCCGGAGGCAGCGTACGGCGCCGGCGCCGGCCTGATGCTCGTGGCAGCGGCGGTCGCCGTGACGATCGGGCCGCGGGCAGTCGAACGCGCACCGGCGGCGGTCCTCGGCACGCGGGTGGCATCGCTGCTCGCCGGGCTCCGGTTCGTGCGCAGCACACCGGTGTTGCTGGGCGCGATCTCGCTCGACCTCGTCGCCGTCCTCTTCGGCGGTGCCGTGGCGCTCCTGCCGCTCTTCGCCCGCGACATCCTCGACGTCGGCCCGATCGGGCTCGGTGTGCTGCGGAGCGCTCCCGCTGTCGGAGCGCTCTTCGCGGGGATCATGCTTACGCGGCGACCGCTCCGCGGGATGGCAGGCCGCAAGCTGCTCGTCGTCGTCGGCGTCTTCGGCGGGAGCATGGTCGTGTTCGGGCTCTCCCACTCGTTCGCGCTCTCGTTCGCTGCGCTGGCGGTCAGCGGCTTTGCGGACATGATCAGCATGAACATCCGCTCGATGATCACCGCGCTGGCGACGCCCGACGCGCTGCGCGGCCGGGTCAACGCCGTCGAAATGGTCTTCATCAGCGCCTCGAATGAGCTGGGCGCCTTCGAATCCGGCGCGGCGGCTGCTCTCGTTGGCGCCGTCCCGGCTGTCGTCGTCGGCGGCTGCCTGACGATCGCGGCGGCCCTCCTCTGGCCGCGTTTGTTCGGCCAAATGGCCCGGATCGACCGCCTCGAATCGCTCCACCCGGCAGGCAGAGGCTCGCTACAATCCACCGCCGAGGGGCTATAGCTCAGCTGGGAGAGCGCCTGGTTCGCAATCAGGAGGTCGGCGGTTCGAGCCCGCCTAGCTCCATCCTCGAGCTAACCGTCAGTGGCTGTGATGGGCGTGCAGGACCGCATGGCCCTTGCCGCGGGCAATCAGCCAGCGGTTCACCGGAAACGCGAAGACGCCCGCGATCAGGAGCGCGACGACGAGGCTGCCCCAGAAGAGCGGGCTCGTCAGCCCTGCTTCCATCGCGCCGGGTATGACGAGCAGGATCGCGTTGTCGACGATCTCCATCACGGTGATCGAGAGCGTGTCGGAGGCGAGCGCAAGGGGCGCGGCTGCCGTGAGTGTGAGCCCGCCCTGCCGTAACGGCAGCATCGTCAGCGCGTAGCCGAAGAAGAACGCCAGCCCGATGGACAGCGCGATCGTGGCTGCGTTGCCCCACCCGAGTGCGGTGCCGACGACCAGTCCGAGCACCTCTCCAATGGCACACCCCGTCAGGCAGTGTGCCGTGGCGCTGAAAGCAAGCCGATTTACACTCATGCCGAGCATCATACCCCTATGGGGTATGCGACCGGTAGCTACGTCGCGCGCTGCGAATACTGCCGCCGCAGCCAGAGCGCGATGCCATCGAGGCCGGGGAAGAGGACGCGTTCGGTGACGTTGGCCTGGTCGAGCTTGTCCCGGACTTCCCATTTCAGCTCGGCCGGCACCACGATGCGGCGGACCAGCTCGGAATGGCCCTCCAGCCATGCATGAAGATCGGCTGCGGCGCTCGACATGAGCGAGAAGAGGGCGAACTGGTTGACGATCCGGTCGTCGAGCGACGGAGGCTCGAGGAAGAGCACGAAATCCTCGTCTCGCGCGAGGGCGTCGAGTTCCTCCAGCGAGGCGGCAAACTGAGCGAGCATCTCGGTGGTGAAAGAGTTGGAGCCCTCATCGGCGAGCAGAGTTCGCAACTGTTCCGGCAGATGCTCCGCAGCACGCACGTAGTCGAGTGTCCACACGACGCCGTCGACGCCGAACAACTCGGGCGTGGCGGTCGCGAAATGGAGTGCGACGAAAGGAGAGTGCGTCCAGTCGAGCACACGCGTCGGCAGGCCGTGGTGCTTCGCGACAGCGAGCCAGTCCCAGAAGTTCTCGTTCCGCGTATCGCGATGGGCGTACTTGCGGAAGTTCCTGAGCAGATGCCGCTCGAGGTCGGCGTAGTCGCCGCCGATCCGGGCGAGGCTGGTCCGGAGGTCTCGCGCGGCGTCCTGCTGGCCGCGAAAGACACGATCAGAGCGAAAGCGGCGCAGCTTCTCGTGCCACGAGTCTTCGTACAGCAGCTCGTGCAGCTGCGACCAGGTCTCGGCGCGGATTTCCTCCATACCCGATGTTTTGCCGCGCGCGACCGCCCGCTACACGCTGCGTCCGGTTGCCGATCGCTTCCAGCCGCGGGAGCTGGAAGATGATCGTCGCCGTGCTGGGGGACACGCACCTCCCGCGCGGGCGTCGAACCCTGCCGCCGGAGTGCGTCGACCGTCTGCGCGCGGCTGAGCTGATCCTGCACACTGGCGACCACTCCTCGCTCGCGGCCTACGAGGCGCTCTGCGCGCTCGGTCCACCCGTTCGGGCTGTGCACGGAAACGCCGACGCCCCCGACCTGCGCGCTCGTCTACCGGCGTTCCTGGTGGTGGATGACGCGGACGGGCTGCGGCTGGGCATGACCCACGACGGAGGACCGCGCCAAGGCCGGGAGGAGCGTCTCCGCGGTCGCTTCCCCGGCTGCGCGGCTGTCCTATATGGGCACTCGCACGTGCCTCAGGTGGAGTTGCACCAGGGAGTCTGGATGCTCAATCCCGGGAGTCCGACCGAGCGCCGCCGCTCTCCCGCCCACACGATGCTGGAGCTTCGGATCGAGAACGGCGAGCTCACGCCTCGACTGATCAGCCTCTGACACGGTCGAATGCGGATCCGTAGGAAGGGGGTCGCTGGGTTGCGGGCGAAAGTGCAGGCGGGGCGCGCCCAGCGACCGTGCCGCCCGAGCCGCCCAAGCCCCTCTCCCGGGCGACTCAACGGGTCCGATCGTGTTCGAGGAGGACCGCACCTTCTCGGGGCGCGCCCCTTGTGGCCTGCGAAGCCCGCCGGCGGTGCCGAGGGCCGGGACGATGCCGTCCCGGCCCCAGACCGACTTAGGCCGTGACGCCCTCCTCGCGCAGGGATTGGTCGGCGAAGAGATCCCAGTGCTCGTCCAGCTTGCGTGCCATCGCCTCCTCCTCGGCACGGTTCAGCCGAGCTACTTCGGCGGTCTCCTCATCGCCCGCACGCGTCGCGACCCGCTCCAGTAGCTGGTAGGCGGCGATCTCCATGTGCTCCGTCGCGTAGCCGTCCCGCGCGTTTCGCCCGGCTTTTTCGCCGCGAGCCATGTCCAGGGGCAGCTTCGCAAGCGCGCCGAGAATGCCCGTGGCCTCGCGCACCATCGACGGGGAGGCGCCATGTGCGTCGAGGCGCCGTCGCAGTCGTTGCGACTGCTCCTCCGTCTCGAGCTTGTGATGCTCGAGCAGGTCGATCACGCCTGGATCGTCGGTGGTCTCGATCATGCCGTCGAGCATCCGCTTGACGTTCTCCTCCATCGCAATCGCCTCGTCGATGTGCTTCACCAACTGGTTCTGACTCGACCCCATGCTTCTCCTTCCGTCATTTTTTCTTCAGGCGTCGACGCGGCAGCGCGCCGAGAGGACTGCTGCGACCCTCGTTGCACCCGCTGCACCGCGACGAAGAGCAGACACGCAACCCCCTCAGTCATGTGTCTCCGCCAAAGCCCTTAAACGGCCCGCGGGCCGGCACAGACGACCGGGTCTCGATTCCCGAGCCCTTCGCCGCCGACAGTGATCCCTCGTGCTGCAGGAGGACAGCGCCCTGCTCTGTTGCTTACGACCCCGGCTTCTGCATGGCTGCGTCGAACGCGATCTCGGAAGGTGAAAAGTCCGTTCTGCGGACGAAGGCGAGCGCCTCACGCGCGCCCCAGTCGCGGTCCATGCCGCTGTCCTCCCACTCGATCGAGAGCGGGCCCTGGTACCCGATCCGGTTCAGCGCGCGGAAGAGCTCCCCGAAGTCGACGTCGCCGTGACCGGGGGAGACGAAGTCCCACCCGCGTGCCTCCTCGCTGAAGTTGAGATGCGAGGCGAGGATCGAACGGCGTCCGTCGAGCCGCTTCTTCGAGTCCTTGACGTG
>DATLDK010000023.1:0-41780 GCA_035525905.1 Gaiellaceae bacterium | reverse complement strand
CCGCACGTGCTCGGTGGTGACGGCGTACGAGCCCAGCCAGTCCGCGCTGCGGTCGCTGACGATCGGCCCGCCGACGACGATCAGGCCCGCAGCAAAAGCGACCAGGAGCACCCGCCGCCGGACGAATCGACGTGCCACTGCACCCACCAGCTCCCGCCCTCGCCCGCCTTCGGCGACTGCGACGAGGACGTGCCTCGCGAGGACGGCCGCCACCAGGACCGCCGCGAGCACGACCAACTGGACTCGCGCGACGACGGCCATGCCGACTGCAGCAAGGGCGAGCGCGTCCGCCGCTTCAGAGCTCCGCCCCACCGCGTAGGTGACCGCGAGTAATGCCCAGCAGAAGGCCGGGTAGGCGACGACCTCCGTGAGCAGGAAGGAGGAGAGAACGGCCCAAGGCACGGCGGCGGCAAGCGCACCTGCCCAGATGCTCGCGGCCCTGCCGACGCCGGAGAGCCGCGCGAGCAGGAACACCGGGACCGCAGCCGACACGAACAGGAACGCATTCATCCGGTGGGCGGCCTCGAGACTCGCCGCAACGTTGCCGTCTCCGTAGACGGTGGAGATGAGGAGCGGATAGAGCTGATTGGCATTCGCGACCAACTCGCCGTGAAGCCTCGGCAGCAGGGAACCGGTCTGAGCGATCGAGACGGCGAGCCGCTCGTAGTACAGCTCGTCCGTCATCACGAACCAGTTCCTGACCTGCGTCGTCGCGAGCGAAAGCGCCCAACCGATCAAGGCCGCGAGAACGACGATCACGCCGCCGTCGACAAGTGCGCGTCGCCGAATTACCTAACCGCCCTCCGAAGGAGGGCCGAGTCTAGCCCAGGAAGCGCATCGGATCGATCGGAACGCCTGCGCGCCGCACCTCGAAGTGGAGATGGGTGCCGCTGCAGCTGCCGGTGCAGCCGGCCGTGCCGATGCGCTGGCCCTTCCGGAGGTGCTGGCCGCGCTTCACGCTTGCGCTCGCGAGGTGTGCATAGATGGAGTCGTACGGGCCCGGAAGGTCGACGAGGACGATCACGCCGTAGCCCTCGAAGCCGGGGACATCGCCGACTTCGCGCACGATGCCGTCCGTGGCGGCTCGGAGCCGCAGCGTGCGCAGCAAGCCGATGTCGATGCCGGCGTGGCGGTGGCTGCCGCGCCACTCGCCGAAGCGCGCGGTCACGACGCCGCTGGCAGGCCAGACCATCTGGAGCCGCGCGGCGTTGTCCGTGCGTGCCGAGGCCACGGGGGCGACGACGAGAGAGGCGAGCAGGACGACGAGCGCGCTCCGCAAAAGGAGCGTCCGTGTCATGGGCTTCGGGCAGGGTAGTGCGGGCCCCTGGCACTGCCATCACTCCGATGGGGGAGTTAGCGGAGGTAGGGCGCTGGGTCGATCGGCACGTCGTTCAAGCGCAACTCGAAGTGCAGGTGCGTGCCCGTGCAGGAGCCCGTGCAGCCCGCTCGGCCGATGGAATCGCCCTCCTCCAGCCACTGGCCGGGCACGACGTGCGACGCGCTCAGATGAGCGTAGAGCGTCGAGTAACCGCTCCCCGAGTCCACGGTGACGACGTTGCCGTAGCCCTCATAGCCCTCGAGCCAACCCGAAGCGGTGACCGTGCCGCTCGTAGCCGCGTGGACGTCGAGCCGCGTCAGGATGCCGATGTCGATGCCGGAGTGCATCCGGCCCCAGCGCGGGCCGTAACCGTCCGTGACCGTTCCAGCGGCCGGCCAGGCGAGCGTCAGGGGCTCGATGTGCTCGAGGTAGACGTCCAGCGGCACGTCCGGGACGGCGCTGGCGGGGGAGACGAGGATCAGGCTGGCGAGGAGGGCGCACAGCGCGCCGAGGAATGGCCGCAGCATTCAGCGCGGCAGGGTAGCAGCCGGATCAGGCCGCTTCAGCCTCGGCGAGGGCTGCGTCGATCGCGTCACGCACTCCCCGCGGCTGGAGGTCGAACGCGCCGGCGGCACTGTGATCGCGAACGGTCGAGTCGAACTGCATTCCCTCCGCCAGTCGTAGCCAGACGCGCGCCTCTTCTGGTGCGAGCCGCGACAGGAGCGCCGGGACGGGCAGGGGCAGCACCGGCACCTTCACCGTCGGCGGCGCCTTGCCCACCGCGTCCGCGTAGAGCTCGAGCAGCTCGCCGTAGGTGATGCGGTCGGCGCCGCCGATCTCGAAGATCCTGGACTCGGTCAGCTCGATTTCCAGCGCTGCCGTCAGATAGGCGACGACGTCGTCGACCGCGATCGGCTGGCAGGCCGTGTCGGTCCAGTCGGGCAGCACAAGCGCCGGCGCGTTGTCCACGAGCTTGCGGACGAGCTCGAAGGACGCGCTGCCGTCGCCGATCACGACGGACGCGCGGAGCTCGACAACGGGCGGGCCTTCGAGCCGAAGCGTCTCACCGACGTCGTGCCGCGTCTGTAGATGCGGTGACAGCCCGTCACCGTGCGCCAGACCTCCGAGATAGACGATCCGCTCGACACCGGCGTCGCGCGCCGCGGCCGCGAACGTCCGCGCGCCGTCGAGCTCGACCTGTTCGAGGTCGGCGGAATCCGCGAGCCCGTGTACGAGATAGAAGGCCTGGTCGACACCCTCGAACGCAGCATCGAGCGACCCGCGGTCGGCCACATCGCCGACCGCCCAGTCGACGCCGTCGACGGACTCCTGCTGCCTGCGCGAAAGAGCCCGCACAGGTCGCCCGAGACGCCGGAGCGCCTGCACGAGCCGGGCGCCGACGTGCCCACTCGCGCCCGTGACCAGAACCGTCCCCTCAGGCACGACGCTCCGCAATCTCCTTCAGGCGCTCGAGCGACCACACGTTCCGGCCGCGCAGGAGCAGATCGCCGGCGGGTGCGAGGATCCTGCTGGGACCTCGGGCGCCGGTTTCGGTCATGTGCACGAGCGTGCCCGTACCGTGATCGCGAAGCTCGAGGTCGACCCGGGCGCTACCCAGCGCGCCCATGCGGGCGTCGAGCGACAAGAGCCGCGGAGGATCCGACTTCAACACGGACGTCGAGTCGCTGAGCGTGATCGGCCCGATGCCGAGCGAGTGGTAGAAACGGGTGCCTACCTCCGGGAAGCCGGCATCTGCACCGCGGATGCGCTTGGTCCCCACCACCCAGCTCGCGTAGGCGTAAGGGTCGGAGAGCACGGACCAGACGACTTCCGGGGATGCTGCGATCTCGATCTCGGTCTCTGCCACTCGCTCACTGTCTCCGGGGGTCGTTTGCCGCAAACTGCGGACGGAGACGCAAGGCCCGATGCCCGACGCCATCGTGATCGGCTCCGGCCCCAACGGCCTCGTCGCCGCGAACCTGCTCGCGGACGCGGGCTGGTCGGTGGAGGTGCTCGAGGCGCAGGCTCGGCCAGGCGGAGCGGTGAAGAGCGGCGAGCTGATCGAGCCCGGATACGTCAACGACCAGTTCAGCGCGTTCTACCCCTTGGCCGCGGCGTCGCCACCGATCAGGAAGCTCGAGCTCGAGCGCTTCGGGCTCCACTGGGCGCACGGTCCGCTCGCGCTCGCCCATCCCGCGCTGGACGGATCGTGCGTGTCGCTCTCGCGCGATCTCGACGAGACCGCGCGCTCGCTGGACGCGTTCGCTCCGGGGGACGGCGATGCGTGGCGGCGGCTCTACGCCTACTGGGATCGCGTCGGCGACCCCTTCTTGCACGCCATGACGACGCCGTTTCCGCCGGTCCGGGCCGGACTCAGGCTAGCCCTTGCACTCCGGCGCGATCTACTCGAGTTCGCCCGGCTCGGGGCTCTGTCGGTACGGCGGATGTCGGACGAGCACTTCGCAGGCGACGGGGGCGGTCGACTGCTCGCCGGCAACGCGATGCACACCGATCTGCTGCCCGAGTCCTCACTCGGCGGATTCTTCGGCTGGTTCCTGTGCGCGCTCGGGCAGACGGTCGGCTACCCGTGCGCCCGGGGCGGTGCCTCAGCGCTCACCGATGCCCTCATTCGCCGGCTCGAATCCCGAGGCGGCCGCGTCACCTGCAACGCCCGGGTCACCGAGATCGTCGTCGAGCGCGGCCGCGCACGGGCGGTGCGCTCGTCCGCCGGCGACGTCAGCGCGACGAAGGCGATCCTGGCCGACGTCCACGCAGTGGCGCTGTACCTCGAGTTGTTGCCACGTCAGTCGGTGCCGGGACGAGTCTTGCGAGCGATCCGAAGGTTCGAGCACGATCCGGCCACCTACAAGGTCGACTGGACGCTCGACGCTCCGATTCCGTGGGAGGCCGCAGATGCCCGCCGGGCCCCGGTCGTGCACGTGGCCGAGTCGCTCGACGAGCTGAGCGTCACCCAGAGCGAGATCGCGCGCGGCCTCGTCCCGTCGAACCCGTTTCTCGTGCTCGGGCAGTACTCGATGGCGGATCCCTCCCGGATGCCGGCCGGAAAAGAGGTTGCCTGGTCGTACACGCATCTTCCGCACGGCGCGAGCACGGACGGGCTCGTGGAGCGGATGGAAGAACGGATCGAGGCGCTCGCCCCGGGTTTCCGCCAGCTCGTACGCGCGCGCCGGGTATGGGAGCCCTCAGACCTCGAGCAGGCGAACGAGAACCTCCGCGGCGGGTCGCTGAACGGCGGCACGTCGCAGCTGCACCAGCAGCTGGTCTTCCGTCCGATCCCCGGGCTCGGCCGTCCCGAGACTCCGGTGAAGGGTCTTTACCTCGCCTCCGCGTCGGCGCACCCCGGCGGAGGGGTACACGGAGGCCCCGGCGCGATCGCCGCCAAGGCGGCGCTGCACAGACGCTTCCGCTAGCTCAGAAGATTTCGGGACACCAGGGCTTGGGCGCAGTGGTCAGGAAGACGGCATCCGCACGCTCGGCTCCGCCGTCCCTCACCTCGCGGACCACACCCGCGCGCGTGAGCTCACCGAAGGTGAAGCCGCCCAGATAAGTCGAGGCGAGCTCGCCGACCCCGAGCGCGAGATCGGCATCGTCCTCTGTTCGCACGGCTCCGCCCGCGGAGACCCGCCAGCGGCCCGCGTTCTCCGGTAGGAACGCGTCCTCGACGTCAACGACGACGGCGCCGTCGCCACCGTAGGCGCGTGCAGAAAGAGCTGCACCCACGTCGACGAGCCGCACCCAGAGGCCGTCCCCGAGGCGCAGCTTCATCCGCCGCGGGTAGCTGAGCTGGTGCATGAGCGGGTGGTCGATCGAGAGCAGGAACGCGTTCAGGGTCGCCTTCCAGTCCATGTCGAGGAGGACGCGCCAGAGCTCGCGCGTGGCGACAGGCCCGTCCGCCAGCGCCTCGATCACGTCGACATGCCCCACGGACGCGCCGCCCTCGAACTTCGTGTGGATCCGGTAGAACGCGTAGCCGGCCGGCTCGCCGTCGAGCTCGAGCACGACGACGTTCTTCTCGCCCCCACCCTGCCGCCGCTCCGGCGGGTCTGGGAGATTGCGGGTCTCCCACCAGGTGTCGGTGCGCGCGAACATGCCGGGCGTGCGCAGGCGCACCCGGTCGTGGATCGGCGCGATCACGTCCTTGCACGAGTCGAGCGGCACGAGGCGCGCCACGGCACGCGGGTCGGGCGGCTCCCGCAAGCCGGCATAACCGCTCGGCAGCGCCATCTCGCCGGCAAGAGACGCGAGGCCGTAGCCGAAGCGGCGGTAGATGACCTCCTCGGAGGCCCACAGCGCAGCGATCGGCTCGCCGCGACGGCGGATGTCCTCGAGCTGCGTGCGCATCATCGCCGTCAGCACGCCACGGCGCCTGTGCGTCGGCAGGACTCCGACGACGGTGACGCCGCCGCAGGCGACGGTGCCGCCCGGGACGGTCAGCTCGAACGGGAACGCGCCCGCCCCGCCGACGATCCGATCGCCGTCGAAGGCAGCGTGCATCCGTTCGAGCGGCAGGTTGCTGGCGAACCGTTGTGCCGCCTCCTCATCGGCCGGCCAGCCCCCGAAGTAGTGCCCGATCGCGCCGACCGCGCGCTTGAATTCCTCGAGATCGCTCGTCGGACGAACGTCCCACGCCACCTAGAACACCTCGGGACAGTGAGGCGGCAGGTCGGTGCGGAAGAGGAGCGATGCTTTCTCCAACGCGCCTTCGACCCGCTCCTCGACGAGGCCGGCGCGGGCGAGGCGGTGAAAGTCGTAGGCGCCGAGGTAGGCGGATGCGAGATCGGCGACGTCGAGGGCGAGATCGGCGGTGTCGTCCGTCCGCCCCGCATCGTCTCCCACGCGGTAGCGCCCGGTGTTCGAGCCGAGCAGCTCGTCCCGCACCTCCAAGACGACCGCGTCACCGGTGCGGTAGGAGCGGGCGCGCAGGGCGGCCTCGACGTCGACGAGCCGAAGCCAGAGCCCATCGGCGACGCGGAGGCCGAGCGCGCGCGGGTCGCGAACCAGCAGCGGCAGCGGCGAGGCAGGATCGAACCCGTACACCTCGACCTGCGTCACGAGGTCGATCCCGTGCAGGAAACCCCAGAGCGTCCGCTCGGCTTCCACCGACGCGGCGAGGGCCTCGGTCACCCGCACCTGGCCCTTCGCGAAGCCGTCCTCCCACTCGTCCTTGACCCGGTAGTAGGCGTACCCCTCCACCACTCCGTCGATCTCGACGGCGGCGAAGAACTTCACGCTCGCGCCGCGCCGCCACCGCTCGGGGTCGGCGAGCCGGTGCTCCTTCCACCAGCGCTCGTCGCGCGTGATCATCCCCGGCCGGTTTGCCCGCAGGCGCTCGTACACCGGAGGGAAGAGCGCGAGCGCCTCCTCCGCATCGACCAGGCGGACCGAGCCGGAGGCCGGTCTGCGCAGCGTGAAACGCGCCGTGTTCGACTTGATCTGCGCGTTGGAGGCGGCCTGCCCGTAGCCGTAGCGGCCGTAGATGCCTGCCTCGGAGGCCCAGAGCGCCGCGATCGGCTCACCCCATCCCGCCACGTCCTCGAGCTGGTGGCGCATCAGGTCGCGCAGGATTCCGCGTCGCCTGTGGGTCGGCATCACCCCAACCCAGGTGACGCCGGCGCACGGGAGTTGACCGCCTGGGATCGTCAGGTCGAACTTGTAGGCACCGGCCAGCGCCACCGGCTTGGCTCCGTCGAACGCGGCGAGCGCTCGCGGCGCCGGCAGCGCCTGGCGCTCGCGCTCCCAGTCGTCGTCCTCGATGGCGCCGCTCCCGAAAGCGACCTCGGCAGCGATCATCGCGGCGCGAAGCTCGTCCTCCGCCGGTGCGCGGATCTCGATCGTCACGCTCCGATCCTCTCAGACGATCTTCTCGAGAGGGGCGTAGTCGAGCATCAGCTTGCGCTCGCTGCCGTCGCTCGCGAAGCGGACGGTGACGACGCCTCCCGCCTCGATCCGGGTGATCACGCCCTCGCCGAGCGTGCCGTGCCGGACACTGTCGCCGGTCGCGAGATCGGGATGCTCGCTGCGCGGCGCGATCTCGCGCGTCTGCGCGGGCGAGCCGTAGCTGCGCCACGATGACGGCCGCAGCCGCTCACGCTCTACGTGGCGATCGGGCAGCTCGTCGAGGAACCGGGACGGGAGGTGCGCGGTCGTCCTGCCCCAGAGCAGGCGTGAGGACGCGTGGGTGAGCGTCAGCTTCTCCTCCGCGCGGGTCAGGCCGACGTAGAAGAGACGGCGTTCCTCCTCCACACCCTGCTCCTCGATCGAACGCGAGCTCGGGAAGATCTCCTCCTCGACCCCGACGACGAAGACGGCACGGAACTCGAGCCCCTTCGCATTGTGGATCGTCATCAGAGTCACGTTCGACCGCTCTCCGTCGAGCGCGTCCTGGTCGGAGTACAGCGAGATCTCCTGCAGGAAGCCCGAGAGCGTCGGCTCCTCGGATTGCTGCACGTACTCGTGCGCGCCGTCGACGAAGGCCTCGAGGTTCTCGATCCGCCCGCGCGCCTCGATCGTGCGCTCGGCCTCGTACGATTCGAGCGTGCCGCTGCGGGCGAGCACCTCCTGCAGGAGTTCCGGGACCTCGTACTCCTGCGCCGCAGCGCGGAGCGAGTCGAGCAGGTTCCTCAGGCCGGAGACGGCCTTCACGGCAGCCGTCCCGAGACCAGCCTCGGTTGGATGGGCGAGGGCGTCGAACAGGCTGATCCCGTGCGACTCCGCATAGGAGACGAGCCGCGAGATCGTCGTGTCGCCGATGCCGCGCTTCGGCTTGTTCGCGATCCGCATCAGGCTGACGGCGTCGTCGGTGTTGTCCAGCACCTGCAAGTACGCGATCGCGTCCTTGACCTCGGCACGCTCGTAGAAGCGCGGCCCACCGATCACCTGGTAACCGATCTGATGCAGCCGAAGGGTCTGCTCGACCACTCTCGACTGGGCGTTCATGCGGTAGAAGACCGCGATCTCGTTGCCGGCGAAGCCCTCCTCGACGAGGCCCGCGATCTGCGCGGCCACGTACCGCGCCTCCGCCTGCTCGTCCTCCACCTCGATCACGCGCACCGGGTCTCCGTCGCCGAGCTCCGACCAGAGCCGCTTCTCCTTGCGCTCCGAGTTGTGGGCGATGACGGCGTTCGCAGCCTCGAGGATCGCGTTCGTGGAGCGGTAGTTCTGCTCGAGCGCAATCGTCCTCGTCTCGGGGAAGTCGCGCTCGAACTCGAGAATGTTGCGGATGTCGGCGCCGCGGAAGGCGTAAATGGACTGATCCGGGTCGCCGACCGCGCAGATGTTGTGGTGCTGCTCGGCAAGCAGCTGCAGGAGCCGGTACTGGGCATGGTTCGTGTCCTGGTACTCGTCGACCATCACGTAGCGGAACGCGTTCTGCCAGTGCTTGCGCGCGTCGGGGAACGACTCGAGGATCTGGACGGTCAGCATCAGCATGTCGTCGAAGTCGACCGCGTTCGAGGAGGCCAGGCGCTTCTGGTAGAGCGCGTAGACCTCCGCCACCGTCTGCTCGTAGAACGACGAGAGCTGCTCGGCGTACAGCGCGGGCGTGATCAGCTGGTTCTTCGCGTTCGAGATCTGCGCGTGGATGCCGCGGGGGACGAACCGCTTCGGGTCCTTCTCCAGGTCGTCGAGGCATTGCTTGACGAGACGGACCTGGTCGGCGGAGTCGTAGATGGTGAAGTTGGAGCGATAGCCCAGCCGCTCGGCCTCCGAGCGCAGGATCCGGCCGCAAGCGGCATGGAACGTGAGGATCCAGATCGCCCGCGCGACCGGGCCGAGCATGTTCGTCAGGCGCTCGCGCATCTCCCCGGCGGCCTTGTTCGTGAAGGTGATGGCCAGGATCTCGTTCGGCTTGACCCCGACGGCGGAGATCAGGTGGGCAACCCGGTGGGTGAGCACACGCGTCTTCCCGGACCCCGCGCCGGCGATCACGAGCAGCGGGCCCTCGGTGTGCAGGACAGCCTCCCGCTGGGCGGGATTCAGGCTCGCGAGGTACTGCTCGGGCGACGCGACGGGCACTCCGTCGATGCTAGCGGCCGCTATGGTCAGGACGTGGACACGCGCAAGCTCGGGACGCAGGGGCTCGAAGTCTCGGCGCTCGGGCTCGGGTGCATGGGTATGTCGGAGTTCTACGGAACCGCCGACGAGGCAGAGGCGATCGCGACGATCCGGCGTGCGCAGGAGCTCGGAATCACCTTCCTGGACACCGCGGACATGTACGGCCCCTTCACGAACGAGGAGGTCGTCGGCAAGGCGATCGCGGGCCGTCGCGACGAGTTCGTCGTCGCGACGAAGTTCGGGAACGTGCGCGGTGACCGCGGGGAGTTCCTGGGGATCAACGGCAGCGCCGAGTACGTCCGGTCCGCCTGCGAAGGGTCGCTCCGCCGACTCGGGATCGAGACGATCGACCTCTACTACCAGCACCGCGTCGACCTGGCGACGCCGATCGAAGAGACGGTCGGCGCGATGGCCGAGCTCGTCCAGGAGGGGAAAGTGCGCTATCTCGGGCTGTCCGAAGCTGCCCCTGCGACGATCCGCCGCGCCCACGCCGTCCATCCGATCACGGCCTTGCAGAACGAGTACTCACTCTGGACGCGCGACCCGGAGCCGGAAGCGCTGCCGACGATCCGCGAGCTCGGCATCGGCTTCGTCGCGTACAGCCCGATCGGACGTGGTTTTCTGTCGGGCCGCATCAAGTCGGTCGACGCGCTGGACGAGAAGGACTTCCGCCGGCGCGGGCCCCGCTTCCAGGCGGAAAACCTGCGGCAGAACCTCGCGCTCGTGGAGGAGGTCGAGGCGCTGGCCGCCGCCAAGAGCGTTACGTCCTCTCAGCTCGCGCTCGCGTGGGTGCTCTCGCGCGGCGGCGACATCGTCCCCATCCCGGGCACGAAGCGGCGCTCGTATCTCGAGGAGAACGCCGGGGCGGCGGACGTGGAGCTCTCTCCCGACGATCTGGAGCGGCTGGAGCGGGTCTTTCCGCCCGGAGTCGCGGCCGGCGACCGGTATCCCGACATGTCGACCGTCAACCGGTAGCGAGCGGGAACGGCTTGCGCGCGAGCGCGGGCAGGACCTGAGCGGTCACCCAGAGCGGCGTCGTCACGTAACGCGCGTTGTAGCGGTAGCTGCCGTCGGGCCGACGCATCCGCTGGAGGTAGCCGAAGGCAGGTGGTCCCGGGCTGGCGCCGGCTGCGATCAGCGCCTGGATCGCCCACGCGGTCGACTGGGTGTCGGAACCGCGTCCCTGCGTCAGCTCGAAGCCGCCGTCGGGGTTCTGGTGGCGGCGGAGGAAGACGACGCCACGCTGGAGCGGGCGTCCGCGAACACCCGCTGCGCGTAGCGCCTGCATGGCGGCGGCCGTGTCGTTGGCGTCGGCGGCGGCGCCGGCGAGCCAGGGCCAGCCGCCGGACGGCCGCTGCGCCTTCAGGAGCGAGCGGACGAGCGTCGCCGGTGCGGGCTCACCCGCCTGCCGCAGCGCGAGGAGGGTCCAGATCGTCGCGTTCACGAGCTTGCCCGGCCGGTGCGCACGAAGCCTCGGCAATAGGTCGTCCGGGCGGTCTCCGGCGGCAGCGCGAGCCATCGCGATCAGCGCCGCATCGGTCGCGCTCGGGGGCTGCTGGCGGGCGAGATAGCCCGCCGCAGCGCCGGTCGGCGCCCCAGCCGCCACGAGGCCGAGCGTCGCCCACGCCGTCATCTGCGCGTCGCCGAAGCCCCCGTCCTCGCGCTGCTGCGCCTGGACGTAGGCGGCGGGCGTCGCCAGTGTTGCTGCAAGGGCGACGGCCGCGAGCAGCTTCACGCCCACACGACCTCCGTCCGCGACTTGCGTTCGAACCGCTCGAGTACGCGTCGCAGCTCGGGCCCCGCGACGAGCGCGAGCACGACATTCCCGGCCGCGTGCGCAACGTTGAAGGGGACGCCCGCCGCGAGGCGTGCGAGCAGCGCCGCCTCGGTGTGTGGGTAGAACGCGAGCCAGAGCCAGAGGTCCATCACCGTTCCGAACGCGAAGCCGAGGACGAGCACGAACGCCACGAAGGCCGACCGGCGGCGGAGGAGCGGACGCAGGAGGCCGGCAGCGAGGCCGCACCCGCCCCAGGCAAGCATCTGCCACGGGGTGTGCGGGCCCTGGCCGAGGAAGAAGTTCGACGAGATCGCCGCGAGCGCACCGACTGCGAAGCCGCGCCTCGGCCCGAGCGCGACGCCGGCCGCCGCGACGATCACCGTCACCGGCTGCACGCTCGGGACCGGCGCGAAGAGGACACGACCGGCCGCAGCGAGCCCGCCGAGGGTCGCGACGAGCGTGAGATCGCGTGCCGAGACGGTCCCGCCCTCGAGCCAGGCGAAGCCCGCCACGAGCACGGCGCAGGCCGCGAGCAGCGTCGCAATCCCGCCGCGGGCAGGGTCGAGCGCAGCCCACGCGGCGACCGCGAGCCCGGCCGCGGCGGCAGTCGCCGCGACCCTAGACGCCAACGGAGCGCTCCTCGGAAGCCTGTGCGTCTGAAACACACAGTCCGATTCGGCGGTGCGCGGGAAGGTCGCGGTCGTGGGTAGCGAGAAGCACGGCCCTTCCGGCGGCTGCGTACTCCTGCAGCCACGCACCGAGGCCCGCCTTGCGCTCCGGGTCGAGGCCGCGCGTCGGCTCGTCCAGGACCAGCAGGTCCGGCTCGGCCACCGCGACGGCGGCGAGGGCGAGACGCTCGCGCTCTCCGCTCGAGATGTCCCGGGGATGGCGGTCGGCGGCCCAACCGAGGCCGGCGCGCTCCAATGCGGCGATAGCCCTTTGTTCATCCCCGTTCACTGCGAGCGCGACCTCTGCCACCGCCGTTTCCTTGACCAGGTAGCGCCCCGGATCCTGGGCCAGGTACCCGGCTCGACCCCGCAGCTCAACCGTCCCCACCTGGGGCTCGACGAGGCCGGCGGCGATGCGCGCCAGGGTGGTCTTTCCGGCCCCGTTCGGCCCCTCGAGCGCCACGATCTCCCCGCGTCGCACCTCGAGGTCGACCCCGTCGAGAACGGGCATGGCCTGGCGATACGCAAAAGACACCCCGCGCAGCGCCGCCACGACCGCACCGGAAGGAGCTTGTGTTTCCGAACCACGAACCTTCGTGTAGAGGGGGCGCTCGCGCGCGAGCCACTGCAGCGCCGGCCCCAGCGGGGCGTCGAGGACGACACGCCCGCCGTCCACGAAGACGACGCGCGTCGCGAGCTCGAGCGCCCGCGAGACGCGATGCTCGGACAGGACAACCGTCGCACCGAGCCGCTCCACTGCCGCCAGGAAGAGCATTGCGGTCTCGGGATCGAGCTGCGACGTCGGCTCGTCGAGGAGCAACAACCGCGGTTCGAGCGCCAGCGCAGAGGCGAGGCAGACACGCTGCAGCTCGCCTCCCGAAAGCTCCGTCGTCTTCCGTCCCCAGAGGTGCAGCGCATCGACCGAGTCGAGCGCGCGCTCCACGCGCCGCCAGATCTCGCTCGGCGCCACGCCCAGGTTCTCGAGCCCGAAGGCCACCTCGTTGGCGACGATCGTCATCACGACCTGGTCCTCGGGATCCTGGAAGACCGTCGCAACGGTGCCTGCCAGAGCCGCCGGACGCGTGTCGCGCGTGTCGAGCCCCGCCACGACGACCCGTCCCTCGAACCGGCCTCCGTGGAAGTGGGGAACGAGGCCCGCGAGCGCGCGGATCAGCGTCGACTTTCCGGAGCCGGACGGGCCGAGGAGCGCGACGACCTCGCCCGGCTCGAGCGCGAGGGACACGTCTCGCAAGGCCGGCGAAGAGCACGGATAGGAGAACGAGAGCCTGTCGACTGCGACTAGAGCCACAGCGCCGCCACCAGGACGAGCAGGGCGGCGAGTCCGAGCGCGAACCGGTCACGAAGCGTCCATGGCGGCCGCGGGGCGCGCGTCACGCCGGAGCGGCCGAACCCCCGCGCCTCCATCGCCTCCGCCAGGTTTGTGGCGCGCTCCAGCGACCCGGCCATGAGCGGCGACAGGAGCGTCGCATAGCCACGTGCTCCTTCCAAGTGCACTCCCCGCCCGCGCACCGACTCGGCGAGTCCCGTGGCGTCTCGCTCCAGCGAGGGTACGAGGCGAGTGGCCAGCGCGACCGCGAGCGCAGAGCGGCGTGCGATCCCCGCGGCTGCAACGAGCCGGTCGTGATCGAGCAACAGCGCGTACGCGGCGAACGCGAGCCCGAGGGCAACGAGGCGCGACGCATTCAGCCCCGCCTCCCAGAGCTCAGTCGTCGTCACGTCGAGTGGCCCGAGGACGGGGATCGTCGGCCCTGTCCAGAGAATCGTCCCGTCCGGGCTCGACCAGAGGAATGGCGAGAGGAGGAGCACGCCGAGGCCACTCGTCAGCGCCCCGAAGAGATAGACGCCGCGCCGCTCCGAGGGAGCGCGAAGGCACACGCACAGCAGGACGCCGGCCAGCAGCGCAACGGCCGGGAGCCGGTCGGTCAGGAGCGCCGCCGCCCCGGCCGCGGCGAGCAGGGCTGCTCCAGGCCCGGGGCTCACCTGACGCTGAACCGCCGCTCGAAGGCCGGGGAGCCGCTGAGGACGAAGCGCACCGGATCGCCGGCCGTCTGCCCGAGCAACTCGCCGGTGAGCCGAGGGGGTCCGGCCCGGACCTCCAGGACGTTGGATCCGGCGGGGGCCGGCGCGGGCAGCGCCTGCAGGTCGGCGCCGGGGAACCGAAGCGCGAGCTCACGTGCTCGGCGAGCGGCGGCGGGCTGGTAGCGAATCGCCACCGGGCGGGAGTGTCCGGCGTAGCCGTGCAGGAGCGGCTCCGGGAAGGCTCCGACGACGACCCGGGCCTCGCCCTCGCGCTGCCAACGTCGATAGTCGAACCAGGCGACGTCGCCGTCCCGCAACTTGTAGGAGGCCGCGCTGCGGTCACCTTCGTAGCCGTTCACGAACCAGAACCAGTCGCGCTGCTGCCGCAGGCTGCCTTCGAGGCCGTTCACAGACTGGACGTAGCGCCCGCCGTAGCGCGTCTTCAGGTCGACTTCCGAGGCGAGCGTCCGCATGAGGGTCTGCCCCGCGTCGACCCGGACGTCTACGAGGAGCTCGGCGCCTCGATCACGCGTGACCCACAGCTGCGCCGTCCCCTCCTCGCCGCCAGCGCCGCCGCAGGCGGCGAAGAGAAAGAGGACCGCGAGCGCACTGAGCGCGCGCGGGATCACCGCAGCGCGTTCGAGCGGACGGCGCCTGGGAGGATCGCGCGAACGACGCTCACGTGCTTGCCGATGCAAGCCCGTCCGTCCCTCGTCTTGAAGCGCTTCCCGTCCGCCGTGAGCGTCGCTCCAGCGGCCCGCGCTCGTGCGCCGGCGTCGTTGACCGACTCGACGACGTAGCAGTTGGCGGGCAGCCTTTTCAGGTCGAGCGTCCTCGGGCCGCCCGTCGGACCGAAAGTCGCGTGATACCAGAGGACGACGTCACCGTCCTTCAGGACGACCTTGTCGGCGCCCACCGGCGGCGAGACGCCGTTGACCTTGAAGACCCAGCCCGTGGACTGATCGCCGGGGTACTTGCCGATCTGACTGACGTAGTCGCCGAAGCTCGACGTCGTCTTGCCGTAGTAGAACTCGCCGGCGAAGCTGGCCGCGTCGAGGGCCTGAAGTGCGTTGTCGGCGGCGACCGTCGGCTGGGTGGCACCGAAGATCGTCGTCGTCTTGCCTTCGACTCGGATCTTGACCGTCGCCGCGAGAGCAGCGGGCGCGATGGCCACGAAGAGAAGCAACGAGAGAACGGCTGATCTGCGAAGCACGAATCCTCCTTCCGCGAGGGGTTCGAGTGGGAGCGCGGCAGGTCTTCTGACTCGGGGCTCCCCCTTCGCGGCCTTCCCGGCGTTGCGGCCAGTGGCGTTTTCGCGTCGGGCGTCTCCCCTCACAGCGGCGGGACCGTCCCGGACTTGCACCGGGTTCCCTCACCGTGCTCCTTATGTGCGCGGGAGCCTACCATGGTCGTGTGCCGACCTCCGCCGCGCTGCGCCTGTGGGCGCCGGTCGTTCTCTGGGCGGCCGTCATCTTTGCCTTCTCCGCCGTTCCGGATCTCGGCAGCGGGCTCGGCACGTGGGATCTCGTCCTGCGCAAGCTGGCGCACGCCGCCGAGTTTTCGCTGCTGGGGGCGCTGCTGCTGCGCGCAGTCGGCGCAGAACGTGCGGCGCTCGGCCTCGGCATCGCCTACGCCGCCACGGACGAGGTGCACCAGTTGTTCGTGGCAGGTCGGCACGGCTCGCCCTTCGACGTCCTGATCGACGCGGCGGGTGTCGCGCTCGGCGTTGCGGTCTGGCGCCGGTACGGCCGGTGAGGCTCGCCATCGACCTGGACGTTCTCGGCGACACGCGCTCGCTCTGGCGCGACTGGCTCGCGGATGCTGCACGCGTGCTCGACGTCGAAGGGCTTCCCGACGACCGCGGGGCGGCGGCCGCCGAGCTGGACGCGCGTGGAGCCGGAAACTGGCGAACCCTGCTGGAACGCTTCGCCGAGGATCGCGCGCCCGTCTACCTCCGGCCGGCGGCGGAGGTGAGCGCGGCGCTGCGGCGGCTCCAGGGCGAAGGAGTGAGACTGGCGGTCTTCACCGACGCTCCGGCTGAGCTGGCGAGGGTCGCGCTCGCTCAGCTGGGCGCGGCGCGTCGAGTCGACGCCGTCGAAGCGGGCGCAGGAGCGCTGCAACGCCTGGGCCCTGACGTCACGGTCGTCCGCACCCGCGACGACCTGATCGCGCCGCGCTAGATTGCTCGGCATGGAAGCGAAGGAGATGCCCGACCGGCAGTTCGAGGCGATTCTCGAGCGCCTCGACCGGATCGGCGACGAGCTCGCCCGAATGAACCGCCAGGCCGAGCTCGGTGAGGGCTACCAGCTGATGGCGCGTGAGCTACGAAACCTGAACGAGTCGCTGAACGCCCTCGCCTACGCGGCCCTCGGGCAGAGCCCGCGTGTACGCCGCGCCAAGTAACACACTGTTACGTGGCGCGTGTCACGGCGTCAGGCGGTAGACGGTGCCGCCCTGCGAGACGGCGTAGAGCTCGCCCGCGGTGTCCTCACCGAAGGAGGCCAGGTTGCGGATCGTGAACGGCTCCTCGCGGAGGTCATCCGCCTTCCCTCCGGCGATCTTGAAGCTCCAGATGACCCCAGTGCAGTAGTCGCCGTAGATGTAGCGGCCCTGCAGGGAGACGTTCGAGCCTCGGTAGACGTAGCCACCCGTGACCGAGCAGCCCGCATCATGGCTGTACTGGGCGACCGGAAAAACGAGATTTCCCGGTCCCGGCGCCTTGTCCTCGTACTTCGAGCGGCCCTCGTAGACGTCCCAGCCGTAATTCTGCACCCCGGCGCTGTCGGCCGGCATGTAGTCGACCTCCTCGATCGAGTTCTGGCCCACGTCGCCGATGTAGAGGTCGCCGTTCGCGCGGTCGAATGAGAACCGCCAGGCGTTGCGCAGGCCGATCGCCTCGACCTTGAGCCCCTTGGTGGCGACGTTGAGCGACAGCAGCTTGCCGAAGAGCGAGCGTGGGTTCTGAGCACGGTTCTGCGGATCGCCGCCGGAGCCGCCGTCGCCCATCGTGAAGAACAGGCGGCCGTTCGGCCCGAACGCGAGCATGCCGCCGTTGTGGTTTCCGTACGGGTCCCGGCTCGAGAAGAGCAGTCGCGGCGAGAAGGCGCGCGTCCCGTTCGTGCGGTACTCGACCACCCTCGTCGATCCGCCGCCCGCCGTGTACTGGACGTAGAGCTTCGCCACCTTCGGGTAGGACGGATGGAAGGCGAGTCCGAGGAGCCCTTGCTCGCCTCCCGCTGTCACGAGCCTGCGGATGTCCAGGAAGGGCGCGGCCCGCCGCTTACCGTTCTGGAGCACCCGGATCCTGCCGCCCTGCTCGACGACGTACAGCCGCCCCGGCTCTCCCTTGGCGCCGGTGACGTAGAGCGGCTCCGAGAAGCCACTCGCCACCGCACGCGGCTTGAACGCCGCCTGCGCGGCCTGCTGCTGTGTTGCCCCCGCCGTGCAGGTTGCGACCAGCGCGCAGAGCGCGCCGGCCACGAGGATCCGCCTCAACGCGGCGCCTTGATCAGCGCACGGCGCAGCTCGTCCTCCTTGCCGGGCTCGAGGATCGCCAGCACCTGATCACCCGCTCTGATCTCCGTGTCGCCGTCTGCGATCTGAGCGACTCCGGAGCGAACGACGGAGATCACACGCGCGCCGTCGGGCAGGTTCAGCTTGTCGATTCGCTTACCGGCGCAGGGCGCCCCGCCCTCGATCAGGACCTCGACGATCTCGAGATTCTCGTTGCGGAGCTCCAGCAGGTGTACGAGCTCGTGCTCCGGCACCTCGTGCTCGACCAGGCCGAGGATGTTGGACGTCGCGCACACGGTCTGGGTGATGCCGAGCAGCTCGAAGTGCGCCTGGTTGCGGGGATCGTTCACGCGCGCGATCACCTTCGGCACGTTGTAGCCCTCGCGTGCGATCTGGCAGATGACGAGGTTGTCCTCGTCGTCGCCGGTCACGGCCAGGACGAGATCCGGCGGCCGAGCGATTCCGGCCTTCTCGAGAACGTGCAGCTCGGTCGCGTCCCCGAGCAGGACCTGATGCTCGAACTCTTCTTCGAGCCGCTCGTAGCGGTACGGCCGCTGCTCGACGAGCGTCACCTCGTGCCCCATGCGGAGCAGGGAGCGTGCGACGTTCGCGCCGACCTTTCCTCCGCCGGCGACGACGACGTACATCAGGCTGTCACCTCCTGCATCTGCGAAGCTCGGACGGCGTCGGCGAGCACGGAGATTGCCGTCTGCGTCGGGCAGACGGTTTGCATCCCGCGCTTGGCGTAGAAGTCGGCACGCGCCGGGTCGAGCACGCGCACCACGACACAGTCGATGCCGTAGCGCTTCTTCACGACCTGTCCGATGACGATATTCGTGTTGTCCCCGTTCGTCGCCACGACCACCGCGTCAGCGTCCTCGATTCCCGCCTTGTGCAGGATCTCCGTATCCATCCCGTGCCCCACCACGAAGCCGCCGGGCCAGTTCGCTCCAAGCCGGCTGAGTGCTTCCTCCTTCTCGTCGATCACGGTCACATCCCAGCCTTCCGACTGCAGGAGCTTCGCGATCGAGGAGCCGACCCGGCCGCTGCCTACGATGACCACATTCATGATCTCAGGGTAGCCACAACGTCCTCCTCCAGGACTCCCTGGGGGAAGGCGACGACGAGGACCTCGCACGGCGCGTTGCGCAGCACGTAGTCGACCGTCGGCGAGAAGAAGGTCGACTGCCGGCGCCAACGCGGCGCCGAGCCGAGCACGATGAGATCGGCCGACCGCTCGATCGACTGCTCGACGATCGCCTTGCCGATCGAGCGGGCGCGAACGGAGACCGGCTCGACGCGGACCTCGTTCTCCTCGCCGAGGAGCGCCGCCTCGGCCATCGACGCCGCCGCCTGCTCCTCCTTCTCCAGCATGGGAGCGTCGAGCGGCGAGTCGAGCGGAACGAGGATGACGAACAGGGCATGGACGCTCGCGTCTCGCTCCTTCGCGAGCGCGACCGCCGTTGCGATCATCTCCTCGCCGATCGGGCCCAGCTTCATGGGCACGAGCACGCGTGCGAAGTCGGCGCCGGGCGGCAGCTGCGCGATCGGACCGACACCAGCGAACACGCCCTGTCGCGCGTTGCGGCGAACCAGGAGGTACACGACGAGGCCGGCCGCGAGCCAGAGCGGACCCGCGTAGCGCGCGCCAGGATGGGTGACCATCGACACGATCCAGATCGCGATCGCGAGTGGCGCGCCGATGAGTGGAGCGGCGAGCGGTGCCCGGAAAGGACGCGGCAGGTTCGGCTCTTTGTAACGGAGGCGGATCACCGCGAGCTGTGCGGCGGCGAAGGCGAGCAGGACTCCGAACGAGTACAGGCTGGCGAGGAACGCAATGTCGTCGCCGGTCGACGCGGTGCCGACCACGATGGCCATCGAGATCCCCGCCGCGGCCAGAATCGCCTGCGGCGAGACCAGCGTACGGCGGTTGAGGCGCCCGAAGCTGCGCGGCAGTTGCGAGTGCTCGCCGAGCGAGTACGCCAGGCGCGTGAAGCCGGAGATCGAGGTGGTCGCAGCGGCGAGCAGGACGAGCGCGCCGGTGAGCCCGACGTACACGCGCAGCACGTCCCCCAACCACCCTGGCAGCGAGCTCTGGAGCGCGTCGACGATCCCCGCGAGCGGCGCCTTGAGCCACTCCGCCCCGAGCGCGGTGCTGCCGTTCTCGACGGGGAAGGCCGACAGCCCGACGGCCGCGATCAGCACCGTCAGCACGACGACGAGGCCGATCGCGGAGAACAGGCTGCGCGGCAGTGTCCGTCCCGGCTCGCGCGTCTCCTCGGCCAGGTTCGCGACAGTCTCGAGTCCCGTGTACGCGAGCATCGCCAGCGGCAGCGCGAAGGCGATGTCGGACCACTCTGGCGAGCTCCCCAGGGACGTCCCCTGCGTGAGCAGGTCGGGCGAGTAGAGGAGTGAGAGCCCCAGGATCACGAGGAGGACCTGCGTTGCCAGGTCGAGGCCGGCAACGACGATGCCCCCGGCGTGCAGTTGCGAGCGCCTTGAGAGCCGCACCCCGGCGATCGCGGCGATCACGCACACGGCGGTGACGGCGTCCCACGGCGACTCGCGTAACCCGTCGAGACCGAGAGCGGTGCCGAGGTAGTGCGGCAGGAAGAGCGCGGAGAGCGCGATCACGATCAGGTAGTCGAGGAAGAGCGCCCAGCCGGTCAGAAAGCCAAAAACGTCGTTGAACGCCCGGCGCACGAAGGTGGCCGCACCGCCGGTCTCGGGGATCGCCGCAGTCCCCTCCGCGTAGGAGAGCGACACGATCAGGAAGAAGACGCCGCCGACCAGCAGCACGAGCGGCGTGAAGCCGAGGGCATACGCGGCAACGATCCCGAGCGCGAAATAAATCGACGAGGCGATCTCGCCGTAGGCGACGGAGAACAGCGCGGGTGCGTCGAGCACGCGCTGGAAGCCGCTGAGCTTCCTCGCCACTAGCGCCCCGCCTTCCGCAGCAACGTCAACCGGCCGACCCCGAGGAGGACGAACATGGCCCCGAGGAGAAATCCGAGCACCCCTCCGCCGTGGGCCGCGGTGACCGCGAGCAAGGCGATGCCGAGCCCGACGAACAACAGCGCCATCGCGGCCACGACGCTCCGGTACAGCCTCACGAATCCTCCGTCGAGGCGGTGACCATCACCCGACAGGGCGCGTTCTTGAGCACGTAGTCGACCGTCCCGCCGAAGACAGCGCGCCGACGCCGCCCGATCGCCTTCTTCGGCGCGCCGACGACGATGATCTCAGTCCCGCGACGCTCGGCTTCCTCGACGATTGCGGCGCCGGCACTGCGACCGCGGAGCAGCCGTGGGATCACGTTGACCCCGTACGAGTCGCCGATCGCGCGCGCCTCGTCGAGCTCGCGATCGGCGAGCTCCTCCAATTCGGGCTTCTCGCTGCCGAGCGGCAGTTCGAGCGGGATCTCGATCACGTGCACGGCGATGATCAGCGAGCCGCGCTCGGCCGCGAGGCTGGCGGCGATATCGAACGCGTCGTCCGACGCCTGTCCCGGAACGACCGGCACCAACAGCCGGCGGTACTCGAGCGCCAGCGCAGGGCCGTAGGCGGGCGGCGCCTTGACGGTGGCGCGAAGCGATGCTCCGACCGCGCGGCGCCGATACAGCGTGTACGCCGCGAAGCCGAAGAGAATCCACCCGAGCCCGACCCAGCGCGTCGTCGGGTTCTGGACGAGGATGACCGCGAACGAGACACCGGTCGCGAGCCCGCCGAAGATCGCGAACAGCGGCCAGTCGACACCGCGGAGGGTCAGGTTCGGACGTGCCCGATAGAGCAGTTCCTCCCCACTCGGTCGCATCCGCATCCGCACGATCGACGCGTGGGCAACCGTGAACGAGAGCGTCGCACCGAGCGAGTAGAGCGTGCCGACGAACTCCACGTCGCCCGGCAGGATCACGGCGATCGGCGCGATACCGGCGAACAGAAGGATCGACAGCCACGGCGTCTTGAACCGGGGATGGAGCCGTCGGAAGACCTCCGGGATCTGCCGGTAGGTCGCCATCGAGTACGTGATCCGTGAGGCGCCGATGACGCCTGCGTTGGTCGCGATGAAGAGGATCGTGGCTGCGAGCACCCCGACGTACACCTCGAGCGCATCGAGCACGCCGCCTTCGATGCCCAGGTTCTTGACGACTCCGAGGATGGGGTCGTTCGCGTAGCCGCCCTGGTCCGGCGGCAGGGCCAGCAGGGTCGTCAGCTCCCCGTCGATGAGCTTGACCGGCAGAGCGGAGAGCGCAATCAGCGGCAGCGTGAAATAGATCGCGAAGACCGCGTACGCCACCAGCTTGTAGGCATCAGGCACGTTCTTGACGGGATCGCGCACCTCTTCCGCCAGGTTCGAGACGGTCTCCACGCCGGTATAGGCGAGCATCGCGACCGGGATCGCGATCGCGAGGTTCCCCCAGCTCGGCGCGACACCCCAGTGGATGTTGTCGACGAGGATCTCGGGGCTGAACACGAGCACGAAGCCGAGCGCGACGAGTAGCACCTGCGTGGCGAAGTCGACGATCGCGAGCGTGATCGACAGCTTCGCCGCCTCCTGGACGCCGACGATGTTCAACACGACGAGGAGGACGATCACGATCACACCGCCCACCACGTCCCAGGGGTTTTCGCGCAGGGGCTCCCAGAAGATGGACAGGTAGTGCGGGACGAAGAACGCGGACGTCGCGACCGTGACGATGTACACGAGCATCTGCGCCCAGGCAGCACCGAACGAGACGAGCTCGTTGTAGGCGTGCCGGGCAAAGCTCGACGAGCCCCCCGCCTCCGGGAAGCGCACCGTTCCTTCGGCGTAGGTCGCAGCGGTGGCGGCGAAGATGACGCCGGCGACGACGAAGACGAGGGGCGTCAGCCCGAGCGCGAAGACGGCGGTGAGGCCGAGCGCGTAGTAGATCGAGGACCCGACGTTGCCGTACGCGGTGGCGAAGAGCGCCGGCGTTCCGAGCACGCGCTCGAGCTCGACCTGCCTGCGTCGCCGGCTTGGCACCGCTGCAGTCTAGAGACGCGAAACGACGAGGGGCCGGCGTTTCCGCCGGCCCCTCGGTCGTTCAGCTTGGGGAGGACTCCCCTACGGCTTCTGGTAGACGATCGTCGACCCGATCGGCGAACCGTTCGAGTAGTCGACCGCGCCCAGGTAGCGCGTGCCGGCCGTCAGACCGGTGAAGGACAGATCGATCTTGCCCGTCCCTCCCGTCGTCGCGGACGACGGCGCCGTCACTGTCATGTTGCCGGCGGAGGTGTTGTCGAGCGCCCACGTGAAGAGGGTGTAGCTCGTCGTGCCACCACCTGCGGTCTGCCAGCCATGGACGTACACCTTGTAGTCGGTGCCCGCCGCCGGGCTGGTCAGGTTGACGATCTCCTGCGACGTGCCGCTACCGCTCGAGCCCACGAGGGTCGAGCCCTTGTACACGTACAGGTCCATGTCGTTGCCCGCCGGGATGTTGTCGTCGTAGAGCGCGAACCGCGCATACGTCGTCCCCGCGGGGATCGTGACGGAGTGAGTCGTCACGCCGGGCCCACCGACGACGAACGTGTTCGTCGGATCGTCCGAGACCGTTCCGGCCTGCGTCACAGCGGCCTTGAGGCCACGCTTCGAGGTCGAGAACGGACCGGTGTAGCCGAACGTGATGTCGTACGACTGGGCCGAGCCGTTGCCCGAGACCTCACCCGGCGCCGCCAGGGCGACGGGCTTGACCACGAGCGGACTGCGCACCGAGTGCACGTTGTCCGACCACGTCAAGTAACCGCTCGTGTACTCGTTGAACTTCGCGGTCGAGTTCGTCGTGAACTTGACCGTGAACGTCGCCGACTTCCCCGGGTCCAGCGTCAGCGTGTCGGGCTTCACGACGACGTCCACGCCACTCAGTCCGGAGACCTTGGACGTATACGTCGCAGCGGTCGAGCCGACGTTCGTAACCGTCCGGCTCGTCGTCTGAACGCCAGCGAGCTTGCCGATGGCGATCGACGCCTGGTTGAAGTCGGTGATCTTGGTCGGGACCCCACGCGAGGTGAGCGTCCCGCAGGTGGCCGCCGCGTTCAGGAAGATCGCGGGACCAGCCTGGCAGAGGTAGCCGAGGTACTGGTTGAAGCCGGCGTCGTAGACGAGGCCGGGCTCCACCGCCGAGTTCGGCGCGACATGACCGGCGCCGTGCGCGAACACGTCACCGTCCAGCGTGTCGTAACCGGTCGTCATCAGCGCCGACCGCATTGCCGCCGGCGTCCAGTCGCGATGCGCCTGCGTCAGCAGGGCGCCGAGGCCGGCCACGTGCGGGCTCGACATCGAGGTGCCGCTGAGCAGGTCGAACTCGCGACCGCTGTCCGGCGAGACCGCCGCGAGCACGTCCACGCCGGGAGCCGAGACATCCGGCTTGAGCTGGTCGCCGGAGCCCGCAAGCAGCGGGCCGCGAGACGAGAACTCGGCCATCTTCGGGGCGGGAGCCGCACCGGAGACCGCACCGATGGTCGCCGTCGCCAAAGCGCCGGCCGACGTCACGTACGCCTTCACCGCGGCACCGTCCACGTCGTTCACGTGGATCGTCGGCACGTAGTGCAGGTCCGCGTTGAGCGAGTTCGGGCTCGTGTTGGCCAGGATCATGCCCTTACCGCCCGCGCGCTGGACTTCTTGGCTTTTCTCGATGCGGGCGTTGACGCCCCGGTCGCAGACGACGATCTTGCCGTTGACCTTGGCCGGATCGAGCGAGCCGAGGAAGCACAGCGCCACCGACGACGCGCTCGCGCCCGCGGCACCGGCCGAGGACGAGAGGATCACGGAACCGGTGGTCGGCGTCACGTTCGACGAGGCGCCCGTGTACGTGGCGCCGTTGCCGAGCTTGAGGATGGCCTCCGCAGCGCGCGAGTGCGTGCTGGCGGCGACCGTGGTCAGCCACGGGCTCGGATGCGCCACGGTGGACGCGCCGGGGCCCGAGTTGCCGGCCGACGCGGCGACGAACACGCCCGCGCGGGCGGCGAACAGGTAGGCGATCTCGACGGGGTCGAGGAAGTTCGTGCTCGTGCCGCTGATCGAGAAGTTGATCACGTCGACGCCGTCAGCCACGGCCTGGTCGATCGCGGCCACGCTGTCGGAGCTGGCGCAGCCGCCGTCGTCCCCGTTCCAGCAGACCTTGTACGCCGCGATGCGCGCACGTGGCGCCATGCCGCTGATCTTGCCGAGCGGTGCAGCAGCGCCGGTCGCCTGGACGTTGTAGTTGCCGGCCGCGGTGCTGGCGGTGTGGCTGCCGTGGCTGTCGTGGTCGCGGGCGGACTTGTAGTCGTTCTGGAAGATGCCGAAGTGGCCGAAGCCGCTCAGGTAGTAGCGGGCGCCGATCAGCTTGTTCGTGCACATGTCCTGCGAGAACTGCTCGCCGGACTGACAGGAGCCGTGCCAATAGGAGGGCGGCGGGCCGTAGGCCAGCGAGCGCTTGCCGCTCGAGCCCGTGCGGAAGACGTAGTCCGTCTGGTCGGAGAAGCTCGGATGCTCGGGCCAGATGCCCGTGTCGACGACGCCGACGATGACGTCCTCGCCCGCCTTCGACGGGCCGCCCAGCTTCTTCCACAGACCCGTGGCAGGATCGGTCAGGCCGAGGAAGGTCGGCGTGGTCGAGGTGGTCGGCTGCTGGAGCACGTCCTTCGTGACGGACGCGATCCCGGCGACGCTCTTCAGCTTCGCGGCCTGCTGCTCGTTCATCGTCGCAGCGAAGCCGTTGAACGAGAAGCCGTAGTCGTAGTACTTCTCCGCCCCGACGGCAGCAGCCGCATCAGCGTGCTTGCCGTTCAGGTAGGCGACGTACTTCTTGACGTCGTTGGACGTCGAGTCGAACTTCTTGCCCTTCGCGGGGGCGGTGGCCGCGTAACCCGCGACTCCACCCTCGTAGGCCGCGGCCGGATCGTCCGAAAGCTGGACGATGTAGCTCGCGGCGGAGACGTGCGACTTCTGTGTCGTCGTCCGGTCCTTGGTCTGGCCTCCGGCCAGTCCGAAGGCGGAGGTGACGAGAAGCGCCGCAAGTCCCGCAGACGCGCCGAGCGCGCCAAGCGAACGAAAACGCATGTGTGTCTCTCCCCTTAGTTCCTATTGAGAGGCCGAAGAGCGGCCCCCTTCCCCAAGCGCATCGATCGTAGTGCGGATATCCCCAAGCCGCAACCTTTGTTTGCAGGCGCGCGGAAGCCGGCTTTCGCCGGCCTCCGCGCGCTTGGGTGATGAGTCTGGTGGTCTAGGGGGTGCGGACGTTCAGGAGCGTGCGTATGCGTTGCTCGCGTTCGTTCCGTCGACGACCCAAGCTGAACACCTCTTGAGGTCTTCGGCATCCGACGGGCGACCTGACGCAGGACAGCCTAAGGCGTCTGGGGTTTACTTGCAAGGATTTTTTGCAAATTATCTTTGTAATAGCGCGGGCGCAGAACGACGGAGGCCGGCTTGCGCCGGCCTCCGCCTCACTTCGGGTGTCGCTCGGCGCTAGGGCCGGTCGATCGTGATCGCTGTGGAGGTCTTGACCTCCCAGTCGGCCGGGTTGGCCGGATCGCCGAGCGCCTTCAGCGCCCGGGCGACGATCTTGTACTGCCCATCCGGAACCACCTTGCGGTGATCCGCGGTGCCCTTCCCATTGTCGTGCATCCTCGTCCCGTCCCACGGGAACGCAAACACGTTCTCGTCAGATGCGAACGGGCCTGCCGCGGGCGGCCGGGTCGCGTTGCGCGCGAGCCACTCGCGTTCGAGGTAGTTCGAGAACACCGGGTGGACCGGCTTGCCGGAGGCCGCGTCCACGACCTGCAGCTCGAGCCGCCGCACCTGGTGATCGAAGTGGATCAGGACGTTCGGGACCTCATCGGGCGAGGCCAGCGTCCAGACCTCGTTCGCCGCCGCAGCCACATAGGTCTGCTGTGCCTTGGCGAACGGCGCGTTCCGCTTGGCCACGATCGGCCCGGTCGGCATCGCGACGATCGACTGGTAGTCGCCTTTGAACCCAGCGTACGGCACGCGGTAGATCGAGGTCGCGTCCGCATGATCCGTGAAGACGAGGTACCCACCGTAAAGCCCCTTGTCCGGGAAGCCGTCGACGTCGGACGGCGGCTTCGGATCCGCCAGGATCGTGACTCCGACGGTGGCGATTCCACCTGCGGGCACGGTGACGCTGGGGGTGCTGAACGTCACGGTCGTCTCAGGCAGCCAGAAGTCGCTCGCGAGCGGCCCGAATGTCTGCGCGCCGGTAGAGATGGCAACGACATCCGTCAAGTCGTACGTGACGGCCTTGCTGCCGCGGTTGGAGAGCGTCAACGTCCGCGAGCCGCCGGTGCCCTCGCCCAGCGAGAGCTTACCCGGCGAGATCGAGGTGGTCGCCGCGATCGCGTCGTCGATGTCGAGCATGCCGGCACCCTGCCGGTGCACCACGTCGAGGAACCCGAGTGCAGGCGAGCCCGACCAAGGCTTCGGGTCGGCGCTGTTCTGCAGCACGCTGCGGAAGTCGGCGGCGGCCAAGCTGGGCCGTGCCTGCTTCAGCAGCGCTGCCGCTCCCGCCACGTGCGGCGAGGCCATCGAGGTTCCGCTGATGGTGGCGTAGCCGCCGCTCTCGAGCGGGTACGTTGAGCGGATCAGGCCGCCCGGCGCGCCGATGTCCGGCTTGAGCTCCAGCGTGGCCGCCGTCCCGTACGAGCTGAAGCTCGAGATCAGGTTGCCGGTCGAGTTCGGGAACGTACCCCGCTCCGTGCCCCACGTGATCGTGGTCGGCCCGGCGGCAATCCGGCCGTTGAGGATGGCGCCGTCGGCTGCGGTGATCGCGATCACCGGGATGGTCACCGGCGGCGTACCGGCAACTGTTGGACTGAGAGCACCCGCGACGTTGTTGTAGAGAATGACCGCCGCTGCGCCCGCCTTCTGAGCGTTGCTCGCCTTCAGGTAGAAGGTGCACGTCACGCCACCCACGGCGCTACCGCGCCGGATCAGCACTGCCTTGCCCGTCATGGAGCCTGGAGCGGGTGCGTTTTCACACCCGTCGCCGTTCGTCGTCGTCGTGCCGGTTCTCGCCAGCGCCATCGTCCCTGAGGTCGGGGCCGGCGGCGAACCCGCCGCGACGCCGAACGGGAAGCCCAGGTTGTCCGGTGAGACCTTGAACACGATCTGCTGGACGTGCGTGTTGTCGTACGACGCGACGCCGATCACCTTGTCGCCGACGCCGGGGGCCCCCGCGGAGTAGATGCCGTCAGCGCCACTGTTGCCGATCGAGGCCACGACCACCATGCCCGCATCGACGAGTGCGTCCGATGCGGCGGCCGTGGGCGAGCCCGGCCAGTTGTTGAAGGCGTCGCCGATCGACATGTTCAGGATGTCCATCCCGTCGGCGAGCGCGGCCTCCATGGCCGCAATCATCACGTCGTCTGTCACGGACCCCGAGCAGCCGAACACGCGGTACGCACCGAACGTAACGCCGGGAGCAACGCCCCGCGCGCCCGCCGGCGGAGTGCCGTTTGCGCCGATGATTCCGGCCACATGCGTGCCATGGCCCTGACAGTCGTCCGGCACTGCGTCCGGATGCGGCACTGGCTGGTACGTGGCGCTCTCCGAATCGGCGTCGTAGTCGTCACCGACGAGATCGGTGCCGGCAAGGACTCGCGCGTTCGGGAAAGGATGAGGAGCAGCCTGGTTGCCGTCTCCACCGAGGTCCTGATGGTCGAGGTCGATACCCGTGTCCATGACGGCGACCTTGACCCCGGCCCCCGTGTAGCCGGCCGCCTGGGCGAGATCCGCCCCGGTCATCTTGATTGCGGTCGCCAGCTCGGGAGCCGCCGTTTGCTCAGGCCCGAGGGTGTAGACGCGCGCGGGATACGCGTTCGAGACACTGGCGATTCCGGCCAGCTGACCGGCGTCCTTGGCATCGATGCGAACCGCAACGCCCTTGAACAGGCGCTTGTAGGCAAAGCGCTCGGAGTACTTCAGGCCGACTGCCTTCGCCTCCTTGCGGAAGGTGTCCGCCGAGCCATTCAGCTCGACGAGGTAGATCTCGCTCGACTGGCCCGCCGCGGCGGCCGGTGCATCGGCTGCGAGCGACGTCTGCGCGATCGGTGCTGCGCCGGCGACGAGCGGTACAGCGCACGCCGCGAGCACGCCGAGCGCAGCTAGCCGCCCGGCCCAAGGAACAGGTCTCATTCTTCTCCCCTCAACTGATGTGGCCGCCCTGAGACGGCCCTGCCCAAGCAGACTGATCCTAAGACGGTCGGAGAGGATTTTCAAGTTGAAAACTGCACACTTCGGCAGTTTTCGCCCGAATTGAGTAGGGCCCCGTCGCCGGGGCCCTTCACGCTACCCGTGGATCGAGACGAGGAGCGGGATGATCAGGATCGCGACGATGTTCGCGATCTTGATCATCGGGTTGATCGCGGGGCCCGCCGTGTCCTTGTAGGGATCGCCGACGGTGTCGCCCGTGACCGAGGCCGCATGGGCCTCGGAACCCTTGCCGCCGTAGAGGCCGTCCTCGATCAGCTTCTTGGCGTTGTCCCAGGCCCCGCCGCCCGAGGTCATCGAGATCGCCAGGAAGAGACCAGTCACGATCGTGCCGATCAGCAGGCCCCCGAGCATCTCGGGCTTGATGATCCCGACCACGATCGGAATGGCAACCGGGATCAGCGCGGGCAGCATCATCTTCTTGATCGCGGACTTCGCGACGATGTCGACGGCCCGGCTGTAGTCGGGACGCTGCGTCCCCTCCATGATCCCCGGCATCTCGGCGAACTGCCGTCGCACCTCGAGCACGACCTCGCCGCCGACGCGGCCCACGGCGGTCATCGCGAGCGCGGCGAACAGGAACGGCATCATGCCGCCGATGAACAGCCCCGCGATCACGTAGGGATCGCCGAGAGCGAACGTCGTGTTCAGACCCGCTTCGTCGAGGCCGCGCGTGTACTCGTCGAAGAGCACGAGCGCCGCGAGGCCGGCCGACCCGATCGCGTAGCCCTTGGTGACCGCCTTGGTCGTGTTGCCGACGGCGTCGAGCGGATCGGTGATCGCGCGCACGGACTCGTCCAGGTGGGCCATCTCGGCGATGCCGCCGGCGTTGTCGGTCACCGGTCCGAAGGCGTCGAGGGCCACGATGAGCCCGCACATCGAGAGCTGCGCCATGACCGCGACGCCGATCCCGTACAGACCGGCGATCTCGTAGGCGGCGATGATCCCCGCCGCGATCACGAGCACGGGCGCAGCGGTCGCGCGCATGCCGACAGCCAGGCCTTCGATGATGTTCGTGGCATGGCCGGTCTGTGAAGCCTTTGAGATCGACTTGACCGGATTCCAGCGCGAGCCGGTGTAGAACTCGGTGATCGCGACCAACAGGAACGTGATCGCGAGGCCGACGAGCGCGGAACCGTACAGCTCGCCGAAGCTGAACCGGCCTTCGTCGAACGCCATCGTGACGGGGATGAAGCCGATGGCAGACAGGACGGTGGCGGCGAGCACGCTCTTGTACAGCGCGTTGATGATGGAGCCGCCCTTGCCGATCCGCGCGAAGTAGATCCCGATCACCGACGCGAGGATCGAGACGCCGCCCAGGGCGAGCGGGTAGAGCGGCAGATTCCCGAGCGGGAACGCCGTCCCGAGCAGCATCACCGCGACCGCAGTCACGGCGTACGTTTCGAACAGGTCCGCGGCCATGCCCGCGCAGTCGCCGACGTTGTCGCCCACGTTGTCCGCGATCACCGCCGGGTTGCGCGGGTCGTCCTCCGGGATGCCGGCTTCGATCTTGCCGACGAGGTCGGCGCCGACATCGGCGGCCTTGGTGAAGATGCCGCCGCCGAGGCGGGCGAAGACTGAGATCAGCGAACCGCCGAAAGCGAGCCCGATCAGGTCGTCGATCGCCGATTCCTGGCTGTTGTCGAGCAGGACGGTGAGGACCCCGTAGTAGCCGGCGACGCCGAGGAGACCGAGCCCGACGACGAGCAGCCCTGCAACGGAGCCCGCGCGAAACGCGACATTGAAAGCCGGGCGCAGGCCCGACTTGGCGGCCTCCGCAGTGCGGACGTTCGAGCGCACGGCGACGTTCATGCCGATGAAGCCCGCCGCGGCCGAGAGGATCGCGCCAACTGCAAAGCCGATCGCAGGTCCCCAGCCCAGCTCGTTGTAGAAGGCGATCAGCAGGAACGGTACGACGGCCACAGCGGCGATCGTCGTGTACTGGCGCCGGAGGTACGCAGCTGCGCCCTCCTGCACTGCGCGCGAGATCTCCTGCATCCGCTCGCTGCCTGCCGGCTGCTTCAGCAGCCACCACGTGAAGTAGAGCCCGAACGCGACCGCGACGCCCGCGCAGATCAGCGCGAAGAGAACCGCATGGTCATTGAAGAAATCCATCAAGCCTCCGTCTCGATACCAATTTCACCGTCTGACCCGGCACAAAGTGAGCGCCGGGTGGTCCCGGCGCGGGGGATTATCTATCACAAGCCGCCGCCGCGCCTCGGCGACCCCATCCCTCGATGGGGGTACCGGGTTTGAGCTATCGGAGTCGTTGGGCACCCCGACGATGAACGAGCGTCGTGTCCTTTTGGAAGCATGCAGTTCGGCTCGTCGCGCCCCTGATCGTTGCGGGGCTCGCGGCCTCATCGGCTGCGCCCGCGGCGCCGGCCCAGAGCCGGGGCTGCGCCGGCGGGTACTCGTACGCGGGCCGGCTGAGCGCGACGCGGGCGCACGGCGTCGGGGCCACCTTGACGGCTCTCTCGACCCCGGAGGTCTCGGCCGGGCACGTTGCCGCCTGGGTCGGGGTGGGCGGCGCCGGCCAAGGCCTGAACGGCACCGACGCCTGGATTCAGATCGGCCTCAGCGCCTTTCCGGGATCGGAGAGCAGGCTCTACTACGAGGTGGCTCGTCCGGGCGCTTCGCCAGCGTATGTCGAGCTCGCATCGCACGTCCGCACCGGTGACCGCTTTCGCGTCGCAGTTCTCGAGATGTCAGGTCAGCCGGACCACTGGCGGGTCTGGCTGAACGGGCAGCCCGTCTCGCAGGCGGTGATGCTGAAGGGCTCGAGCGGCCGCTGGCGACCGATGGCGACCGCCGAGTCGTGGGCCGGATCGGGCAGCGCGTGCAACCGCTTCGAGTATCGCTTCGAAGGCGTGCGCGTCGCCGCAGCCACCGGCGGCTCATGGCGGTCGTTCGTCGGCGGCCATACCTTCCTCGACTCTGGCTACCGCCTGGTCGACCGCAGCCGCACGACGTTCGTCGCGACGACGAGCTAGCTGACGATCTCGAGCGCCGTCCCCGGCGAGACGAGAGCGTGGAGGCGGGTAGCGGCGGCGTTCGAGACCCGGATGCAGCCGTGCGAAACGGCCTGGCCGATCAACTCCGGCGCGCTCGTCCCGTGGATGCCGATCTTCCCTCCTCCGGGCCAGTCGGTCAGCGTCGTCGAGTACGCGCTGGTCTCGAACGCCCACGTCCCGTAGAACGAGTCGGTCGGCCTGAACTCCGTCATCAGATAGAAGCGACCGAGCGGCGTCTCGGTGCCCGGCGCCCCGACCGCGACCGCCGTCCGGAAGATCGTTTCGCCTCCACGCTGCACCTCGAGCAGCCGCGCGGTGCGGTGGAGGACGATCCGGGTCGTCACGAGCCGCGTGTCGACGCCGTCCGCTCGCACCCAACCGGTTGTGCCGTTCGGTCGCCGCGAGAGCAGGACTCGGTACCAGAGCCGCCCGTCTTCGCCCACCCGCTGACCGAGCGCGAAGACGACCTGAGGCCGGAAGTCTGCGCGGAACTCGTGCAGCAGGGCGATGCGTGAGGCTGCGACGGTTGGCTCCGAACGGACGGCGATCGCCTGCCAGCTGATCCCCCCCGCCCGTGGGAAGGCGGCAGGCGGATCTGCCCGCGCTCCCGGTGCGACCACCGAGAGCGCGAGCAGAGTGAGCGTCAGCGCGGCGTTAGCCCGTGACTTCCGGCGGCAGGAACGCGCCACTGACTCCGATTCGCCTCGAGCACGCCAGGATGCCAGGCACGCTGATCGTGACCACGCCGGGGCTCGACGCAATGCCTCGCAGCGCAGCGACGCCTGCCGAGTCCGTCAGCCCAGAGGCCGAAAGCCCGGCACCTCGAGCCAGGACCCGCACACCCACCGCCGGCTTGCCCGCGATCCTGATCCGGACGTTGATCACCGCGCGGCCTCCGACGGTGGCGCTCTTCGGCGTCACCGACAGGCCCGCGCAGTTCTGCGACATCACGGCTGCCACAGTCGCGGCCGCA
This sequence comes from Gaiellaceae bacterium, assembly GCA_035525905.1. Lineage (GTDB taxonomy): Bacteria > Actinomycetota > Thermoleophilia > Gaiellales > Gaiellaceae > Gaiellasilicea. The sequence goes on along the minus strand of DATLDK010000023.1, from coordinate 9,177 downwards.
GCGCAGCCTGCGCCGCGGATCGTGATCTGTCCCGCCCGTTTCGGCAGCACCGTGAAGCGCGCGAGCCCCTTCGCGTCCGTCCGTCCCGACTGGGTCTTGCCAACCCCGCGGAGCGTGAGGGTCACACCGGCCCGAGCCGAACCGTCGTCGTAGCGGGCACGGATGGTCAGAGTCGAGCGGACACCTGCGAAGACGCTGGGCGTCCCGGTCGTCAGCGCACAACCCGTGGCCACGGGCGCCTCGGGCACCGCGGGCGGCGTGAACGGGCCCTGCGCCGTCGTCACCGCGGTCGCAACCTGGTTGTTGCCGACGTTCGGATCCGCGACCGTCGTCGAGACGCCGGCCGTGTTCGTGATCGTCCCGGCCTGGTCGACCCGCACGACGACCGTGACGGTGGCCGTCTCGTTCAGGGCGAGCGACCCGAACGCGCACTTGACTTCACCGGCGGCGAAGGCGCACGACGGACGGGTGGTCGCGAGCGAGACGAACGTGACCCCGCTCGGAAGGCGGTCCGAGAGCTCCGCCCCCGTCGCCGGCCCGGGACCGAAGTTCTTGACGACGAGCGTGTAGGTCAGGTTCGAGCCCACGGACACGGGATCCGGGGAGTCCGTCTTCGTCACACCGATGTCCGCAGGCGGCGGCGAAGCAGGTGCAGCAGCGCTACCCCACGTCTTGGTGGCAATGTTCGACTCCTGCAACCGCTCCTCGCGATCGCGATACGTGGCCTGGATCGTGTCCGTGCCCGCACCGCCCGTGTCGGTGTAGGTGAAGGTCGCCTTGCCGTCGGCATCCGTGTCATCCGTGCCCGTCCGCCCCGCGTTCGGCCCGGAGAGAACCGTGAAGGTGACGCGAGTCTCGGCCACAGGCGTGCCGTTCTCGCGAACGGTCGCCGTAAGCGTGTGCGACGTCCCCACGGGGTTGGTCGCGCTGTCGGGCGTCAGATCGATCTGGCGTACCAGGCGCAGACCCTCGCCGCGGGCGAGGACATAGGGGACGCCCCGAGTTCCGTCGGGGAACCCCTTGCTTCCCGGCAGTGGCGACTCGGCCGAGTCCTGGGCGACGACGAGTGGGATGAAGTCCGACGGGAAGTTGTCGAAGGCCTCGTGCACCGAGCACGACCAGTTCGAGAGGCTGGCGTCGGTGAGGGATGTGAGCGCCGGATGCGTGGCGACGATGTGCGCGTCGTTGTAGCAGCCGACTCCCGTCGCCGTGAAGGACCCGAACGGGGCCAGCACCGGTACCGGTGTTGCAGGCGCGGTGCCGTGGTAGTAGCAGCTGAGGGAGATCATCATCCCGGTCTTTCCGTCGGCGTCCGCTGCGAAGGCGACCAGGTTGTTCGTCACCTGGAGCCCGCCCTGTGTGCGGTGGTAGACCTCATCGGTGCCGATCGTGATCACGTTGCCGTCGACAGCCGCTCCCCAGACGGAGGCGTTGGCGGTGGCGGTGGCTGCACCACTCCCAAGTCCGGTGCAGGTCGCGTCACCAAGGATCAGCGCGTCGTACCCGGCGAATTGCGCGGTCGTCATGGCCGCCCAGGTCGCGTCCGTCACGAGATCCACGTCGAGACCAAGCGCCGCGGCAGCCTTCGCCTCGTCGCTGAACGTGCCGCCCGAGACGGTCGACGCGAGAATCAGAACCTTGCCGCTCTTCGCCGCCTGAGCCTGGACGACGCCGAGCGTCGCCCCGAGACACAGGAGCAGAGCAGCGAACACCGCGACTCGCTGCCGCGTCCGCCCCACCTGAGCTGTCGTCTTCATCGTGCGCTTGCTCCCCTCATACGTTGGCGACCCCTCGCCTGGTCAATTGACGTCCGCATTCATGGTGCGTTGCCAGCACGGGCAAGCACAACTCGCCGTCCGGCTAGTGCGAAGGGAGGATTTGCAGGAGCTAGAAGTGAGGTCTAGGGTGTTTACAAGCTGGAAACGGCGTCGGCATACGCGAGTTGCAGGTTCGCCGTCACCTGCTCGAAGTCGCGCGCCAGCTCCGGTGGGACCGAGCCCGCGAGGACAGGAACGAGCGCTCGTAGCGCCTCGATCGCCAGGCGTACCTGCTCCAGGTCGCGGTGCTCCTCGGAAAGCCGGTGATAGGCGAGCGAGGACACCGTCGAGAGCGTCTGCACGAGCAGATCGGATACCTGCAGCTGCGCGAGCGCCTCGAGCAGCGCGCTCTCGTCGACGCGATCCTCAGCCACGAACCGGGATCCCGACCTGCTCGGCGTAGATCTCCGCGAGCGACGCGCCGTCCTCGAAGCGGGCGATCTGACGTTCTGCGGCATTGCGCTCCGGGACGGCGAGATACGCCGCGGCGCCGACCTCCCCCGCGACCGGCGCGACCCAGTCGAGCAGTCGCTCCAGCCGGGCGCGCGTCGGCAGCACGTCACCGCTCGCGAGGTCGATGAAGTCGCCGGAGAGCCCGTAGCGGATCGCCCGCCAGGTGTTCTCCTCGATCAGCCGCGGCGGCTGGTCGGCGATCGGCTCTCCCTCGTCGTAGGCACGCGCGATCCGCGCCGCGAGAGCGGTGGACAGCGCCGCGAGCGCCTGCGCGTCCGCGAGATCGGGCTGCCCGTCGCAGATGCGGATCTCAACGGTCGGGATCGCGAGGTGCGGGCGCACGCTCCACCAGATCTGCGTGTGCTCGTTGACCGATCCGGTCTCGTAGAGGAAGCGAACGTAGTCCTCGTATTCCTGCCAGGACGAGAACGCATCCGGGACGCCGCAGCGCGGGAAGAAGCGCGTAAAGATCTGAGTGCGGGCGGAATGGAGGCCGGAGTTCACGTTCTCCACGAACGGCGAGCTGGCGGAGAGCGCGAGCAGCTCCGGCAGGAGGTTGCGGAGCCCGTTGACAACCGCGATTGCCCGGTCGGCGCCGCGGATGCCGATATGCACGTGCAGGCCGAACGTGTTGTTGCGCCAGACCACGTACCGAAGCAGCTCGTCGTTCCGGCGGTAGTGGGGCGTGTCGATGATGCGCTGCTCCTGCCAGGGGGCCCACGGATGCGTCCCGGTCGCGCCGAGCGCGATCCCCAGGGGGTCGACGAGCGCCTGGAGCTGAGCCCGGCGTTCGGCGAGAGCTGCGGGAATCTCGGCGAAGGACTCGCAGCGGCCTGTCTTGACTTCCACCTCCGAGGCGATCAGCTCGCCGACGAGGTTGGGCTCCAGCGCGGTGCCGCGCGCGGCGGCGTGCACCTCCTCGAAACGGTTGACGAGACCGAGCGTCGCGGGATCCAGCAACGCGAACTCCTCCTCGACGGCGACGGTGAAGTCGGTGCCGTTCTCGAAGCCCTCGCGCGCCGCCGTGAGCAGTTCCTCGTAGCCGATCCGTTGCTCGTCACCCATGTCCGTAGTTAAACGGTTCCAGTAGCCGCCGGGCGACACCGGCCCAGCTCCAACGGGTAACGGTCGCGCTGCGAGCAGCCGCCCTCACGGCTGCCCGGTCCGCGTCCGGCAACGAGAGCAGCTCCTCGAGCTTCGCCGCCAGGTCTCCCGCGTCGCCGGTGGCGAAGCTGGCGAGGTGGCGCAGATGGGCCGGATACTCCTGCTCGAGCCCCTCGGCGATCTCGGCCAAGCCGGAGTGGCGCGCGACGAGCGGCGGTGAGCCGGCCGCCGCCGCCTCCGCGGCGACCATGCCGAACGCCTCGGGAAAGATCGACGGGACGACAGTGGCGTCCGCGAGGGCAAGGAGCTGGACGAGGTGCCGGTGCTCGAGCGGCCCGGTGAAGAGCGTGTCCGGCCCGGCCATGCTCTCGAGCTCTTCCCGGTAGTCGCCGAACCCGACGATGACGGCGCGCGCGTCCACGCCGCGCAGTGCTTCGAGGAGCACGTGCACTCCCTTGTTGTAGAGAAGCTTCCCGAAGTAGACGACGGTCGGCCGCCGGCCCGCGAGGAAGTGGCCGAGCCGCTCAGCGTTCCCGTCGTCGGGCAGACGCTCGTTCGCGTTGCCCGCGTTCGGGGGATCCTGGCGAGCTTCCTCCAGCAGTCCAGCGAGGGCTTCGTCGCGAGGGCGCGGCCTCCACTCCGCGATGTCGACTCCGGGTGGCACCTCGTGGACGCGCTCGACATGGCCGACGACGTCCTCCAGCACCGCACGGATGTGAGCCGAGCCCACGAAGACGGCCTCCGCGCCTGCGAGCGCCTCTCGCCCCCACTCGGACAGCGGCGGGCTGCCTCGCATCGAGTACTCCAGCTCGGAGCCGTGCGCCTTGACCGCGTAACGGGCGCCTGTAGCGGCCCCGACAGGCCCGCCGAGGAGGACGTGGTTGCAGAAGACGAGATCGGCCGGAAGCTCCTCTCGCACGGCAGCGGCGTTCCGTTCGACCCAGTCGTCGAGTTCTGCACGAGAGCAGTCCTGGATTAGCTTGACCTCGTAGCCCTCGTAGCGGTCGAGCACGAAGACGGGTAGGAGCCCGCGGACGTCAGGCCGGATCGTCTTCGCCCCGCCCAGGTCGTAGCGCTCGGGGTGCGGCTCCTGGGAGAGGACGACGACATCGTGACCTGCCCGCGCCCACTCGCGCGCGAGGGCCCGCGTGTACACGTTCGAGCCCGTGCCGCCGAGCAGATAACCGTGCCAGATCAGGATCCTCAGGGCGGGCCCCCGGGATTAGGTCAAATGGAAATACAGGGCGTAGAGGAGCTCGACGGCGGGGTTGGACGCGTGCACGGCCACATCGGCAGGCACATCGAGCAGCGCCTCGGAGTAGTTGAAGATGATCTTCACGCCGGCGTCGATCAGATCGTTCGCCACCCGCTGGGCGTTGTCCGCCGGCACCGCGAGGACGCCGACGATGATGTTGTTCTCCCGCACGGACTCGCGCAGGTTCGCGTAGGGCTGCACTGTGAGGTTCCCGATCGCGTGGCCGGTCTTCTCCGGGTCGGTGTCTAGCACCGCCGCGATGTTGATCCCATGCTCCGCGAAGATCGGCGAGCTGGCGATCGCCTGCCCCAGCCGGCCCGCGCCGACGAGGGCGATGTTGTGCTGTCCCTGCGTGCGAAGGATCTTGCGAATCTCGCCCAGCAAAGACTCGATGTTGTAGCCGACTCCGCGCTTGCCGAACTTGCCGAATCCGGAGAGATCGCGGCGGATCTGCGTGGCGTTGATGTTGGTGTAGTCCGAGATCTCCTGGGAGGAAATCCGGTCCTTTCCCATCTTCTTCGCCTGCGTCAGCACCTGCAGGTAGCGCGAAAGCCGCGCCGCCACTCCCACCGTCAAACGATCCGCCAAACCAGTCCTTCCCTCACGTTGGTGACAGCCGCGTCGCATTGTGCCCGCGCTCTCCAGGGGCCGCCCGGGGAACCGTCAGCGGCTCGCCTCGAGACGCTGACGGAGCGCGTCGGGCTGGACGAAGTACGTGAAGGCGCGCTCGCCGTCGATCTCGACGACCGGAATCGATGCGCGGTAGGCCGCTTCGAGGTCGGGGTCGCCACCGATGTCGACGCGCTCGAAGTCGCCCGCGCAGACCTGTTCGACCACCTCGAGAGCTCGCTCGCAGAGGTGGCAGCCCGCGGCGCTGAAGACCACGACCCTAGGGATAGAGACCTCGCGTGACCGTCGCCTCCGCGACCCGCCTGACCGCCAGCCCGTAGGCGGCCATGCGCATGCTCGTCCGGTGCTGCTCCCGTGTCTCCCAGGTCTCGCGGAAGGCCCGCGTGACGATGTCGTTCAGCCGCGCATTGACCTCCTCTTCCTTCCAGAAGTACTCCTGGAGCCCCTGCACCCACTCGAAGTACGAAACGACGACGCCACCAGCGTTCGCGAGCACGTCCGGGAGGACGAGGACGCCCCCGTCCTCGAGGATCTCGTCCGCTGCGGGCGTCACCGGCCCGTTCGCGCCCTCGCAGACGATTCGCGCTCTGACCTGCGCGGCGTTGTCCGTCCTGATCACCTGCTCGAGCGCGCACGGTGCGAGCACGTCGCATTCGAGCAGCAGGAGCTCGTCGTTCGAGATCTCGTCGGCGCCGGCGAAGCCCGCGAGCGTCCCGTGCTCCGCCTTGTGCGCGAGCACGGCTGGGAGGTCGAGACCGCTCGGCGCGTGGAGACCGGTGCCCGAGTCCGAGACGGCGATGACCAAGGCGCCCTCCTCGGCGAGCATGCGTGCGAGGTGGCGGCCGACGTTGCCGAAGCCCTGCACGGCCACCCGGGATCCCGCGGGTGTCTTGCCCTCCTCCTGCAGCGCCTCGGTGATGACGTAGAGAGCACCGCGGGCCGTCGCCTCCTCGCGTCCGAGCGAGCCGCCGATCGCCAGCGGCTTGCCGGTGACGACGCCGAGCACGGAATGCCCCTTGTTCATGGAGTACGTGTCGAAGATCCAGGCCATCACGCTTGCATCCGTGCCCACGTCGGGCGCCGGGATGTCCTTCTCCGGCCCGATCTCGTTGATGATCTCGCTCGTGTAGCGGCGGGTCATGCCCTCGAGCTCGCGCCGCGAGAGCTGCTTCGGATCGCAGACGACGCCGCCCTTCGCGCCGCCGAACGGCAGACCCATGAGGGCGCACTTCCAGGTCATCCACATCGCGAGCGACTTGACCTCGTCGCGGGTCACGTTCGGGTGGTAGCGGATGCCGCCCTTCGACGGCCCACGCGCGATGTTGTGCGTGACCCGGTAGCCCTCGAAGACGGTCACGGAGCCATCGTCCATGGTCACCGGGATCGAGACCTCCACGGACTTCTTGCATCGCTCGAGGACGTTGATCAAGTTGGGGTCGATCCCGAACGTCTCGCCCACGCGCCGCAGCTGCTGCCGCGCGAGCGCGTACGGGTTCTCGCGCAGGTGGGTCGGCGCTTCGGCCGTCGTCATGCAGCTCCTCCCGGTCGCTCCTCCTTGGCGGCCGGGAGTCTACGCAAGCAGGTCGATGCGGTCAGCGGATCCGAAAGCCCACGATCTCGGCCTCGGTCGGCCCGTCGGGCGGCACTGCGACCACGCGCAGCTCGTACGCACCCTTGCGGAGGATCGCTCCGCGCGGCCCGCGGCCCGTCAGTCCGAAGGTGTAGCGCCCGGGCAGCACATCGCTGAGCCGGGCTACCAGGCCGACCCGCACACGCCCGCGCCACAATTCGACGTCGAGCCTGGCAACGGGCCGCAGCTGGCGACGTCCGGCGAGGTCGCGCACCTGGCCCGCCTGCACCGTCAAGACCGCCGGCGCGCGGTCGGAGGCGCGGAAGCTGCGGGCCGACAGGCTGACGACCCCGATCAGCGCCGAGCCCTGCACCGGGAGGGCCACCGCCCACGGCACGTACATCCTCGCGCCGCCCGAGACCTCGAGCCGCGCGCGGCCTTCGATCGCACCGAGCCCTCGAGGCAGGAAGGAAACTCGGGCGGTGAGCGTCACGACGCGTTGCTCGCCCGCACGAAGCCGGAGCCGGGCGGGCCTTGCCGTCACGGAGACGCCTGCGATCCCTTCGGTCGCCGCGGCCACTCGAACCGTGACGCGCCGCGTCGACACGTTCCGCACGAGGATCCGGCGCAGAGACCGCCAGCCGGCCTTGTTTGCTGCGCCGAAGCCGACAGCGGCCGGCTCGGCGACAACCTCTGCCGCCGTCGCAGCCCCGAGATCGAGCAGTCCCGCGCCCTGGGCCGCGACCGGGCTCCGACGAATCTGCACGGCCGTTCCGACCAGCGCCCCTTTCAAGGCCGACGCGCCGAGGTCGGGCCGCGCCTGGGCGAGCACAGCCGCTGCGCCACCTGCGAGCGCTGCGGCAGCGCTGGAGCCGCTGATCGTCCCGTAGCGCGCCGTTCGATCGTCGTTGCGGCCCGGATCTGCGGTGACCAGCTCGACACCGCCGGCCGCGAGCTCCGGCTTCACGCCGCCGCCGAACGCGAGGCCGTGGGAGGAAAAGGGTGCGATGGCTGCACGCCTGCCGTTCGCGCGCCACCCGGGGGCGCCGAGGGACACGCGAACGTCGAGGCCGCGCGCGATCGCCGCCCGGAGCGCGGCCGCTGCGTCCGCAGGCAGTCCGACGACCGGGACGTCTAGGCGGTCGTCGAGCCCGAGAGCACCGGCCGGCACGACGCCGTCGACCAGGATCGCGGCTGCTCCGGCGAGGACGGCCTCGCGCGCGTCGTCGGCCGGGCCCGCCGCGCGCGACACGAAGGCGGCGCGCCCCGCCGCGAGGCTGTAGCCCTCGTCGTCGAAGTAGCGTGCGAGCGGCGTGCCGCCAGGCCCGGACGCGACGCTGCGTCGCGGCCGCATGACGCCGAGCAGAAGCGGCGCACGGGGTGCGGCCGCGCCCGCGAGGGGCAGCTCACGGTCGAGCACGACCTGCAGACCGGTCCGGACGACGACTCGAACCGTCGCCGTCTGCCGGCGCAGGTCCGCGGCCCCGACGGTGAGGGCCGCGGGCGCGCCGCCCGGCCCGCCGATGTTGCCGTAGCCCGGCCCGGCCGGCCCTTCGTTGCCGGCCGCCACCACGACGAGCGTGTCGAGCCGCGCTGCGCCGGCGACGCCGCGGGCGACGGGACCGTCCGCGAACGCGGCGAACGGCTCCGTCACGCCGACGACGGCAATCCGCGCGGCGTCGAGCACGTCTCCGTCAGCGTCAGGGTCCACCGCCCGCTCGAGGCCCGCGAGCAGCTGGTCGGTCCTGCTGTAGATGGCGGACCCGCCCTCAGCGCTCGGCTGCCAGCCTGCGATCCGGATCGGCAGGATGAAAGCTCCCGGCGCGACCCCGCGCAAGCCGCCCGGACCGCCGCTGCCTGCCAGCAGCCCGGCGATCTGAGTCCCGTGACGCTCGAGGCGGATCGTCTCCTTGGGACTGGGCCGTGCGAGCGCCCGCGCGTCCGGATCCAGGATGTCGATGCCGTCGAGCAACCGGTCGCGGATGAAGGGATGTGTGGCGTCCACGCCCGTATCGAGCAGCGCAATGGTCACCCCGCTGCCGTCGAACCCGGGCAAGACGAGGTCGGGCCGGCGTCCGCCGCCCGCCGCGAACTGGGGCGCAGCCAGCTCGGCGCGTGACAGCGAGGCGGGATAAGCGGCACGCACCGGGTAGACACCGGCGACGTCCGGATCGCGCACGAGCAGGGCGAGCGCCCTCCCGTCGATGGGCGCCGCAAAGCCGTTGAAGGTGCGTGTGTAGACGAAGTCGGGCACGAGTTGGATGCCTTCACGCGAGAGCCGTGCGGCGATTTGCTTCTGGCCCGCGAGCGCGGCGGCAGTCCACGCGCGCATCTGCGACTCCGTCGCG
>DATLDK010000014.1:0-49552 GCA_035525905.1 Gaiellaceae bacterium | reverse complement strand
CCCTTCAGGAAGCCGGCCATGACCTGCTCTGCGATGTCGATGACGTCGTCGCCGAGCCGGCGGCCGTTCGGGAAGCCGGCGTTGTCGCCGCCGATCACTCCCATCCGGTTGACCTTGCCGTTCGGCGTCACCGGGATCGAGTAGTTCAGCCGCAGCAGATCCGCCACGGTCGGGCCGGTGTAATTCAGGCCCTTGACGCCGGTGCCGAACACGGCGACCAGGTCGTCGCGGTTCGTCTCGGGCGCATTGAGCTTGTAGAGCTGATTCATCAGCTTCGCGAGCACCGGTGTCAGGACGGGGCCCGCGTACTGCTTGTCGTTGACGGGTACGGAACGGTTCCACTTGTCCTTGAAGGGCGTCGGCACGACGACCTCGTTGACGAGCGGGTTTCCGATCCGGGACACCTGCGTCCAGCCACGGCGGAGCTTCCCGCCGACGGTCACGTTCGGCCGCTCGGTGGAGGACCACACGCCGATCGTCGAGCTCTTCGCGTTCAGTTCCGAGATCGGGATCTGCAGCGCGATCGCGTGCACCGCGTAGCCGGCGAAGAAGTCCTTGCCGCCGCCTGCGTTTCCGGTGCCCTTGCGGAAGCCGACGAGGTCGAAGATCGAGCCGATGTCGCCGTAGAACGCGTCGTCGCGCTGCCCGGCGAAGATCGAGGTCCCGCCCTTGGTGACGACGGACTTGGCCGCGAGGCTCCGGTAGTTCGGAGTCGAGCGCGGACCGATGTTGTTCGGCGGCGTCTTGCCCCGGGCGAACAGCTTCTTGTTCCTCCACACGGACCAGCTCTGGACGGTGTTGCCGAGGAACGCGGGACCGGCCGACCGGCCGAAGCGGAACTCGTAGACGGTGTCCGCCCGCGCGTCGCCCGTGCGGTCGATGCTGATCTTGTACTTCGCGTTCGGCGAGAACGTGAAGTAGTTCGGGCCTGCGGCCGGGTCCTCGGCTGGAATCCAGTTGGAGACGATCGTCACGGTGCTCGGCTTGTCCGGGCTCCGGAACGCATACAGATCCGTGTTGTCCGCGCTCGGGTCCTCCGAGATCAGCGGTGCCTCACGGTGACTCGAGGCGGTGCCGGCGCTTGGCCCGGAGCCGACCACTGCCGCGGCGAGCGCCGCAACGGTGACTGCTCCGAGAGCGGCGGCGCCCAATGCTGCCTTCTTCATTTCCCACACTCCTGGTCGTTTGACGGCGCTGGTTCGGTGGGCCGGCGGGATCGGTTCGGTCGCCCCTGCCGCGAACCGAATTGCGGCGCCCTGCGAACCACGACCGTGCTCGCTTACGCTCAGCCCGTCACCGTGCGCAGCCGCGACCTCGCCCACCTCTCCGACGAGGCGCTCGTCGCACTCGTGTCGCGCTCGGACGAGTCGGCGCTCGCCGAGTTGTACGACCGAGTCGGCGGAGTCGCCTACGGGCTCGCCTACCGCATCCTGCGGGACGAGTCGCTCGCGGAGGACGCCGTGCAGGACGCGTTTCTCGGCCTCTGGCGGAGCGCCGGCTCCTTTCTCCCCGAGCGTGCGAAGGCGTCGACGTGGATCCTCACCCTTGTCCACCGGCGTGCGGTCGACCTCGTGCGGCGCGAGCAGCGGCGGCGCACCGAGCCGATCGAGTCCGCGCCCGAGCCGTCGGAGGGCTCGGCGGAGGAGGCGGCGTGGCTGCGGCTCGAGCGAACCCGGGTGCAGACCGCGCTCACAGCGCTCCCCGACCAGCAGCGGGAGGCGATCGAGCTCGCCTACTACGGCGGGTACACGCAATCCGAGCTCGCGGAGCGGCTCGGCGAGCCCTTGGGCACGATCAAGAGCAGAATGTTCTCGGGCCTGTCCCGGTTGCGGGAGCTACTCGATGAGGGTGCGGAGAGGAATGCATGGACGTTCACGAGCTGACCGCCGGCTACGCGCTCGACGCGCTCGATCCCGCTGAGCGATCGACGTTCGAGGAGCACCTCTCTTCCTGCGAGCGCTGCCGCGAGGACCTGCAAGGCTTCTGGCAGGTCTCGGGCTCGCTCGCCCACGCCGCAGGCGGTCCGACGCCGCCCGCCTCGCTGCGCGGGCGCATCCTCGAGCAGGCGCGCAGCGAGCGCTCGAACGTCGTCCCTCTCCGTCCGCGCCGCTTCGTCGTGCCGGCGCTATCCTCCGTTGCGGCTGTGGCGGCGGTCGCCGCGATCGGGCTCGGGATCTGGGCGACGTCGCTCTCGAGCGACCTGGACGGCGCGCAGAGCGAGCTGAGGGTGCTCGAGAACCCCGACGCGCGCACATTCCCCAGCGAGAGCGGCAAAGCCGATCTCGTGGTCGCGCCGGGCGGCGAGGCCGCCCTGGTGGTCAGAAAGCTCGCGCCCGCGCCGCCGGGCAAGGACTACGAGATCTGGGTCTTCGAACAGGGCGTACCCCAGCGGGCCGGCCTCTTCGAGCGGCCCGGGGTCGCGCTGCTGACGCGGCCCGTGGCGGCCGGGCAGATGGTCGCGGTCACACTCGAGCCCGACGGTGGCCTGGACGCGCCCAGCGGAGCGCCGCTCTTCACCGCAGCGTCCGCGTAGCGCCACGGATTCGTGACGCATCCGTCACGGATGCGTTCCGATCGCCTACCTACACTCGTTCGCATGAGCGAGCTGAGGCCCGCGCTGACGCGCATGTTCGGATTCGAGGACTTTCGGCCCGGCCAGGAGCAGGTCGTCCGAGCCGCGGTCGAGGGCCGCGACACGCTGGCGCTGATGCCGACCGGCTCCGGGAAGTCGCTCACCTACCAGCTCGCCGCGATGCTCCGGCCGACGCCGACGCTCGTCCTCTCGCCGCTGATCGCGCTGATGAAGGACCAGGTGGACAAGCTCCCGCCAGAGGTCGCGTCCCAATCCACGCTGATCAACTCCTCGCTCCACCCCGACGAGGCCGCCGCGCGGCTGCGCAGTGTCTCGGAAGGCCGCTTTCGGATGCTCTACGTCGCGCCGGAGCGCCTTCGTCAGCGAAGCTTCCTCGAGGCGATCGCGGGCATCGACGTGGGGCTGGTCGTGATCGACGAGGTCCACTGCGTGAGCATGTGGGGGCACGATTTCCGGCCCGACTACCTCTTCATCCGGCGTGCGCTCGACGCGCTTGGTCGTGGAACGGCGGGCAAGCCGGCGATCCTCGGCATGACTGCGACGGCGACGCCGGCCACCGAGCGTGAGATCGCGACCGCGCTCGGCCGCGAGCCGGAGGTCGTCCGCACCAGCGTCGTGCGGCCGAACCTGCGCTACGACGTCGAGATCGTCGACGGCGAGGAGGCCCGGCTCCGCACGCTGGTGCGCCGTCTGCACGACCTCCGCGGAGCGTCGGCGATCGTCTATGCCCGCTCACGGCGCAGCTGCGAGAACCTGGCACGGACCCTGCGCGTGCACGATCTGGCCGCCGTCCACTATCACGCGGGGCTCGACCCCGAGGAGCGCTCCGCCGCTCAGGAGGCCTTCATCGAAGGCCGCGTCCAGACAGTGGTCGCCACGACCGCGTTCGGAATGGGCATCGACAAGCCCGACATCCGCCTGGTCGCGCTCTACAACTACCCGGAGTCGCTCGAAAGCTATGTCCAGATGGTCGGTCGGGCGGGCCGAGACGGGCGCGCATCGGACACGTTGCTGCTCGCCAGCCGCGCCGACGCCCAGCAGCTGCGCCGCTTCGCGCGCTCCGACATCCCCACCGTGGACCACTTGCGCTCGATCTACGCACGACTGCGCGGGCGTCGAGAGGTCGCCCCGGAGGAGCTCGGCCAGGAGCCCGATCCGCGCGTGCTCGTCGGGATGCTCGAGCAGGTCGGCCTCGTCCGGCGCGGCTTTGACTCCGGCCGGGCGATGCAGATCGAGGTCCCGGAACCGCCTCCCGACGCCGCCGCCCGGATCGACGCCCTGCTCGCGCGCTACGAGCGGGAGGCGCTGGCGCGCGCCGACCGGCTCGTACGTTTCGCCGAGTCGACGGCCTGCCGGCACGGGCAGGTGGCCCAACACTTCGGCGAAACGATGACGGAGGACTGTGGCATGTGCGACGTCTGCGCTCCGCTGCAAGTGGCCAGCTCCGAGCCCGCCAAGATCGCCCCGCTCCCAGACGACATCGCGGGCTCGATTCACGCCGCCGTGCTCGGACTGCGCTGGCCGCTCGGACGGACGGGCCTCGCGGCGATGCTGCGGGGGTCGCTGAGCGCGCCGCGCTCAGCGCAGCGCTCTGCGCACTTCGGCCTGCTCGCGTCGGCCACAGCGGCCGAGGTGAAGCGCTGGATCCAGCTGCTCGAGACCACCGGAGCGCTCGAGGCCTTCGAGAGCGACGACGGCTTCCGGCTGCTACGAGCGGTTCCGGGAGCGGACCTGCCCCGGATCGCGGGCGCCGCGGCCTCGGCCGGCCCTGCGGACGAGGGGCTCTTCGAGCGCCTGCGCGCCTGGCGGCTCGAGCGCGCGCGTGTTGACGAGGTGCCTGCGTACGTCGTCCTTCACGACGCGACCCTCCGGGAGCTGGCCACGGCGAAACCCGCGTCCGAGCTCGATCTGGCCGCCGTCAAGGGCTTTGGCCCGACGAAGCTGGAGCGCTACGGCGAGGACGTGCTCGCCGTGATCGCGGCCGCTTAGCGCAGCTCAGGGCTAGAATCGGCCCCTTGCGGCCGTTCAGCAAGAACCGACGGGGGCGTCCGCGCCGCCGGATCCGGAAGCTTCGCCTCCTTGCGCTCCTCACCGTCCTCGGACTGCTCGGGTCGGTCTCGTTCAGCTTCGGGTTGATCCGCGCTGTCGCGAGCGAGATCGACTCCGGCAAGTTCGACCCGCAGAAGCAGCTCGACAACCAGGTCAACGGCTACATCTACGACTCGAGCGGCCAAAAGATCCTCGCCGTGCTGCGCGGGTCGCAGGCGCGCACGCTCGTGAAGTACGAGGACATCGCCGACCCGATGCGGCACGCGATCGTGGCGATCGAGGACCGCCGCTTCTGGGAGCACGACGGCATCGACCTCCGGGGCATCGGCCGCGCCCTGCTGGCAGACATCCGGCAGCAGAAGGTCGTCGAAGGCGGTTCGACGATCACGCAGCAGTTCGTCAAGAACGCCCTCGACCGCGATCAGAAGACGATCGGGCGCAAGGTGCGCGAGGCGGCCTTCGCCTGGCAGCTCGAGCGCTCGAAGGCCTGGCCCAAGAAGCGGATCTTGCAGGAGTACCTGAACACAATCTACTTCGGGAACGGCGCCTACGGAGTGCAGCAGGCCGCGCTCGTGTACTTCCAGCACGGCGCGAAGGAACTGACGATCTCGGAAGCGGCTCTGCTGGCCGGGATCCCCGCCGACCCGAGCCGCTACGACCCCGTGGCGAGTCCCGGCCGTGCGAAGGCGCGTCGGCAAGTCGTGCTCCGGGCGATGCTCGAGGAATCGATGATCACGGCCGGCCAGTACGCCGACGCGAACGCAGCCCCCCTTCCCGATCCGGAGAAGGTTCGGCTGGGCGGCACAGAGGGCCAGCACGGGGCGCTCCACTACGTCAACTACGTCAAGCAACAGCTGATCGATGAGTATGGGTCCGCCGGTGTCTTCGGCGGGGGGCTGAAGGTGCGCACGACGATCGACCTGGACCTCCAGGAGGCTGCGCGCGACGCGATCTCGAAGTGGCTCACCGATCCGGACGGCCCCTCGGCTGCGCTCGTCGCGATCGATCCCCGCAACGGCGCAGTACGGGCGATGGTCGGCGGCAACAACTACCGCAAGAGCCAGTTCAACCTGGCAGTCCAGGGCGTGCGCCAGCCCGGATCCGCGTTCAAGCCTTTCGTCCTCGCCACGGCACTGCGCGAGGGGATCTCACCCGCCACGCACTTCGAGTCGAAGCCGCAGGCGATCAACCTCGGAGACAAGTACTGGGTGGTCGGCAACTACAACGACTCGTACCTCGGCTCGATCGACCTGGAGACTGCAACGGTGGAGTCGGACAACGCGGTGTACGCGCAGCTCACCCAGCTCGTCGGATCGAAGAACGTCGCCGAGACCGCGAGGAGGCTGGGCATCCGCAGCAAGCTGCGCGGGTACTACGCGATCGGGCTGGGAGCTGAGGCGGTCACGCCGCTGGAGCTGGCGCGGGCGTACGCAACGCTGGCGCACGGAGGGATCCGGGTGGACAGCGCCATGTTCGGCAACAGGCCGCGCGTGATCGAGAAGGTCACCGAGCCGGGACGGACGCGCTTCAACGCTCCGACGAGGTTCGACGCGCTGACCTCGACGCAGGCGGGCATCGTCAACACGATCCTGCAGAAAGCGGTCCGGTTCGGAACCGGCAAGCGTGCGTACCTCTCCGACCGGCCGGTCGCGGGGAAGACCGGAACGACGGAGAACTACGGCGACGCGTGGTTCGTCGGGTACACACCTCAGCTCGCGGTTGCGGTCTGGGTCGGTTACCCGACGACGCTGAAGCCGATGCTCACCGAGTTTCACGGTGAGGCGGTCGCGGGCGGCACGTTCCCGGCCTTGATCTGGAAGTCGTTCGCCGAGAAGGCACTGCGGGGCAAGCCGGCGCAGGGGTTCCCCTATCCGACCGTCCCCTACGCGGCGCCGAAGCTCGTCACCCGGCGAGGCAGCCGGCTGCTGCTCGACAACGGCCGCTGCCGGTCACGCCAGGAGGTGGTCTACTTCGCCGGCAAGGGCCCCTCGAAGACCGCGAACTGCCTGGTCAACGAGGTGGAGGTGCCCGACGTACGGAAGCTGACCGCCGCCGCTGCACAGATCCGGGTCGAGGCGCAGCCGCTGACCCCTCAACTCGTCTACAAGCCTGCGACTGCGCTGCAGCCGGTGGGCGTCGTCGTCGACCAGCGCCCCAAGGCGGGGTACCTCTCCGCATACGACCGTCTCCTCCTCGTCGTGTCGAAGGCGACGCAGGGGGTGATCCCGCGACTCGTCGGCAAAACCCTCGACGATGCCCGCCGGCGGCTGAAGAAGCTGAAGATCGATCCGCGGATCGAGTGGCGCGCGGGCACGCCCGGGATGGTGCTCGAGCAGCATCCCCGTGCCGGGCTCGCAGCCGGGCGCGGCGTGAAGGTCACGCTCGTCGTCGCGAGGGAGGAGCGCGGAGCGGCCGGCTGAGATAGCGGGACCCGGCGGCCCCGTAGCGCCAGGGAACCTCGGTCGCGACGCTGATCCCGATCCGCGGGCCCGACACGACGTCGATCGTCGAGAGCGGCTCTCGCAGCTCGAAGGGCGGCTCGCCGAGCGGAAGCCCGTCGTGCTCGCGCGTCACCCCCAGCGCCTGGCAAAGGCGCCCCGGCCCGGAGCAGAGCAGCCTCGGCTCCTCCAGGCCGCGGCGCCGGCGCATCTCCTCGATCCCGTGCGTTGGCTCGAGCGCCCGGATCAGCACCGCTGCCGCGCGGCCCGGTTCCTCGCACACGAGGTTCAGGCACCAGTGGATCCCGTAGGAGCGGTAGACGTACGCATGCCCGGGCGGCCCGAACATCGAGGCATTGCGCGCCGTGCGGCCGCGAAACCCATGGGCCGCCGGATCCTCCGGGTCGTACGCCTCGACCTCGACGATCGTGCCTCCCACCCCCTCGACGAGCAGGGTCGCGCCGATCAGCTGCGGAGCCACCTCGTGGACGCTGCGTGCGAAGAACTCAGGCTCGAAGGTCAGAAGAGCTGCGAGGGCTCGGCGGGCTTGCTCGACGACTCGAGCAGCTTCCTGGCGCGGCGGCCGAGGTCGGCGAGGTCGACACGGCCGCTGGCTGCGTCCTCGGCGAGCCGCTCCGCGAGGGAAAGCGCCTCGTCGAGCAGAGGAGAGCCGGCCGCCTCCTGGCCCATGTCGTGCAGGATCGTCCGCTCCGTCCGGGAGGCGACGATCGGGTCCGCGACGCCTTCCACCCAGACGAGCGTCCGCTGCCCGCCGCCGCGGTTGTCGCCGGTAATCGGCTGCAGCGCGTAGATCTTGTCGGCACGCGCGTACTTGCCGAAGCCTAGGAAGACCATGCGCACGCCGTCCATCGCCCGATTATCGCTCACGGCTACGCGAGGGCGGCCACGAGCGCCTCGGCGACGCGTTCCTGGTCGTCCGCTTCGATCGCGGTGAAGAACGGGAGCGCGAGCGTGCGCTGCGAGAGGTCCTCCGACACCGGACAGAGCCCCTCGGAGAAGCCGTAGCGCTCGCGCATGTAGCCCTGGAGATGCACCGACGGTAGGTAGCGCGAGGTGGCGATCCCCTGCCGGTCGAGCTCGGCGATCACGCGTTCGCGATCGGTGCCGCGCGCCAGAGTGACGACATACACGAACCAGGAACGCACGTGGTCGGAGTCGTCGCCGAGCGGCACCAGCAGCGCGTCGATTCCCTGCAGCAGCTCCGAGTAGCGGCTGGCGGCGGCCTGCCGGAGCGCCAGGATCGTGTCGAGCTTCTCGAGCTGCCCGATCCCGAGAGCGGCGCTGATGTCGTCGATGCGGTAGTTGTAGCCGAGCCGCGCATGGTCGAGCCAGCCACCGCCGTCGGCGCGCCCTTGGTTTCGCATGCTGACGAGCCGCTGCCACGTCTCCTCGTCCTGGGTCGTGACCATGCCGCCCTCACCCGTCGTCATCTGCTTGTTCGGATAGAAGGCGAAGACGGCATCGACGCCGTGCGATCCAACCGGGCGCCCCTTGTACCCGGCCCCGAGCGCCTCGCACGCGTCCTGAATCAGCACGAGGCCGTGCTGCTTCGCGATCGCCCCCAGCGGCTCCAGCTCGCACGGGTAGCCGAAGATATCCACGGCGACGATGCCCCTGGTGCGCTCCGTGATCGCCGCTTCCACGGCGGCCGGATCGAGGTTCATCGTGCGCTCGTCGACGTCTGCGAAGACCGGCGTCGCGCCCTCGTAGATGAAGCAGTTGGCGGACGCGACAAAGGAGTACGGCGAGGTGATCACCTCATCGCCGTCCTCGAACCCGGCGATGGCGCAGAGCAGATGCAGCCCGGCCGTGCCCGACGACACCGCGGCCGCATAGGGCACGCCGAGCCTCTCGGCGAACAGTTGCTCGAACCGGCCGATCGCGGGGCCGAGCGAGAGCTGGCCCGACCGGAGCACCTCGAGCACGAGCTCCTCGTCCCGCTCGTCCAGGTACGGCGACGAGAGCGGAACCTTCCGGATGTCGGCCCTCATTACGCTTCTGCGGGAGCCTTCTCGCCGACTGTGACCCGGTCGAGCCAGTGACCCCAGCGCTCGGACTTACCGCGCACGGTGTCGAGGTAGGCCTTCTGCAGCTCGAGCGTGACCGGCCCGGCGCCGATCTCGTGATCGTCGACGGCCCGCACGGGCGTCACCTCGGCGGCGGTGCCGGTCATGAAGATCTCGTCGGCGAGATAGAGGTCGGTGCGAATCAGGTTCGCCTCCTCGACGACGTAACCCAGGTCCTGCGCGATCTCGATGACACTGTCGCGCGTGATCCCCGGCAGGATCGACATCGACAGCGGCGGCGTCAGGATCCGGCCCTCCTTGACCACGAAGATGTTCTCACCGGGCCCATCGGCGACGTAGCCCTCGTCGTTGAGGAGGATCGCCTCGTCGTAGCCGGCGCGCTGGGCCTCGTGCACTGCGAGCATCGAGTTGAGATAGATCCCGGTCGCCTTCGCTGCATGCGGGATCGTGTTGGGGCCGATCCGCTTCCAGGAGGAGATCTTCGTGCGGATCCCGACGGTCGCGTTCTCGTCGCCGAGGTAGTTGCCCCACGGCCAGCTCATGATCACGACCTCGACCGGGTTCCCCTTGGTGTGCACGCCGAGCTCGCCGTACCCGTAGAACGCGAACGGGCGGATGTAGCACTCGGGCAGGCCGTTGCGACCGATCAGCTCGTGCGTCGCCGCACGGAGCTCCTCGACGGAGTGCGGCAGATCCATGTAGAGCAGCTGTGCCGAGTTCTGCAGCCGCTGCAGGTGCTCCTTGAGGCGGAAGACCGCCGGCCCCTCGGGCGTCTCGTAGCAGCGGATCCCCTCGAACACCCCGGTGCCGTAGTGGAGGCCGTGAACGCCGACGTGGATCTTCGCGTCGGCCCAGTCGACGAACTCACCGTTCATCCAGATCGTTTCGGTCTCGCGCATCAGCTCTCTCCTCTCTGGGCGGAATCGTATGTGGAGTCTTGGACTGCGTCCATCGGCTGCGCGCGGGCGAGCCGAACCAGCACGCCGGGGTTGAGCGCGGCCATGTGCGTGGCCGAGCCCGCACCGACCCAGACGGTCTCGTGAGCGAGGAGGCTCTGATCGATGAGGACGCGCTCGACCTTCGCGAGCGGGAAGGGGGCGACCGCGCCGGGCGCGAACCCCGTCGCCTCTTCGACCTCGGCGCCGCGCGCGATCCGCGCCTTCCCCGCACCCGCCGCGCCGGCGACCTTCGCAAGGTCGACGCGCCGGTCACCCGGCACGAGGACGACAACGGGACGGCTGTCGCAGAGAACGACGATCGACTTAACGATCTGGCCGATCGGGCAACCGGCGGCGCGGGCGGCGTCCTCGGCTGTCGCGGTGCCGGCTTCGAGCTCCTCCAGCCTGGCCTCCGCACCGGCGGCTCGTAGAAATGCGGCGACCCGCTCCACGGGCTCGGGCCAGTTCACGCGCACGCCCACAGGCTACCCGCGACGCGCATCCGAACCCGAGCGTCGTGCGTTGTCTCTTTCGACAAGTCCGGGAAGACCGAGGAGAGACGATCGGTGAATGCCAGTGAAGGAGAGAAGCTCGCGCGCACCGAGTCGCTCTTCCGCGAGGTGAACGAGCGGATCGCCGAGAGCGCCGAGCGTTTCGAAGCCCACGAGACGAGGTTCGTGTGCGAATGCGCCGACGCCGCTTGCGTCCATCGCGTCGACGCGACCCTCGACGAGTACGAGCGCATCCGCGCGGACGGCGCCACTTTCCTGCTCGCCAGCGGGCACGAGGACGAGCGGATCGAGGCGGTCGTGCGTGAGGACGGCGACCGTTCGGTCGTCGCCAAGCGGCACCCGCTGGTCGCCCCGATCGCGCGCAGGCTGAACCCGCGGGCCGCTTAGATCCCCCGGAGGACCCGACGCCGGTAGTCGCCGTAAGCGGCGAACCGCTCGTCGAGGTGCCGCTCTTCCACCCCTGCTTTGTAGTGCCAGAGCGCCGCAAGCAACGGCACTGCTGCGGTCGCTGGGACGCTCGAGATGCAACCGTAGCCGAGGAAGACGAGCAGCCCGGCGACGTAGATCGGGTGGCGCACGAGGCCGTAGGGGCCTCGCTCCACGAGCGTTGCCCGTTCGCTCGGCAGCGGATAGGGAGTGAGCGCCGACCCGAGCGTCCTGCCCGCCCAGATCCCGAGGCCGAGGCCGGCGAGGAGCACCGGGAACCCGGCAACGCGCACCCATTCCGGCCACGCGGGGGGAAAGATCCCGAGCACGAGGATCGCGGCCATGAGCGCGAACTGCGTCACGACCCAGCCGAGGCCCTTAGCCGAGCGCAATGAACCGGGCGTCGTCGAAGCCCTCGGCGCGGATCCGCTCCACGAGCTCCGCAGGCGGCTGAGAGTCGATTGCCAGCGCCATCAGCGCCTTGCCGCCCTCCTTCGTCCGGGACACGGCCATGTTGGCGATGTTCACTCCCGACTCGCCGAACATCGTCCCCACGCGCCCGATCACGCCGGGCACGTCGTCGTAGCGGAAGAACACCATTCGCGGCGACAGCTGAAGGTCGATCGCGAATCCGAGCGCACCGGCCAGGAAAAGCCGCGGCTCGGGCCCGATCGTCGTCCCGGAAACCTCGACGTCGTCGACCGAGACCGTGACGAGGTTCGTGTAGTCGCGCGCGGCGCCGGAGCGCTGCTCGCTCACCTCGATCCCACGCTCCGCTGCGATCACAGGTGCGTTCACGTAGTTGACCGCCTGGTCGACGCGGCCCTGGAACGCGCCGTTCAGCGCGGCGACCGTCAGCAGCCGCGTGTCGTGCGCGGCGATGCCGCCGTGGAAGGACAGTGCGATGCGCCGCGGGTGACCGCCGGCGAGCTCGACTGCCAGGCGCCCCAGCTTGGCGGCGAGCGGGATGTAGGGGCCGAGCACCTCCAGATCCTCGGCGCCGACGACCGGGATGTTGACGGCGTTCGTGACGAGACCGCCGTCGAGCGCCGCGACGACCTGCTCGGCGACGATCAGCCCCGCGCGGTCCTGCGCCTCCTCGGTCGACGCGGCCAGGTGCGGGGTCGTGACGACGTTCTCCAGGCCGAGCAGCTCGCCCTCGTACGGCTCGGCCGAGAAGACGTCGAGCGCCGCGCCCGCGACCTTTCCCGAGCGGACGGCGTCGGCGAGCGCGGCCTCGTCCACGAGCTCGCCGCGGGCTGCGTTCACGATCCGGACCCCGTCCCGGGCCTGCGCGATGGCGTCGGCATCCAGAAAGCCGCGCGTGTCGTCGGTCAGGGGTAGGTGCAGCGTCAGGAAGTCGGCGACGGTGAACACCTCCGCCGCGGTTTCGACGTGGTCGGCGCCGAGCTCTCGGAAGCGCTCCGGGGCGACGAAGGGGTCGTAGCCGACGACACGCATGCCGAGCCCGAGAGCCCTGCGGGCGACCTGGCGGCCGATACGCCCGAAGCCGAGGACGCCGAGCGTCTTGTCCGCGAGCTCGACCCCGCCCCAGCGCGAGCGCTCCCAGCGTCCTGCCTTGAGCGCCGCGTGCGCCTGGGGGATGTTCCGCGCGAGCGCAACCAGCAGTCCGATCGTGTGCTCGGCAGCCGAGACAACCGTCGAATCTGGCGCGTTCGCGACCACGATCCCCCTGCGGGTAGCCGCATCCAGGTCGACGTTGTCCACGCCGACGCCGGCCCGACCGATCACCTTCAGGCGCTCGGCGCGCTCGATCACCGCAGCGGTGAGCTTCGTCGCCGACCGGATCACGATCGCGTCGTAGCGGCCGATGATCTCCTCGAGCGGCGTGTCGGTGTTCTCGTCGACCTCGAAGCGCGAGCGCAACAGCTCCACCCCGGCAGGAGCGATCGTCTCGCGCACGAGGACTTTCAGACCGGCGTCCCTTCCGCGTAGACCTCGAGGGCGCGGGCGGCGGCGACGCCCCGCTCGATCGGAGCGCCGAGCTCGCCGAGCACGAGCTCGACAGCTGAGAGCGCCGTCGCGATGTCGAACTCGTCGTACCAGCCGATGTGGCCGATTCGGAAGATTGCGCCTTTCAGGTCACCCTGGCCGCCGGCGATCGTGACGCCGTGGCGCTCCCGTAGCGCCAGCGCCAGCTCGCCCGAGTCCATCCCGTCGGGCATGCGGGCGGCCGTCACGACCGCGGAGCGGTCCTCGTCGGGGCTGAAGAGCTCGAGGCCCATCGCCTTGACCCCTGCGCGGCAGGCGCGGCCTAGACGAACGTGCCGCTCGAACGCCGCGTCCAGGCCGACCTCGAGCAAGAGGCCGAGTGCGACGTCCAGCGCGACGATGAGCGAGACGGCGGGCGTGAAGGCGCTGTCGAGCTTCTCCTGCGCCTTGCGGATTCGGTCCCAGTCGAAGTAGAAGCGCGGCAGGGTCGCGCGCGCGACCCGTTCCCAGGCGGCTGCCGAGACGGCGGCCGTCGCGAGGCCCGGCGGTGTCATCAGCGCCTTTTGCGAGCCTGCGATGACGACGTCGAGCCCCCAGTCGTCCATCTCTAGCGGCACCGCGCCCAAACTCGAAACGGCGTCGACGACGACGAGCGCCCCGACCTCCTTCGCGACAGCGGCAAGCGCTTGGATGTCTGCGACCACCCCCGTCGACGTCTCGGACTGGACGAGAAAGACGAGCGAGACCGGCTCCACCTCGGCCAGCTTGCGCGCCAGATCCTCGGCTGAGGGAGTCTCACCCCAGGCGTACCTGAGCTCCTCGACCTCGCAGCCGAAGGTCTGAGCCATCGCCCCCCACCGCTCGCCGAAGTATCCGGCCGAGACGGCCAGCACGCGGTCGCCCGGGGAGCAGAGGCTGACGATGGCCGACTCGAACGCGCCTGTGCCCGAGCAGGTGAAGAGCAGCACCTCGTTCTCCGTGCGGTGGACGTCCTGGAGCCGTGAGAGCACCCGGCCGTAGACCTCCTTGAAGTCGGGCGCGCGGTGGTGGAGGACGGGCTCGGCCAGCGCCGCGAGCACCTGCGGAGGCACGGGCGTCGGCCCGGGCGTGAAGAGGTATCTCTTCTGCGCCATGCCCGGAGCCTAGCGATGCGCCGAGACGGGCTACTACGCTCCTCCGGGATGGAAGCAATCCTCGCCTTCGGCGCAGCGCTCGTGGCGTTACGCCTCGCCGGCATGCTCGCGACGCGTTGGCGGCAACGCCGGCAGCCACAGTTCGCTCTGTGGAGCGCGGGGCTTGCCACGTATGCGCTGGGGGCGGCCGCCATCGCCTGGGGCGCTGCGGCCGGCTGGAACGAGGGCATCTTTCGGGCGTACTACCTCTTCGGTGGGCTGCTGACGGCAGCGCTCTTGGGGGCGGGATCGCTTGCGGGCATCGGTGTCCGGCCGGCGATCGCAGTCGCCCTCCTTTACGCGGGGCTCGCGACCGGGGTCGCCGTGGCCGTCCCGCTCGAGGCGCCGCTCGGCGGCACCTCGATTCCGGAGGCGCAGGCTCACCTGGCCCTCTTTCCTGCGCGAGCCCTCGCGATCCTCGGCAACGGCGCCGGATCGATCGCGCTCGTCTATGCCGCCGTGGCCGGCTTCCGCCGGCGGCCGCGCGGCACCGCCCTCCTCCTCGCGGGCTTCGCCCTCGCGGGGGCAGGAACTGCGCTTGCCGGGCTCGGCGCGGCCGAGACGGCCGCGTTCGTCGCTGTTGCAGCCTGTCTTTTGTACGCAGGTTCGGTTGCTCGCGGCTGACAGTTCTTACTAGTTGCAAACAACCCAGTTGCTAGCCTGGCGCGGTCAAATTTCGCGTCGGCTCGACGCCCTGCGGCTTCTCCGCGTCGGCCCGCGCTCGTATTCCTCGGCAAGGAGGCTCTGTGAAGCATCTATCCGTGCGCGTCCTCGTCCTGGCCTGCGTGCTGACGCTCGGGCTCGGCGCCTCGGCTCGGTCGAATGCGGCGAACGCCTCCTCGACTCGTGTGGCGGAGATCGGCGCGATCGACGAGTTCCGGATCGAAACGTGGCGCTGGCAGTCACTGATGCGACAGCCGCGCACGCCGACCCTGTTCAGCGAGCGACGGACGACCGACACCGCGTATCTACGGTGGGTGCGGCGCCTGTGGCAGCGTCGCGCTGCCAACGCCGAACGTCTGGCGATGCATCCGCCGCACCGCGCCGGCTGGCTCTGTATTCATCGCTTCGAACAGAACCCGGCTCAGGGGTGGCGCACGCACACCGGCAACGGGTACTACGGTGGCCTGCAGATGGACATCGGCTTCCAGCGGGCGTACGGGCCGGAGTTGCTCCGCCGGAAGGGCACGGCGAACCACTGGACCGCGATCGAGCAGATGTGGGTCGCCGAACGCGCGCACAGGAGCGGCCGCGGCTTCTACCCGTGGCCCAACACCGCGCGCTACTGCGGCTTGATCTGATCCCGGTCGTCGGTGCGGCTCGCACGCCGTTCTCGGAACCACACGGCGGCGAACACGGCGGCGACGGTGAGCGCCACGAGCGCCTCGACGATCGCACCCGCGACGCCGCCGTGGGCGACTAGCCCCGCGAGAGGAGCCACAACCCGCCCACGGTGTAGACGACCATCAACCCCAGCATGGCGTACTGCGAGCGCAGCGCGTCGCGTTCGCGAAAGATCGTGACGGCGCGATCGTGAGCGACCGCGAGTCCTGCGACGTGGCCTGCGACGAGCGCGCCTACCTGCACGTACCAGACGGTGTTGGGCGAGAACGGCGCGATGTTCGGGATGTAGTCCGCGGTGCCGAACAGGTCCCAGCCGTAGCCGAACGGGTCCGAGGCGAAATTGATCGTGTATTGCCCCTGAATCGCGAGCAGCGTGAAGTAGTGGGCGACGGCGTAGACGAGGGCGATCGGGACGAGGCTGAGCACGAACTCCGCCGCGAGCGGCCGCGTCTCGTCGACCATCCGGCGTGCGACCCTCGTGGCTCCGAGAAATGCGACCGCGACGAGCAGGATGCAGCCGATGAGCCCGGCGACCGCGAGCGCCGTCGCGACCAGCTCCGCTGTGCCCGGTGAGTCGACGAGGTACGGCCCTTCGAGGTCGGCACGCAGGTTCTGCCAGAGCGACGAGCGGCTGAGCCCGTCGAAGCCGACCGAGCCGAGCATGACGGCGACGAACGCGAGCAGCCCGGGCACGGTCTCACGACCGGCGAGACCCGACAACGGCGTCCGCGCGACGAGTCGGCCGTCGCGCGCTCCGAAGGGCGCGATCCGGGCGAGCAGGCCGAAGTAGACCGTGAAAGCTTCACCGTGCCGCGTCCAGGTCGTACGGCCGTACGCCGCCATCCCGAACCAGGCGGCGTAGCTGTACAGCGCAATTGCCAGCGCGAGCGCGCGCGGGCTGGCGGGATCCGAGTAGCAGAGCTCGAGCATGGCGAAGCACAGGAGCAGGAACGCCGCGGGCCAGACTCCGAGGCGCGCTGGATAATTGAGCGGCGCCGTCCAGGTCCGCCCCAACCTTCCCCAGATCCAGGCGACTCCGTTCGCGAACGCGAGCCAGGGGTTGAGCACCGGCCAAACGTCCCCGAAGAGCAGCTGCACCGGGACGAGGCCGAGCCAGAAGATCACGTAGACGAACGTCGGAGCGAGGTTCTGCGCGGACGAAGGTTCGCCGATGAGCGCGGTGAGGAAGACGAGCGTGAGCAACCCGGCGGACACGATGCCGAGGACGGCGCGCAGCGCGCGCGAGCGGAAAACACCCTCGAGTCCCGGCGGCAGCGCCGTGCCGGGCGTACGTCGCTCCAACTGTGGCCCCTTCCAGAGGGCGCCGAGCGCCAGGAAGGACAGAACGAGCACGACGGCACCGCCCCAGAAGAAGAGCCAGATGGGAACGGGTAGGTCCTTGACCCCCCCGATCCCGTGGGCCAGCAGATTCAGGGGCGAACCTCGAGCTCCGCGATCTGAAGCGCACGTGACTCGAGCTCGACCTCGAAGCGGCCGGGCGCGCTTGCCTTGAACGCGATCGTGACCGGCTCGCCGGGCGCGACCTCGCCCATCAAGTCATAGCCGTGGACATGAACCTCGTCGGCGATCTCCGACTCGACGACGAGCTCGACGCGTTTCCCCTGCTTGACCGAGAAGCGGCGTACGGTCGGCGCGGTGTCGCTCGCGACCACGATGCGGATCTTCACGACGTCCGAGGGCGTGGAAGCGGTCGTGGCCGGCGCTTCGGTCTCGGTGGAGGCCGAGGTCGAGGTCGTCGCGGAGACAGTCGTCGTCGCTGCCGGCGTCGTCGCGGCTGCCTCGTTGTCGTCGCCGGGGCGGAGCACGAGAAAGAGGCTGAGCACAAGTCCGAGCGAGGCGGCGATGAGGGCTACCTTGCGGAACTGCGGGTTCATGAGGCACCTAGCTTCGCACGCACGAGGTCGCTGACGGCGCGGGCATTCGCGTTTCCGCCGGTCTCCTTCATCACCTGGCCCACGAAGAAGCCCAGCAGCCCTTCCTTGCCACCGCGGTAGGCGGAGACCTGATCAGGATTGGCTGCGAGCACCCGGGCGACGATCGGCTCGAGCTCCGTCGTGTCCGACAAGGCCTCCTGCTCGAGATAGGGCGCTGCCGAGAAACCGGGTTCGGCGACCTTTCCCAGCGCCTCGTCGAGAGCGGCCCGCGGGATCCGGTCGCGCGCTTCGACGAGCTTGGCGAGCTCCGTCGGATCGACGGACGTCGCGTCCACGCCGGCCAGCCTGTTCGCGATCACGTTTGCCGCCGCGACGGCTTCTGCGCCGGCCGCGACCGTCTCTTGCCACAGCCTGTCGAGCCCGCCGGTCACGAGGACGACCGCGCGATCCAGGTCGAGCTGGGCCTCGAGGCGGCGGATCCGCGCCGCCGGGCTCTCGGGCAGCTCGGCGCGCAGGCGCTCGACGAGGTCAACCGGCGGCTCGACCGGCACCAGGTCCGGCTCGGGGAAGTAGCGGTAGTCGTCGGCTTCCTCCTTCGAGCGGCGGGCAGTCAGCTTGCCGCTCGCGGCGTCGAAGTCGTACGTCTCCTGCACGACCTCTCCGCCCGACTCGTAGACCGCAATTTGGCGCGCCACCTCGGCGTCGATGCCCTGGGCGACGAACCGGAACGAGTTCATGTTCTTCAGCTCACAGCGCGTGCGCAGCTCCGAGGAGCCGGCCGGGCGCACCGAGACGTTCGCGTCGACGCGGAGCGTCCCCTTCTCCATCTCAGCGTCCGAGATCCCGAGCTCGACGATCGTCTGCCGCAGCAACTGCAGGAGGCGCCGCGCGTCCTCTGAGGAGTGAACGTCAGGCCCCGTGACGATCTCGACGAGCGGCGAGCCGCCCCGGTTGAAGTCGACCAGGGAGTAGTCGGCGCCACCGATCCGGCCGGTGCGGCCACCGACGTGCGTGGTCTTGGCAGCGTCCTCCTCGAGGTGAGCGCGGACGATTCCGACCTCTCGATCGCCCTGGGCGCTGGGGACTATCACCTTGCCATTAATGCAAGACGGTAGATCGTATTGCGAGATCTGATACCCCTTCGGCAGGTCCGGATAGAAGTAGTTCTTGCGGGCGAACACCGACCGGGGCGCGATCTCGCAGCCCAGAGCGAGCCCGAGCTTGAGCGTCCACTCCAGCGCCAACCGGTTCGGTACGGGCAAGGCGCCCGGAAACCCGAGGCACACCGGACAGGTCTGGGTGTTCTCGCCGCCCCCGAAGCCGTTCGCGCAGCGGCAGAACATCTTCGTCCGCGTCTTCAGCTGAACGTGGACCTCGAGCCCGACGACGGGTTGCCAGGTCATCGCAGCCGCTCGGGAATCGGGTCGAAGCCGAGTGCCGTCTCGAGCGCGTGACCCGTGCGGAAGAGCGTGTTCTCCGAGAGCTGTCGCCCCACCAGCTGCAGCCCGACCGGAAGACCCTCCGAGAGACCGCAAGGGATGCTCAGGCCGGGGAGTCCGGCCATGCACGACGGGATGGTGAGCAGGTCGGAGAGATACATGGCGAGCGGGTCGGCCGCCTTCTCCCCGAGCCTGAACGCAACCGTCGGCGAGGTCGGCGAGACCAGGACGTCGAAGCGCTCGAACGCGGCGGCGTGCTCGCGGACGATCACCGTGCGCACCTTCTGCGCCTGTCCGTAGTACGCCTCGTAGTAACCGGCCGACAGGGCGTACGCGCCGAGCATGATCCGGCGCTTCGGCTCGTCGCCGAAGCCGGCGTCGCGCGTGCGCTCGACCATCTCGTCGTAGGCGGCTCCGTCGACGCGCAGGCCGTACCGGACTCCGTCGTACCGCGCCAGGTTGGAGGAGGCCTCGGCCGGCGCGATCAGGTAGTAGCAGGGCAGGCCGTATTCGACCGAACGGGGCAGCTCGCACTCGCCCACATCGGCCCCGAGCTCGCGTGCGAGCTCGATCGCTTTCTGCACGGCCGCGGCGACGCCGGGCTCGATCCCTTCCGCCTCGTTCAGCTCCCTCGGGATGCCGATGCGCAACCCCTTCAGGCTCTCGCCCGCGGGAAGCTCGACCTGCGGCACGTCGACCGTCGTCGAGTCGGCTGGATCACGGCCCGCGATGATCGAGTAGAGGAGCGCGCAGTCGCGGACGTTCTTCGCCACCGGGCCGACCTGGTCGAGGCTCGACGCAAACGCGACCACGCCGTAGCGACTGACCGTTCCGTAGGTGGGCCGCAACCCGACGTTGCCGCAGAGGGCGGATGGCTGCTTGATCGAGCCTCCGGTGTCGGAGCCGAGCCCCCACGGCGCGAGACCGGCCGAGACGGCTGCGGCGGTGCCGCCCCCGGAGCCGCCGGGCACGCGCGTGGGGTCCCACGGGTTGTGCGAAGGCCCGTAAGCCGAGTTCTCGGTGGACGAGCCCATCGCGAATTCGTCGGTGTTCGTCTTCCCGATCACCGGCAGACCCGCCGCCTTGCAGCGCGCGGCGACGGTGGCGTCGAACACGGGCACGTAGCCCTCGAGGATCCTCGAGCCCGCGGTCGTCTCGACGCCCTTGGTCGAGATTACGTCCTTCAGCGCGATCGGGACCCCTTCGCCCGTCGCCTCCGGGACCGTGCGGAGGTAGCAGTGCAGCTCCCCGTCGCGCGCGGCGACGGCGTCGAGGTACGCGCGGTGGAGCTCCGCTCCGGAGACCTCCTTCCGCTGCAGCAGCCCGAGCGCCTCCTCCGCGGTAAGGCGCAGCGTGTCGATGGTCATACCGTCGGTGGCACCTTGAAGAGGTCACCGTCGCGCTGCGGCGCGTTCGCAAATGCCTGGTCGACCGGCAGCGACTCGTGCGGCTCGTCCTCGCCGAACGCGTTCGCGAGCTCGAGCGGGTGCGAGGTCGCCGGTACGTCCGAGAGGTCGAGCTCGCTCACCTTCGAGACCGCCTCGAGGATGGCGCCGAGCTCGCCGGTCAGGCGCACCACCTCGTCGTCGGTCAGCTCCAGTCGTGCGAGCTTCGCAACGTGCAGGACCTCTTCGCGCGTGATTGCCATCGAGTTCATCCTTCCAAAGAGAACGGGCCCCCTGGTGGGAGCCCGCTCGAAGCTCGACCCGTAGGGGTGTACTAGCCGGCCGTGACGTTCGCGGCCTGGGCGCCCTTGGGACCCTGGACGACCTCGAACTCGACCTTCTGACCTTCGGTCAGCGACTTGTAGCCATCCATCGTGATCGCGGAGAAGTGCACGAAGACGTCCTCGCCACCCTCACGCTCGATGAACCCGTAACCCTTTTCGTTCGAGAACCACTTAACGGTGCCCTGAGCCAACTGTGTTTCCTCCTTGCGGTGAAGCGACGGCCCAGGCACCGAGCCGCCGACCTTGATAAAGCGGGCGAAACATAGCCTTACGCGCGCGGATGTGCAAGGGATCCTGCCCTGTAGGACGCGGCACGAACGGTGCTCTTGAGGAGCATCGCGATCGTCATCGGGCCGACGCCCCCCGGAACCGGAGTCAGGAAGCCCGCGCGCTCGGCGACCTCCGGCGCGACGTCACCGACGAGGCCGGCAGCCGTGCGCGTGATCCCGACGTCGATCACCGCGGCACCCTCCCTCACCATCGCCGGCTGCACGATCCCGGGAACGCCGACCGCGGCGACGACGACGTCCGCCCGAGACGTTTCGGCGGCGAGGTCCGCCGTGCGCGAATGACACACCGTCACCGTGGCATGGCGGTGGAGCAGCAGCAGCGCAACCGGTTTGCCGACGATGTCGCTACGTCCGATCACGACCGCAAGGGCGCCCTCCAGCATCACGTCGTACTCGTCGAGCAGCTCGAGGACGCCCAGAGGGGTGCCGGGGACGTGGCCGGGAGTCCCGGCCAGTAGCAGTCCTGCATTGAGCGGGTGGATCCCGTCGACGTCCTTGATCGGATCGATCGCGTTGATGACGACGCGCTCGTCCAGGCCGTCCGGAAGGGGCAACTGGACGAGGATTCCGTCGACGGCCTCGTCGGCGTTCAGATCCGCGACGAGCGCGAGGAGCTCCTCCTGCGTCGTCGAGGCCTGCAGGCGTAGATCACGGGCTTCGATTCCCACCTCCAGGGACGCCTTGTGCTTGAGCCGGATGTAGACGTCCGACGCGGGGTCATCGCCCACGAGCACGGTCGCGAGGCCGATCGGCCGGCCGAACGAGCCCACCTCGCGAGCGACCTCCTCGCGCACCCGCGCGGCGAGGGCCTTCCCATCCATGAGCGTCGCTGCCATCGTCCTGCCCACGATAAATAAGCTCTCGGCCATGGACCTGCGGAAATGGCCGCGACGCAACGACGCGGCCTCGATCGAGGCGCGCCGCGACGCGATCCGCGGCCTGGTCGGCGATGAGCCGCTCGCGCACGACGACGAGGCCTGGACCCGCGCGCAGGAGTCGCATACCGGCGCTGCCGTCATCCCGGTGGCCGTCGTCGGCCCATTGCTCGTCGAGCTGGGGTCCTACGAGCTCGACGAGCCGGACGGAGGCCTGCGGGAGACCAGCCGCGCCCATGAGGAGATTCTCGTGCCGCTTGCCCATACCGAGGGCGGCCTGTCGGCCTCGATGTCGCGCGGCCTGAAAGCCGCGGCCCTTTCCGGCGGTTTCAGAACATACGTGCTGCACGACAGAATTACCCGAGCATCGTGCTTTATTTGCAAAACAACCGCTGACGCTGTGCGGCTTGCAAGCTGGCTGCAGGACTCGCTGGACGAGATGCGCGCCTTCCTGGCCTCGCTCGACGACCCCACCCTGTCGAAGCGAGCGAAACTTCGGGAGGTGAAGACGCACGTGGTCGGCCAGATGTGCCACGTGCTCTGGGCCTGGACGACCGGCGACGCCTGCGGTCCGAACATGATGACGCGGAACAGCTACGCGCTGAACATGGGGTACGTGCTGCAACAGGCCCCGGTCAAGCCGGTGCGTGCCCTTCTGGAGGCGAACATGGGCGGCGACAAGAAGCCGTCCTACGA
This sequence comes from Gaiellaceae bacterium, assembly GCA_035525905.1. Classification (GTDB taxonomy): domain Bacteria; phylum Actinomycetota; class Thermoleophilia; order Gaiellales; family Gaiellaceae; genus Gaiellasilicea. The sequence goes on along the minus strand of DATLDK010000014.1, from coordinate 27,155 downwards.
GTTCTTCCAGTCCGGGCATGGGAAGACGGTGCTCGCCGAGGCGACGCTCGACGCCGAGACGATCAGCCGCGTGCTGCATACGACCGTGGACGACCTGCTCGAGCTCTCCTGGGCGGGCACGCACGGCGCGGTGGCATCCGGGATGCAGTCGGTCGCGTTCACGCCGGCATCGGCGATCGCCGCGATCTTCGCCTGCACGGGGCAGGACCTCGGCATGATCGGGACGAGCTCGATGGCGCACGGCACCGCGCACCGCACCGAGGACGGCGGGCTGCATGCGGCGATCCGCTTCCCCGGGCTCGAGGTCGGCACGGTGGGCGGAGGCACCACCCTCCCCTATGCCCGGTCCTGGCTCGCCCTGCTCGACTGCGCAGGCACGGGCAAGGTGCACCGCTTTGCCCAGATCGTCGCAGCCGCCGCGCTGGCGCTGGAGATCTCCGCGTCGGCGGCGATGGCGACGGCCGGATCGGAGGACTTCTTCCGGGCACACCACGAGCGCGGAGGGCTCCGTTAGGGGCGATATCCTCCCAGCCATGACAGTCGAGCCCGCCGCGGAGCCGATCAACGCCGATCCGACCTACCAGCCGCTGATCGACGCCGAGCGCGCTGCCGAAGCAGACGCAGCTGCAGACAACAAGGGCCGCGGCGTCCTCCGCTTCTACGACCTCGCCAAGAAGCAGGAGTGGCAGGTGCGCGACCTGCCCTGGGGCGACATCCCGCCGATCCCCGAGACACGGATCGGAGCATCCCCGGAGCGCAAGGAGCGACGCCAGGCGGTCTGGCGCTCCGTGATCACGCAGCAGCTGCAGGCGGACGAGCTGGCGGTGATGATGGCCGGGCAGCTGCTGAACATGGCCCCGCATCCGGAGGCCCGCCTCTACTACTCGACGATGGTGCAGGACGAGGCGCGGCACGTCGAGGCCTGGCTCAAGCTCGCGAAGGAGGCCGGCGGCACCGCCGAGCGCGATCCCCATCTCGACCAGCTGGTGGAGCTGACCATGCACGCCGAGACCCTCGAGGAGAAGGTCTTCCAGATGCAGGTCTTCTTCGAGCGGCTGATCATCCCGCGCTTCCGCCTGATCGCGCGCTCGTCGCGCGGCACCGTGCTCGAGGACCTCTGCAACCGCCTCACGATCGACGACGGCATCCACCACAGCTCCGGCGTCGCGTACGAGCGGATCCTGCTCGAGGGCGCGTCGAAGAAGACCAAGGACCGTCTGATCAAGGCGGCGAACCGTCTGCTGCCGATCTTCGTCGAGCACGCGCTGTGGCGCCCGAAGGAGCGGGCCTGGATCGGCACCGTGATGCGGGACACGGACATCCGGCGGCTACAGGAGGACGTGCAGGACGGAATCCGGATGGCCTCGAGCCTCGGCCTGGATGTCTCGGACATCCAGCTGCCGTTCGCTTCCTAACGGACGTACCGCCTCATCACGACCCGGCGTGCTTCGGTTGCGGAGACAACGAGCTCGGCCTGCACCTGACGCTCCCCGAGGCCGAGGGGGTCGGTACGTACGAGTCAGCGGTCACGTTCTCGCAGCACCACCAGGGCGCCCCCGGGATCGTGCACGGCGGCATCGTCGGAGCTGCTCTCGACGAGGCGTGCGGGCTGCTTGCAACCTGGCACCGCTTCCCGACGGTGACGGCTCGCATCGCGATCCGGTATCGCCGGCCCGTACCGATCAACCGGCCGCTCCGAATCTCCGCGCAGGTCACCGCGGACCGAGGTCGGCGGATCGAGATCGCTGCCGAGCTCAGGGACGGTGAGAACGTGCTCGCGGAGGCCGACGGGACGTTTTTGCACGTGCCGCTCGAGCACTTCCTCGCCACCCCCGAAGGTCGGGCGGCCCGCGACTCGTGGGCGCGTCGGCTGGCCGGCGACCCGAACGGGTGATCGGCAGCGGCGTCGAGTGCGCCGATAAGCCATGCGATCCCTCTCTGCGGCGGGATCGGAGCCCCCCAATGTTCCGAACGATCCTCGCCGCAGCGCTCGTCGCCTCCGTCCTCGCCACCGCTCACCACGAGCGCGTCCTCGATCGGAGCGGACTGCTCGGATCGTGCAGCGCCGTGGCCACCGCCACCGAAGACGGCGGCGAGTGGCTGGCCTGCAAGCCCGGCGACCTCACCGGCTACCCCGATCTCTCGAACGACTCCTGCACGCGAGGCGGCATGCGCGGTGAGGTGCGCTTTTGGCACTGCCCCACCGCGCTGGTCGCAAGCGATACGACCGACGAGACCGCTACTCGTTAGGTCTGCTTCACGAGCAGCTGGGCGTAGCCGCTCCTGCTCGGGCTCGCGTCAATCGTCCCCTTGTACGTCGCCCGGAACCGCCAGCGGCCTTCGGCCGGGGGAGCCCAGGTCGCGCTGCTTCCCGCCGGCACCCGCAGGAGCCGGTTGAAGTGCCAGCCCGTCAGCGGGTCGAAACGATCGACCTGGATCTCGACGGTACCGCCCGTCGCGTTCGCAACCTCGGGACGCAGCGTCACGGGGCTGCCGGGTGCGACCGTCGCCGCCGCGAGCCGCAGCGTCGTCGCGGTGATCTCCCGAATCAGCAGCGACAGCGCGTACGAGGAACCAGGGTCTCCGAAGCTCGCGGTCACGGCCACGACGTAGCGGCCCGGGTCGAGCGCACGCCGCAGCGACGCATAGGTGCCGAGACGCTGGCCGTCGTCGCGCACCAGCTCGAAGCGCAGGCCGTTCGTGACCTCGAGGCGCACGTCGCCGCGGCGCTCGACGTCGAAGTGGTACAGGTCGCGGACATCGAGCCGAGCGGGCTCGAGCGAGCCCTTCGCGCTCACCCGGTTGCGGAGCTCGATGCCGACGCCGAGATCGTCCGGCGCGGCCGGAGCGAAGAGGAGCCGGTAGCCCTGCGCGCTGGGCTCGCCGCTTGCGACGACCTCGAGGATGTACCGCCCGGCCCCGTCAGGGCCCGGCGTGAACGTCGTATAGCCGCGGCACGAGAGGAAGGCGAGCCGGTGCTCGGGGTGACGGCGAGCCCGCAGTGAGACCGATGGACACGACGAGTCCCCCGAGAAACCGATCCTGTACGTCGTGCCTGGGCGCATGGAGATGCGCCAGACGTCGTTCACGTCCGTGAGCCCGTGCACGGACGAGCGTGCGCCGCCGCGCGGGAGCGCCGTGCCCGCGCTGAGGCTTTCGGCCGCCTCGGAGACGAGGGCGTCGATCCGGAAGGTCCCCGGATCTGCGTTGCGCAGATGCCCGACGGCGATCAGGTAGGTGGCGCCGCGCTCCGACGCGAACGCAACCGTCGCCTGGCCGCGGCGGTTCGTGGCACCGCAGGTCACGGTTCCCGTCTGGGAGCGAACCCGCTCCAGCACGACGATGGCGGCATCGAGCTGCCCCGCCGCCGTGAGGCGGAGCAGGATGCGCCCGTCGCGCCGGCTCGGCAACCGGTACCACACGGTGGCGCCCGTCAGGCCACAGCGAGTCGGGTCGGCCTCGTCGCTCGTGGCGCCGAGCGTGGTGCCGCGCGCCGAGCCGGGCAGCTTGATCGCCTGGGCGCCCACCCGGTTGTCGTTCGAGGGTGGCAGGAACAGCTCCGCCCGGAGCTCGAAGGCACCGTCGGGCGTGCTCGGCTTCCGGCCCACCAGCACGAGGTAGTTCGACCCACGCACAGCCTCGACCGACGCGGACGCGCTACCGCCGGCCGCCGCCGACGCGCAGTCCACCTCCTGGATCGCCGACGCGTTTCGCCGGTAGATCCTCACCACCGGAGCTATGCCGGCGGCGCCCTTGACCGTGAGTGCGATCAAACCGTCGGGCGCGGTGTCGATCCGGTACCAGAGCGTCGACTCGACCCTGCCGCAGCGTGAGACCTGGGGATCCAGGCGCTCCACCGTAGCCTCGACCGTCGTCGCGGCCACCGTATGCGGGAAGGCGGGAATCGCCTCCGCCGCGGTCCTGTTGTCGTTCGCCGGCGGGGCGGCGAGCGCTGTGCCGGGCAGCGTCAAGAGCATCAGCGTGAGCAGCATGAGTTTGCGCATCGGGCTTCCTCCGTCGGTCGTGGTGCCCGAAGAGTTCGCGAAGGCGCTCACGCCGCGCTAACGGGGCGCTAACGTCCATCTGATGGCCCCGATCACCGTCTCGACGACGCAGTTGGGTGCGCTGGCCGGCCTCCTGCGCGGCTTCGTCAGGTTCGTCAGGCGTCTCGCTGTCGCCGCGCTGGTCGGCGTGGCGCTGCTGGCCGCTGCCCTGGCAAGAGGCGGCTTTTCCGCGGCCGACGCAATTCTGACGGCGCTCCTCCTGGGGCCGCCGGCGGTCTTGCTCTTCTTCGCCCAGGGGGTGAGTGAGCTGATCTCTCTCCCCGAGCGACTGCGGCGGATGCCGGGCGAGGGCGGGCAGCGGCTCGCGGAGCTGACACGGCTCGCCGGCGAGGCGCGGGCTGCACGCCTCACCGGCATGCCGTCGATGCTGTGGCGGCTCCGCGGCACCCTGGGCTCGTTCCGCGACCTCGCGGGCGTCGCGCTCCCACTCCGCGTGCTGGCGCCGCCCTTTCTCGGACTGACGGCGATCGCCGTGCTGCTGTGCATCCTCCTGGCGGGCGTCGGCGTCATCGCGCTGGTAGCCCTCGCGGCCGGCTGAGTCCGCCAGGCCGCGCGCCGGCCGAGCCCGGCGCCGACCTCAGTCGCGTCTTCTGTGCGCCTCGTCCAGCTGCGGAACCCGGACCGAGTGCGCGACGTCGCTGCGAAGAAGGTGAGCGTGCCCGTCGAGCGTAATTGCGGCGGACGGGATGCGGCAGATGTCCAGCCACCATTGAATCGTCTTGAGGCAGGCGGGGAGGCCGCTCTGGTCGGTGCTCACCGGTACCACGACGTTCCACCCCTCCTGCTCGCCGCTCGAGTGCGCCGTGGCACCGTGAGGCGCGAGCATGTCGACGAGGATGTGAGCCGCCTTGGCAGACGGCGCTGCAATTCGTAGCTCGGAAATGACCCCCCGCGCCGCCATCCAGCGGCCGGCTGTGTTCTGGTTGCACCGGGTTGATACCCGGTTGCGTATGGTTTTGAACAGGTCTTGCTAAGGGCACGGTCACCGGAGCGCACTAGGAGCCGGCCTTTCTCGAGTGGAGGAACTTCGAATGACGAGGCGCGCGCTCAGCGACACTTCTCTGGCCACCCGAAGCGCGGTTCTCGAGCGCGACGACGCGGTCTCGCGCCTTCGCGCCCCGGGAATCCTGCTCGGGGTGGGTCTGGGCGGCTTTGTCGACGGGATCGTGCTTCACCAGATCCTTCAATGGCACCACATGCTTTCGAGCGAGGGCAGCTACCCGAAGACGACCGTCGCGGGGCTGGAGACGAACACGCTCTGGGACGGCCTCTTCCATGCAGCCAGTTGGATCGTGGTCACCGTCGGTATCTACGTCCTCTGGCGCCGCACCGGCGACCGGCGCTCGGCGATCAGCGGCCGCGCCCTACTCGGCTGGATGCTGGTGGGCTGGGGGGTCTTCAACCTCGTCGAAGGGATCGTCGATCACCACATCCTCGGGATCCACCACGTTCGCGAAGGATCGAACCAGTCCGCGTGGGATCTCGGCTTCCTGGCCTTCGGAGCGCTGCTCCTTGTCGCCGGCTGGGCCCTGGCACGCTCGGACCTGCGCCGGCCCCAGGGCGAGAGCCGGAGCACCGTCGATCCGTGAGGCGCGCCCGAACGGGCGGACGATCAGATCGCGGATTCCTCGAGAGGCGCCGAGCGGACTCGAACCGCTGTACGAGGCTTTGCAGGCCTCTGCCTAACCACTCGGCCACGGCGCCGCGGCGCGCTCATCGTAGCGAGGCCGTAACCGGCTCCCCGACTGCGCCGTTGTACCAACGTCAACGCATACACAGGAGGCCCGAATGTACATCGGTGGCGGTCTCATCACGCTCATCGTCGTCATCCTGCTCCTTGTCTGGCTTCTCTGAGACGACGGTCCCCGGGCGCTCCCTGTGAGCGCCCGTTGCGTTGTCAGGACCCTTGCGAAGCGCCGTCCGGCCGCTTTTCTAGCCTGTCGAGATGGCCAAGGAAGTGATCGCGACACCGGTCGCGGAGCGTTGTCTGCGCTGCAGCGCCGCGATGGAATGGCGACACGGCACGTGGCAGTGCCCCCGGTGCCGGTTCAAGCTCGGCTGCTGTGAGGGAGAGTCGACCGACCGCTGCTAGTCGCGGGCGGTCTCACGGTGCCGCTCGGGCACCAGGTACGTGAGCAGCCCGGGAATCATCAGGACGAGCAGCACCGCCAGCAACATCTCCATACCGCTGGAACGGAGCTACTCGTCCGTGAGTTACGGAAGCGCCACGAAGCGGCTGAGAAACGCTCGCGCGGCCGGGGTGTCCAGACGGTAGCCCTCGGCCTTGCCGGCGCAATCCTTCGACCCTGAGGAGGTCAGGGAGACCACCGTGCTCCCCAACAGCTGCGGTCCACCGGAATCGCCCAGGCAGGGGCCGGCGGTGAGAGTCGACAGCGAGAGCATCGACTTCGACACCTTCGCCACCGGCGAGCTTGCGACGTGACGCAGCCCGTCGTAGACGAAGCTCCCATCGGAGGCCCGGGCGGAGTATCCGTAGCCGACGGTCGTCACGAGGGCGCCCTTGCCGATCGAGCCGACCGAATCGGCGGCCGGTAGCCGCGCAGGTGCGACCTGTGCGGGAGCGTCGAGGAGGACCACGGCCAGATCCGCTCCCCTGGTCTGGTCGACGACGAGGGTTCCGCCCAGGAAGCCCGAGCCGGCGGTCAGCGTCGCGTCGAAGCTGACCGCGACGCGCGTGCCGGCGGCGCCGCAATGACCTGCGGTCGCCCAGACGGCCGGCGCCACGAGCACGCCGGAGCACTCCACCGACCCGTCGACGAGGAGCGCGCCAACGTAGGGGTGCGCATCGCCGTCGACTCCTCCGCCGGTGACGGCGGCGGCGGCCGAGATGGAGACGAGCGCCACGGCGAGCGCAGCGACGCTGCTGGTGACGTACTTGAGCACGAGCTTGAACCTCCTGGGGGAAGGGCGCGGCGGATTAGTTGCCTGTGTGGAAGCCGTACTTGACCTTCGCGAGGAAGGCAGCGGCGGCGACGAGGCCCATCAGGACCGTCATGGGAGTGAGCTTGCGCATGGGAGTACCTCCTTCCTAGAAGTTGTGGTCTTGAAGTGACTCGGCGGCGCGACGGAAGAGCGCGGCTGCCGTATCGGAGTCTGAGCGGGCGAGCGCGAGGTCGCCCTGGGCGATCCAGGCTGCAGCGAGAAGGCTCGGCGCCTCGAACCCTTCGAGGGTCTGCGCAGCACTCTCGAGCCACTTGGAGGCCTCGTCGAGTCGCCCTTGCTCGAGCAGCGCGCGACCGAGCACGATCTGCACGTTGCCGATCTCGTCGAGCACGCTCGCGCGACCCGCAAGCAGATCGAGCGCGTGGCGAGCGTGCGGCTCCGCCAGTTCCGGATGACCCGTCCGCAGGTGCACCTGGGCCAGCGACGAGATGGCGTAGCCCGCGTCGACGTCGTCCGCGCAGTCGAGGCCGATCGAGATCGCTCCCTTGAGGTCGACGATGGACTGTTCGGGCTTGCCGAGCAGGAAGTTCAGCCCGCCGAGGTTGTTCAGGACCTTGCCGACGTTCGCCCGGTCGCCGCACTGCTCGTACAGCTCCTTCGCCTGCTCGGCGTAGAAGCGGGCGATCAGCCAGTCCCCGGCCCGCTCGTTCAGCACAGACAGCCGGAAGTTGACATGTGCCGCGATTCGGACATCGCCGACGGCGTCCACCAGCTCGAGCGCGCTCTCGACATCGGCGAGCGCCGCGTCGAAGTCGCGCTGGTGCTGGTAGGAGCGCGAACGCCACTGGAGGATCTCGGCCCGAAGCCTGTCGCAAGGACGGCCGGACCGCCCGCAGAGCTCGAGTGCGAGCGAGAGATCGTTGACAGCGCGCGAGTTGGCGCCCCGCTTGACGCGGACGCAGCCGATCCGGAAGAGCACGTCCGCCCGGTCGAGGTCGCTGAAGCCCGGCCGGTGCGCGATCTGCTTCGCCGTCTTGAGCAGCGTCAGCGCCTCCTCGAGCTCGCCGCGGTACATCTGCGCCCAAGCGCAGGCAACGAGGCTGCGCAACGCCAGGTCGGGAAAGTGGCTGGGGACGACCCTGACGTCGTCCAGGAGAGCGACGGCGTCATCCCAGCGTGACTCGTCGACCGCCTCCTCGGCCGCCGCAACCCGCGCCTCGAGCGCACCGAGCTCCTCGTCGCGGCAGACGTCCGTGACGGGTGGGAGAAGCAAGGGGTCGGTGGTGGCCGACTGGGTGAGCGCCGCAGGCTCGGTCAACATGGTCGGATCGTGGTGCGCCCCGGCGACCGCGTCGATCCCCGCGTCCGCCCCGGGGGGATCCCCGAATCGGCGTACCCCTCCTACCGGGCGAGTACCGCTCGCAACCGGTGGAAATGGCCCCATCGGGGGATGCCCAGATCGCGGGCGCGCCGAAGATCAGTTCGGGCGGCACGGTCTTCAGACGAAATCCGATGGAGGTTCCCGTTGCACGCTCGCCTAGTTGCTCTTGCCGCCCTGACCGGGCTCTGCCTCGCCGCTACGGCGGGCGCATCCATCGACATGGCGTCGAGCCTCCGCTTCGGGTTCGTGCCGCAGAAGGCCTTCCAGGGCCAGCCGGCGTCGCTCTCCGTCGTCGTGAGACCGACCGGAGTTCGCTGCAGCGCAGCGATCCGGTACGCCGACGCGTCGCTCGTCAGGCTTCCCACCGTCGTCGCCCGGGCGGGCAAGGCATCGTGGAAGTGGACGATTCCGGCGAAAGTGCGCATCGGGGCAGCGTCTGCGAACGTCGCGTGCGGGACGGCCGGGCACGCTTCTCGAAGCTTTGCGGTCGTCGGGCCGCCGTCCGCGCCCGCGAAGGTGCTCGTCCGCAAGAGCGGCTTCTCGCAGCGCGTGCGCGCAACCACGCGTGAGGTGAGCTACGGCATCGTGCTCTCCAACCCCTCGCCCGAGAACGACGCCCTCGACGTGAGCGTGCTCGTGAACTTCGTCGACTCGACCAATCGTGTCGTCGCAACGGCGACGAACAAGATCAGCGCGGTTGGAGCGGGGACCGAGTACTACCTCGGCGGCTCCACCTCGATCCCGGACGCGACTCCCGTCTCGAAGCTCGAGATCGTGCAGCGCATCGCCACCCAGGCTCCGAGGCAGAAGCGCGGCCCCGCGACCTCCGACGTGCTCGTCCAGGCGAACCGGTACGAGCCGGGCTGGATCGGCGCCGTGGTCGGGCAGATCACGAACGACAACCCCACCATGCTGTTGTCGACGACTCAGATCTCTGCCGTCGTCTTCAACTCGGCGGGCGAGGTGATCGGCGGCGGCACCGGCTACAGCGTCGGCGGCCTCCTGCCGGGGGTGCGCGCGTACTTCAGCGCGGGGTCGGGTGTCAGCTCCATTCCGACGGACCAGGCCTTCTCGGCGGGCGTGTCGGTGCTCGGCCGCTACGAGCAGATCGGCTAGCGACGGTCAAGATGCCGCAGGCGCCGGCTCGGGGAGTTGGCGCCTGCGAACTGCGAACGAGGAAGAGCGACGAGGCGGCCGCGAGCAGGGCGATCGCCGCGATAGCGATCCAGCCGCGTCGGAACGCATCCAGCCGCTCCTCGGCGGTGTGCGGCGCTCCGAGCACCGCGACCAGGATGCCCACGCCGAGCGTGTAGCCGACCTGGCGCGACATCTGGATCACCGCTGAGCCGGTGGCGAACCGATTCGACGCCAACGACGTGGCGGCCGTGGCGGTGAGCGTCGGCAGCACGAGCCCGACTCCGATCCCGGTCAGGAGCGCACCGGGGAGCATCGACGTGACGTAGTCGGACTCGAGACCGACCGTCGCGACCCAGGTCAGGGCGCCCGCGGCATAGACGAGGCAACCCACGGTGGCGAGCGTCGCCGCTCCGACCCGGTGCGCGACCCTCCCGGCTCCGATGGCGAAGAGAGGGACCATCAGCGGCCCGGGGGCGAACGCGAGCCCGGTCTTCAGCGCCGACCAGCCCCAGCCGGTCTGCGCCCAGACCACGATCGAGAGCAGCATGGCGGCAAAACCCGCGCTGAAGACGAGCATCGCGACCGTCGAGAGCGCGAATGGGCGCACTCGGAGCAGACCGAGCTCGAGCACCGGGCTGCGGTGCCGTCCCGAGCGGACGACGAACGTCACGATGAGTACTGCGGCGGCGCCGAACGCCGCCAACGTGCCGGGCGCGCCCCACCCCCAGTCCGGAGCGTCGACCAGCCCGAGCGTCAAAGCGCCCACCGCGAGCATCAGAACCAGCGAGCCGAGCAGGTCGGGGAGCGGCTCGTGCTCGGGCGGAGGCGACGGCAGCAGGCGCCACCCGGCGACGAGTGCCGCCACGCCGACGGGCAGGTTGACGAGGAAGATCCAGCGCCAGTCGACGCTGACGAGCAGCCCGCCGGCAACCGGCCCGATCGCCGCCGCGAGGCCCGACATCGCAGCCCAGATCCGAACCGCGCCTGCGCGCCGCTCGGGCGGATACGCAGCCAGGAGCAGGCCCAGCGAGCACGGGATCATCAGCGCCGCACCGGCCGCCTGGACGACGCGCGCGCCCACGAGCAGCTCGACGCTCGGGGCGGCGGCACAGAGCGCGGACGCGCCGGTGAAGACCGCGACGCCGAGCAGGAACCCGCCCTTTCTGCTGGCCCGGTCGGCCAGTCGCCCAGCCGGCACGAGCAGAGCCGCAAAGACGATCGCGTAGGCGTTCAGCACCCAGGTCAGCGCGGCGAGCGAGCGACCGCCGAAGCTGCGCTCGAGCGCCGGGAACGCGATGTTGACGATGAAGAGATCGGTCGTCGCGAGCACGACGCCGATGCAGACGATCGCGAGCACGACTCCAGGGCGTGTCTTCGGTTGCATTTGAAAACCCACTCTGCCAGAGTAAGTTGCAAAACGCAACCCATCGTCACGAGACCGTGCAGGTTTTCACGCCCACGGCCGATAAGGGGTGCATGAGCAATCTCGCCTCCGGGCTCAGCTGGATCCCGCTCGGCCAATTGCTGGTCGACGGCCGCATCCTCACGGCCGAGCAACTCCACGAGGCCCTCGAGCGCAAGGCAAACACCGGCCAGCGGCTGGGCGAGATCCTCGTCGAGCTCCGCTTCACCACCGAGCGGGCGATCGCCGGCGCTCTCGCCGAGCAATACGGGCTCGAGTACGTCGACCTCGACGAGGTCGCGTTCGACCGAGCAGCGGTCGCGCTGCTTCCCGAGGAGCTGGCGCGTCGCTACCAGGCGCTGCCACTCGAGATCCTCGAGGACGGCACCCCCCTGCTCGCAGTCACGGACCCCACGGATCTAGCGACCGCGGAGGATCTGCGCTTCGTGCTCGGCTCCAGCTTCAAGATCGCCGTTGCGGAACGCGGTCAGATCGAGCTTGCGATCGCGCGCGCGTACCGGCGCTCGCTACAACTGATCACCGCGGACGCCGAGCCGAGCCAAGCCCTCGAGGAGCAGCGCACGAACGACATCCGCAACCTCGCCTCGAGCACACCGACGATCAACCTCGTCAACTCCCTCCTGACGACGGCGGTGGAAGAGGGCGCTTCCGACCTTCACTTCGAGCCGCGCCGTGACGACATGGTCGTCCGCATCCGCGTCGACGGAGTCATGCGGGAGCTCGCAACGGTTCCGCGCCACATGCAGCCGGCGGTCACAAGCCGCCTCAAGATCATGGGCAAGCTCGACATCGCCGACCGGCGCGCGCCGCAGGACGGCCGCGTCACCGCCTATTTCGGCAGTCACCAGCTCGACATGCGCATCGCCGTCCTCGCGACCACGCACGGCGAGCAGGTGGTGCTGCGGCTCCTCGGCGGAACGGGCCTGCGCCCGACGGTCAGCCAGCTCGAGATGGATCCGGCTGCGGAAGAGGCCTTCCTGAGCGCGATCGACCAGCCGTACGGGACCGTGATCGTCTGCGGGCCCACGGGCTCCGGCAAGACGACCACGCTCTACGGCGCCATCGACCACCTGAACAGCAGCGAGCGCGTCGTGATGACGATCGAGGACCCGGTCGAGTACCGCCTCGACGGCATCAATCAGATCGAGGTCGACCCGAAGGGCGGCCTCACCTTCGCGAGCGGCCTCCGCACCATCCTCCGCTCGGATCCCGACGTGCTGCTCGTCGGCGAGGTCCGAGATCCGGAAACGGCGTCGATCGCCGTCCAGGCCGCGATGACGGGCCACCTCGTCCTGACCTCGCTCCACGCGCACAACGCGGCAAGTGCGATCGCGCGCCTGCGCGACATGGGCGTCGACACTTCTCTGCTCGCGAGCTCGCTGAACGCTGTCGTCGCCCAGCGGCTGGCGCGGCGCCTGTGCGTCCATTGCCGCGAGGAGTACACGGCGACGCAAGACGAGCTTGGTCACGCCGCCCCAGCCCGTTCGCAGCTCGAGATCGTCCTCTACCGCGCGATCGGCTGCGCGAAGTGCCAGGGCACCGGTTATTCGGGCCGCGTGGCGCTTCGTGAGGTGATGCCGGTCCACGGCGAGGTGCGCGCGCTCGTAGAGCGGTCTGCCGAGGAGATCTTCGCCGCCGCCGTCCGCCAAGGGATGACCACGCTTCGCGACGACGGCATGCGGCTCGCCCGCAACGGCGTCTCGTCGGTCGAAGAGATCCGCCGCGTCACCGGCATGCGCCTGACCTGACGGGGCCTAGGCGATGGCGCTGGGGAAAAAGCTCAACGTGGGCTCGCTCGTTGCTCCCGGTGGCGAGGGCCGAGGTCGCTTCATAAACGCCTTTACCGACGTCTCGGCTCGGGTGCGTGCGGCGACGAGCAGCTCGCCCCAATCCGATTCGATCGCAGCCAGTGAGGGCTTCCCGATCACCTGACGCTCACCCGAGAGCCAAGGATAGTGACCTCCATCGGGCCGGATCAGCAGCACATACGGAACCAGGAACTGCCCGGCACCGATCACCTCGGTTGCCCGCGTAACACGGAGCCCGTCCGCTGTGGCGAGGGCTTCGATCGCCTCGTGCCACTTCGAGTGGTGCTCGACCGTGCTCATGAGGTCGTAGTTCCAGGTTGCGCCCTTGCGAAGGAGCTCGAGGTAGCGCAGGCAGAGGTCGTGCATGGCGATAGTCGTCGGCAGAATGCCGACACAGCTTTAGGCTCAGCTCGTGCCCTGGGACGACTCGGTGGCGCAACGCCATGCCGTGCGTCGGATTCATGGAGGGCGATCCGGGTCCAAGGACCCAGTCGGCGCGCCCGACGAAGACGTGTAAGCATTGCGTTTGGTCATATTGTTTGCAACACACATCGCGGCTAGGGTCGGCCCGCGCGACAGTAGGGGGAGGGCGTCGCGCCGGGGCACGACGGAGCGCGACGGCTGAAAAGCCCGCGCTCCTCGTGCCTCCGCAAAGTGCAGCGCGATCGAGTGGCAGCCGAACCACGCGTCCTAGAAAACAAAAGCCTGCGCTGTGCAGGCAGTGAGTGTCAGAGCGGATGATGGGACTCGAACCCACGACCTTCTGCATGGCAAGCAGACGCTCTAGCCAACTGAGCTACATCCGCGTGGGCCGCCAGTATAGCGCCGGCTCCCAAGTGACAGACTGTTACTTGGCCGCGTCGAGCGCCTCGTTCACGAGCTGATCCGCGAGCCTGTTCTGCTCGCGCCGCACCGCCGTGTAGGTGACGCGGCCGAGCTCGCGAGCCAGGCGTGAGGCTCTCAGAGAGAGCTCCCGCAGCGCCTCGTTCTTCACCCTGTACTCGCCGCGCATCTGCTTGACCATCAACTCGGAGTCGGAGATCACCTCGAGCTCGCGGACGTGCAGCTCGACCGCCTTCTCGAGGCCGGCGATCAGCGCGCTGTACTCGGCGACGTTGTTCGTCGCGACGCCGATCGCCTCGCCGTGGGCGGCGAGCACTGTGCCGTCCTCGGCCTCGAGCACGTAGGCGAACGCCGCCGGGCCTGGATTCCCCCGCGCGCCACCGTCGGTCGAGAGCTTCGCCCTCACAGCATGGGTCGGGGGTAGAGGTCGAATGCTCCGCCGGGCGCGAACACGGCCTCGCGTGTGGCGTCGGGCGCCTCTTCCGGCACGACGTAGACGAGCTTGAGCAGGCGGCTCAGGGTGCGGGGTGCTCGACGTTGTCGATCTGGGCGCGCTGCAGCTTGCCGGAGTAGTCGACGTAGATCGACTTCCACTCGGTGAAGACATCGAGAGCCGCCTGACCCGCCTCGCGGTGGCCGTTGCCGGTGTCCTTCGTGCCGCCGAACGGCAGGTGCACCTCGGCGCCCGTGGTGCCGGCGTTGATGTACGTGATCCCCGACTGAAGGTCGCGCATGGCCCGGAACGCCTTGTTGACGTCAGCGGTGAAGATCGCGGTCGAAAGTCCGTAGCGGATCCCGTTCGTCACCTGGACCGCCTCATCGAAGGACTTGACGGGGATCAACGCAGTCGTCGGGCCGAAGATCTCCTCCTGCGCGATTCGCATCTCCGGGTCGACGTCCGCGAAGATCGTCGGCCGGTAGAAGAAGCCCTTGCCGAGGTCGCCCTCGGACGCGATCTCCCCGCCTGTCAAGAGCTTCGCGCCCTCGTCGGAGCCGATTCCGGTGTAGGAGTGGATCTTGTCGAGTGACTCCCGGTTGATCACCGGCCCGAGATCGGTCTCGGGATCCCAGCCGGGGCCGATCTTCATCTTCTCTGCCCGCGCGACGAGCCTCTTCTGGAGCTCTCCGTAGACGGCCTCGTGCACGATCACGCGGCTCGCCGCTGTGCAGCGCTGGCCCGACGTGCCGAACGCGGACCACAGGATCCCCTCGACCGCGAGGTCGAGGTCGGCGTCGTCCATGACGATGATCCCGTTCTTGCCGCCGAGCTCGAGGTGGACGTGCTTGAGCGCGTCGGCCGCGGCCTTGGTGACGGCGATTCCCGTCTCGCGCGAACCGGTGAAGGTGATGATCGGGACGTCTGGATGCCGAACGAGCCGGTCGCCGGCCTCCTCCCCGTAGCCGTGGACGAGGTTGACCACACCGTCGGGCAGCCCCGACTCTCCGAGCAGCTCGATGAAGCGCTTGGCCAGAAGGGGCGTGTCCTCCGCGGGCTTGAGGACGACCGTATTGCCGCAGACGAGCGCGGGCGCAAGCTTCCAGGCCGGAATGGCGATCGGGAAGTTCCAAGGCGTGATCGCCCCGACGACCCCCACCGGCATGCGCACCGACATCTGAAACTTGTCGCGCAGCTCGGACGGCGTGGTCTGGCCGAACAGGCGCCTGCCCTCACCCGCCATGTAGACGGACATGTCGATCGCTTCCTGGACGTCGCCGCCGGCCTCGGCGAGCACCTTGCCCATCTCGCGGCTCATCAGCTCGGTTAGCTCGTCCTTCTGCTCTTCGAGCAGGCGCGCGAACCGGAAGAGCACGTTGCCGCGCTCGGGCGCCGGGACGAGGCGCCATTCCTCGAACGCCGCCTTCGCGGCCTCGACGGCGCCGTCGACGTCAGCGGCAGCCGAACGTGGGAAGCTGCCGAGCGCCTCGCCGTTCGCGGGGACGAGCGATTCGAACGTCTCGCCCGACGCGGCGTCCGTCCACTCGCCGCCGACGTAGTTCTGGAACTGCTTCTCTGCGACCGCCATCGGCCGCCAGTGTAGTCAGCCGCTGTCAGCAGTCGCGCAGCGTCACGCAGAGCTTGCGGATCGGCACCGCGAAGTTCAGGTTCTCGCCGCCGCCGCTGACGAGGACGCCGACGACGTGGCCGTGCCGGTCGACGGCCGGGCCGCCGGAGTTCCCAGGATTGGCGGCAGCATCGGTCTGGATCAGGTTCGGGCGGACGGCGCTGACAACGCCGCTCGTGACCGTGCCTGCGAGGCCGTACGGGCTGCCGACGAGCAGCAGCTCGTCGCCGGGCCGAGGGCGGTTGCGGAGGGGCTTCTGCCAGAGCGGAGCGGCGCCGACCGGGCGCCCGGAGACCCGCAGGACGGCGAGATCGCGCTTCTCGTCCATCCTCACGACCTCTGCGTCCCAGGCGCCGTTGTTGCGCTCCAGGTTCACCTTCTCGCCGATCTCCGAGACGACGTGGGCGGCCGTGACAACGTAGAGCTGGCCGCCCTCGACCCAGCCGGCGAAGCCGGCGCCAAGCCCGTCGTCGGTGCCCACGGTGAAAACGCTCTTGAGGATCTTCGCCGCCAGCGGCGCCTGGCCCACGTCCTTCTGACGGAGTTTTCCCTCGGCGCCCTTCACGCGCCCCTGCAGCCGCTGGTCGGTGAGGCGGAACTCCTCGAGGCGGCCCTCGAGCTCGCGGACGTCTGTCTCCAGAAGGCTCACCTTCGTGCCTTGCGTCTTGACCGACGCGTAGGCGAAGAGCGAGACGCCGACTGCGGCGAGCAGGGCGATGCCCGCGACGATCACCGGCAGGGACAGCGCGCGGGCCGGAGCCTCGTTCTCGTCGTAGCTCATAGGCAGACTCTCGGCAGGCAGCGCGCCGGAGCACCCACTCGATCGAGTGACTCTTACGAGTCGGTATTCGTGTCCGGGAACGTCCCCGGGATGCGGGCGCGGCGACGATCGCGGATCTCCCGCTTGCCGCCGTACTCGCGGCCGTTGCGACGGTCGTCTCCCTCACGGCGGTCGATGATCACGGACACGTTCGGGTTGTCCTTGTAGTACTCGACCATCTTCTCGTACAGCTCTTCCTCGAGCTCGCGGGGGATCACGCAGTAGATCACCCTCTCAGTGTACGAACCTGGACGGCCGGCGCCAGCCCCGTTTCTAGTGGCGCTTCGCAACGGCCGTCAACGCACCGAGGCCGCAGAAGACGGAGCCCGAGACGTAACGCTGGATTCCGAGGAATCGCCGGCTCCCGCGCAGCCGTTCCGACGCCGACCCCGCTGCGAGCGCCCACATGCTGTCGCTCGTGACCGCGAGCAGCACGAACAGAAGGCCGAGCACGCCGATCTGCACCGCCGCAGATCCCTTCTCCGGGTCGACGAATTGTGGCAGGAAGGCGAGAAAGAAGAGCGCCGTCTTCGGATTCAGGACGTTCACGAGCGTCCCCTGCCAGAAGCGGCGGCTCAGCTTCCGCTCCTTGGGGATCTCCGTAGCCGGCTCGTCGGGTCGCCGCAGGATCGTCCACAGGCCGAGTCCGATCAGATACCCCGCGCCGGCGTACTTGACGGCGTTGAAGGCCGTCGCGGAAGAGACGAGGAGCGACGAGAGGCCGATCGCCGCCGCAGTGACGTGAACGAGACCGCCAACGGCGACGCCGAGCGCCGAGACGAACCCGGCGAGCCTCCCGCGATCGATGCTCTGCGCGACGATGTAGAGGACCGCCGGGCCGGGGACGACGATCAGCGCGAGTGCGGCGGCGCTGAAGAGGAGCAGGGTCGACGCATCGGGCACGTGCTCAGACCCGAGCGATGTCGGGCATCAGCCGGCCGTCATCGGTCAGCTGCGCATTCCACCCCTGGAAGCTCTGCTCGAGCTCCTCCAGGTCGTGTCCGCGCTCTGCGAGCCGCAACGGCTGGGTGGCGTCGGGGGAGATGCGGTACTGGTACCAGGAGATCTCCCACGCCACGGTCACCACCATCTCGCCGCTGACACCGGAGAGCGGCACGATCGACGCCTTCGGCGGACCGAGGCTCTTGGCAACCCCTGCCACCGTGCGCCGGTGGGCGCTCGAGTTGAACAGGTCCGCCGCCTCGACCACGGCGAGCTCGGGCTCGGAGAGGCGCCGCAGGATCGGCTCGTCCGCGACCGGAGCCTCCTCCGCGCGCTTACCCGTGAAGAGGCCGCCCCAGCGGCTCTTGCGCCGGCGCGGATCGAAGGGCGCGGTCGGCAGCGACGGGCTGCCTTCCCTCACCCAGCCGTGCTCGAGCGCGATCTCGGAGCAGAGCGGGCACACGTCGACGTATTCGCCCCCATCGGGCGAGAAGCGGATCGCGTGCTCGCCCATCAGCAGGGAGCGCTCGCAGATCGCGCAGGTTCGCGTCACGGCAGAACGCGTCACACGCATCGAGCGACTGTAGCGATTTGCAGCCCCTTTAGTGTGTCGCGGCCGCCTCGCGGTCGCGCTTCGTGTCCTCGATCACCTTCTGGGCCACGTGCGAGGGCACCTCCTCGTAGCGGAGGAAGTGCATCGAGTAGTCGCCGCGGCCCCCGGTGATCGACGTCAGCGTCTGCAAATAGGTCAGCATCTCGGCCATGGGCACCTCCGCCTTGATCGTCGTCATCCCCGCCGCAGGCTCCATCCCGTGCAGGCGTCCGCGACGCGAGTTGAGGTCGCCGTTGACCGCCCCCACCGCCTCGTCGGGCACCGTCACCTCGAGTTCCATGATCGGCTCGAGCAGAATCGGCTCCGCCTTCGAGTAGGCGTCCTTGAAGGCCATCGACCCGGCGATCTTGAACGCCATCTCGGAGGAGTCGACCGTGTGGTACGACCCGTCCACGAGCAGGACGCGCACGCCCTGGACGGGTGCCCCGGCGAGCTCGCCGTGGTGCATCGCCTCCTGGATCCCCTTGTCGACCGCCGGCCGGAAGCTCTGCGGGATGACGCCGCCCACGATCTTGTCGATGAACTCGTAGCCGACGTTGCCGTCGATCGGCTCGAGCACGATCGTGCAGTCACCGAACTGCCCGCGCCCGCCGGTCTGCTTCTTGTAGCGCGCGTGCGAGCGCGACTCCTTCCGGATCGTCTCGAGGTAGGGGACGCGCGGCGGGTGCAGCTCCACGTCCACGCCGAAGCGGCGCTTGGCGCGGTCGAGCGCCACCTCGACGTGCATCTGGCTCATGCCGGAGAGGATCTCCTCGCCCGTCTGCTGATCGCGATGCAGCCGTAGCGTCGGATCCTCCTCCGCGAGCCGGCGGATCGCCGAGGCCACCTTCTCCTCCTCGCCCTTTGCCTTCGGCGTGATCGCGAAGCTCATCACCGGCTCGGGGAAGCCGATCTCGGGCACATCCGTCGAGACCTCGCGGTCGAGCAGGAGGTCGCCGGTCTGCACCTCCTTCAGCTTCGCGACCGCGCCGATGTCGCCGGGACCGAACTCCTGCGCGGGGATGTGCTCCTTGCCCTGCTGGAAGAGCAGCGAGCCCATGCGCTCCTTCGCGTGGGTGCGTGCGTCGACCAGTGTCTGGTCCGGCCGGACCTTGCCCTGGAGGACGCGGAAGAGATTGATCCGGCCGGCGAACGGGTCGGCGATCGTCTTGAAGACGAACGCGGCCGTCTCCGCACCTTCGATGTGGGTGATCGAGCCCGCCTTCGCCGGCGAGGGGACGCCCTCGACGATCAGGTCGAGCAACGCGTGCGTGCCGAGGTTCTTCGTCGCGACGCCGCAGGCGACCGGGAAGACCTCGCCGCGCGTGATCGCGTCCTTGAGCGCGTGTGCGACCTCTTCGACGCCGAGCTCCTGGCCGTCGAGGTAGCGCTCCATCAGGGCCTCGTCGGTCTGGACGACTTCATCGAGGAGCTTCTCGCGGTACTCCTGCACCAGGTCGGCCATGTCGTCGGGGATCGGGCCCGGCTCCGGCTCCTTGTCGCCCTCGGGGCTCGTGTACGCGCACATGTGGAGGACGTCCACGATCCCCGTCAGCTCGTGCTCGGATCCGATCGGCAGGTGGACGGCGACGCAGCGCGGCGAGAGCTGCTCCTGCATCTGCCCCAGAGCCCGGAAGAAGTCCGCGCGCTCCCGGTCGAGCATGTTGACGAAGAGGACGCGCGACAGCTCGAGCTCCTCCGCGCGCTTCCAGACGCGGCCCGTTCCGACCTCGACGCCCATGACGCCGCTGAGCACGAAGAGCGCACCTTCGACCACGCGGAGCGAGCAGCGCGCCTCCCCCTGGAAGCTCGGATCGCCCGGCACGTCGATCAGGTTGATCTTGCGACCCTGCCACTCCGCATGCGTGAGCGAGAGCGAGATCGACATCTTGCGCTGCTGCTCGTCGTCGTCCCAGTCCGCGACCGTCGAGCCCGCTTCGATCGTCCCGAGCCGGTTCGTCTCACCGGCCTGGAAGAGCAGTGCCTCGATCAGCGAGGTCTTGCCCGTGCCACGGTGGCCGACGACGGCGACGTTGCGGATCTTTCCAGGCTCGAAAGCGGGCATGCGTGGCTTCCTCCTCGGCTCTCCGGGTGCGGGAGCCGAATCGTAACCCTCTGCTAGCTGATCGGAGCGCGCAGGACGGCGCCGCCGAGGCGGGCCTTGAGGCGGAGGATCGCCTTCGTGTGCAGCTGGGAGACGCGCGACTCGGTCACGCCGAGCACCTCGCCGATCTCGCGCAGCGTCAGCTCCTCGTAGTAGTACAGCGTGACCACGAGCTTCTCCCGCTCCGGCAACCGGGCAATCGACTCGCCGAGCGCCTCCCGCATCTCCGTCTCGGCGAGCGCAGATTGCGGCTCCGGGCCCTGTGTGTCCTCGATCGTGTCGATCAGGGCGATCTGGTCGCCCCCGGCGGACACGGTCCAGAGCTCGTCGAGCGCGGCGATCGAGGACCGCGAGATCTCGGTCAGGCTGGCGCCGAGCTCCTCCTCGGTCATGCCCACCTTCGCTGCGATCTCCTCGTCTGTCGGAGCGCGGTGGAGCTTCTTCTCCAGCTCTGCGATCGCGCGCTCGATGTCGCGCGCACGGGCGCGCACGGAGCGCGGCACCCAGTCCAGGGCGCGGAGCTCGTCGATGATGGCGCCCTTGATGCGGGCGATCGCGTACGTCTCGAACTTGATCTCGCGATCCGGGTCGTACCGCTCGATCGCCCCGATCAGCCCCAGCAGCCCGTACGAGACGAGGTCGCCCTCGTCGACGTGCGCGGGAAGCCCACTCCCGAGGCGCCCGGCGACGAACTTGACGAGCGGCGCATACGTCAGGATCAAGCGATCCCGGACCGCCCGGTCACCCGTCTTCCGGAACTCCTGCCAGAGCGCGCTTGTGTCTTCCACCTTCGCCACGAAGAGAGAATACGCCGCCTCGGCCCGGACTCTTGCTCAACGTGGGCGCAGGAGGCGGAACGACATCGTCGCCATCCACCCGCCGAGCGCAATCGCCGCCGCCCCGATGACCCATTGACTCGCCTGCACGGCCTCGAACGCGATCAGACCGAACCCGAGCGCAAGCGCAACGAAGAGGAGCCCAAGCGCGTGTCGCTGGGAGAGCATCCGGGCCAAGGCTACAATTCGCCGGACGCCGAGGGGCGTAGCTCAGCTGGTAGAGCGTCGGTCTCCAAAACCGAATGTCGCAGGTTCGAGTCCTGTCGCCCCTGTCAAACGAACCGAGAGCAAGGGCGCGGGGCACGAGGCCGGACCCCGTCTCCGGGGTTTGCAGAGTCGGGCCGGCGAACAGACTGCGGTCGTGGATGATCGCGCAACCCTCTGGCAGGCCCGCAGCATGCTGATCCTGCTCCTCGCCGCCTGCAAGCAGAGCCAAACAGTGCTCGAAGCGGCCGCGAACGCGCTGGACACCGACATGACGAACGACCTGGGCAAGATGATCGAGCGCACCGAGAGCGAACTCGCCGCGCTCACTGCGAGAATAGACGCGCTGCCCCACTGAGCCTCGGAACGGTAGGTTCGTACGGTGGACGCAGAACCGACGGACGATGAGCTGCACGCTTTTGTGGCGTCGATGCTGTCGAATCTCGACAAGATCCTCCGTGAACCAGCCGTGATCGAGGACGCGATTCGCGAACATCGGGAAATGTGGGTGAAGATCTACCGTTCGGGCCTGGAGTTCGATCAGCCCGAAGCATCCGCGTAATCCAGCCGCGAGCTCGTCTGCCTGGGTGCATGAGCCGAGCAGCTCCTCCGAGCTTGCGAGCCGGCGCAACCGGGAAGGCTGAGGGCAATGGCCGACCATCGCTTGCCGCCCGCTCTGCGTGACGACCCCCAGATCCTCGAGTTGATCCACGAGGCGGTGGTGGGCGCAGGGGAGGTCACGGCGGACCTGAGAATTCCCGGCACGACGCCCGGGCAGCACGCGGTCGTGGCGCTTCTGCTCACCGACGCGGAAATCGTGAACGGCGGCTTCGGCCAACTCCGGGAAAACTGATCCGACTCCGAGGTGCAGGCAGCCCGTGACGCCGCGGAGCGGCTCGGGGCGCTCGAGCACCGGCGGCTCCTGGATACGGGTGGCGACTCCAAGTGGTACGCGCTCGACGACCTGCTCGAGCAGCGTCTGAAGGCGTACGTCGAGGCGCACCCCGATGACTTCTTTGCCGAGTCAGCCGCAGCGCGGGCGAACGAAGCGCGCGTGCGCGCGAAGCTCGCGGACGATGCCATTTGGCTCGTCGAGACGCAGGCCGACATCGACCGGGAGATCGAGGCGCAGGAATGGCTCGTCGACCAGTTCGGCGCGCGCGGGAGGTACTCGCAGGAGTCGGAGTGGCTCCTGCTCCGGCCGGAGGCCATGCGGGAGGCGTTGGGCGCTGTCGCGTCGGCCGGCTACGCCCCGCGGGAGCTGATCTTCCTCGATGAGGATCAGGTGATCATCGAGACAGTCGACGTCGAGCGTGAGCCGGAGATCGAACTCCAGGCTGGCGTCGAGCGTCACGAGCCAGCGTGGGTCGCCGTGATCGCGCGTTGAGGGCAGTGTCGGGCGCCGACGCGTGGGAGGTGTAAGGGTTTTTGGAGACGGCGCAAGACCTGGGCCCTCGTGGATCTACCTGGTGCGGGCGGCCGCGCAAGGGTGCATCGAAGTACCACGCCCAGCCCGCATTTCGCAGGAGATCGTTCACGAGGAGAAGCGGTACGGAGTGGCGGAGAGACAAGCCCAGTCGGTGGCTGGCGAGGACTTCGGTTGGACAGACCTCTCGCGGGCCGCTACGCCTGCGGAAAAGCCGAAGGACCGGACGAGAGAGCACGACTCAGCACCGTCCAAACGGGATGCAACCGAGCTCGTCTTTGCAGCGTCCTGCGTACTGGTGCAGTTCGTCTGGCTCGCCCTGCTGGCCTATTTGTTCGTGCGGTTCGAGGTCTTCCAGGTGTTGATCACGCGCGCGCCCTCCTCTTAGTCGACTTCACGACCGCGACGATCGTCGTCCAGCTCCAGGCCCAGGTTCGCGAAGCTGTAGACCACGAGGTAGCCGACGCCGAGGAAAGCCGTCAGCGCCACCAGCGCCTGCGCCAGCTCGGGCGGCTCGGCGACGAGCCTCGCGTGAACGACCTCGACCACCCGCAGCGGATGGAGGAGGAGATCCCAGCTGTTCAGCCGCACGAAGCGCCCGATGTAGACGCCGAGGCTCGCGAGCACGAGCGACCCGAGCACGCCGAGCCAGGACGTGGCGACGCCGAACGACCGGCGGAGGATCGCCTGGACGAGATAAAGCGAGGCGAAGCCGAGCAGGAGACCCGTCCACGCGAATGCGGACAGCATCAGCCCGTCGTACCAGAGCGGAGCCGGCCCTCGCCCGAGATGGATGAAATCGGTCAGCAGGTAGGGGGCATTGGGGAAGAAGAGAAGCCACGCGACGAGTAGCGCAGCGGTCGGCGCGTCGACCCGGCGACGCGACCGCGCATAGGCCAGTGCGGCCAGGAGGAGCGGGATCCAGGCGAGAAAGAGGTTCCAGACGAGAAAGCGGTAGTACAGGTCTCCCGTCTCGTGCACGCGCAGCTCGTGGAGCCCGACACAGAGAGCCGACGCCCCGAGCAGGCCGACGATCGCGAGCACTCGGCGCGCATGCATTCCGAGAGAGTAGGGGGCGCGCCCCGGGGGTGCGGCCTCCCCGAAGACGATCGTTGACCGAGAACGCCGGCAACTGCGGGGAGCCGACGCTCGGGCGGCACGGTCGCTGGGCGCGCCCGTCATCAAGCTTAGTCGCGATTCGAGTTTCTAAAACGTTGCAGGTCGGTCCGGACTTGACGCGCGGCCGTGCGCGCGTAACGTGCGTCCACGCTGTTCAAGCTGCGGCGCCGCCTGCTGCAACAGGGGGCGGGGCTTTGGGAGCGCGTGCGGATCTCGCTGCTCCATCGCCTCGCCCTTCTCCTCCTCGATCGGGGCGCTGCGGCCGCCGACGCTGTCTAGTCCGCGTCGAACTCCCTGTGCGCGCACACCGGGCAGTAGACGTAGACCTCCTGGGTCTCTTCGTGGAGGTAGGCCTTCCAGCCGCGGCCTTGGTGGGACTGTGCGAGACACTCGATGCACTCGAGTACGAACACGACCTGCTCTTTCGGAAACTCCAGTCCCACTCGACCTCACCGATCCGACGGTTGTGGCGAACGTCGCAGGATCGCCTCCCTCTGGCAAGAGTCTACGAGGAGCCGGGTCAGCAAATTGCGAAGGAAACAGCGCTAGACGGCAATCGCGGCAAGCGACCCACGGGTCTCGCGCAGAAGCACCCGTTCGAGCGCCCCCACACATCGCGCATCGAACGCAGTCCCCGTCTCGTCGTGGAGCAGCCCGAGAGCGCGCTCGTGCGTCCACGCCTCGCGGTAGACCCGCTCGGACCGAAGCGCGTCGTAGACGTCGCACACGGCGAGCACGCGCGTCTCCAGCGAGAGGGACACCGTCCCGTCGGGGTAGCCACTGCCGTCCAGCCGCTCGTGATGGCCTCGAACGAGGCGGCGGACACCTGGCGAGAAGCCGAGCCGACCGAGGAGAGAATCGCCCCACACGGCGTGCTTTTTCACCAGCGCATACTCGGCATCGTCGAGGGCCGCTGGCTTCTTGAGGACGTCGTCCGGGACGGAGAGCTTGCCGATGTCGTGTAGTAGCCCTCCGGTCGCGAGCTCGCGCAGGCGCGCGGGCGGCAGGCCGAGCTCCTCCCCCACGGCCACGGCGAGGAGGGCGACGCGGCGCGTGTGACCTTCGGTGTACTCGTCCTTCTCGGCCAGGAGCCGAACGAGGCCGCCGACCTGCGAGCCGAGGAATGTCTCCTCGGCCGAGACGAGCTCTGCGCCGCGGAGGTCGCCCGCGAGGGGACGGGACGGGGAGAGCCGGAAGAGGTCTGCCGCGACCGGGGCCCCGACGAGCAGCACGCCCGCGACCTCGAGACCGTGCCCGAGCCACCAGGCGAGATCGAGATACGTCAGCGTCAGCGCGGGCACGAGGGCCCCCGCGAGCCAGACGAGGCCGACGAAGACCGCGAGGTCGGCCCGACGCCGCGTCAGCAAGACGGTGTGGAGGGCGCGCAGAGCGAGCAGTCCGTAGAACGCCAGGCCGACGACGAGCACCGCGATCGCAGGCAAGCTGGCCGGCTCCGGTACCGAAGGCACGAGGCTCGGAAGCCAGAGCGCGAGCAGCCCCAGAGCGACGACCCCCATCATCAGAGCCGCCTGGAGCAGGAGCAGCGGTCGCACGGAGCGCGGGCTTCCGGCCGTAGGGAGCGCGGAGAGCGCGAGGATGACGCCCCCCACCGGCAGCGTGGCCGCGCCGGTCAACGACACGACGCCGTTCATGTCGACGATGAACCCGGGACTCGCGAAACCGTGCACGAGCAGGAGCGAGGCCATCACGGTGAACGCCGTGCCGACGAGTACCGCGCGGGCATCGCCGCGGCGCCAGCCTCCGTAGGAGAGGGCGGCTCCCGCTGCGGTGGCGACGAGCGCGGAGAGTACGACGCTCCAGAAGTGCGTTCCGCTGGAGAACATCACCTGCTGAGGGCTGACGAAGTGGATCAGCGCAGGCGGAACGATCGCGACAGCGCCGCCCGCGACGAGCAGGAACGAGAAGGTATCCCTCCGCACCGACGCGTTATCGGCACCGGCGGACCCGTTCGTTAGGCTCAGTTCGTGGCACTTCTCACGTCCCAGGTCGAGCGAGACGAGACGTTCGACCGCCGCGCCGAGCGCATGGAGGCTCTGACCGCTGAGCTGCGCGAGCGGACGACGCTCGTCGCGCGCGGCGGCGGGGAGAAGGCGGTCGAACGGCACAGGTCGCGCGGCAAGCTGACCGCGCGGGAGCGAATCGACCGGCTGGTCGACCCCGGCACCGCGTTCCTCGAGCTGAACGCCCTCGCCGCGTGGGATCTGTACGAAGGGTCTGCGCCGTCGGCCGGCATCGTGACCGGGATGGGGGTGATCGAGGGCCAGGAGTGCGTCGTCGTTGCGAACGATGCGACGGTGAAGGGCGGCTCTTACTTCCCGCTGACGGTGAAGAAGCACCTCCGCGCGCAGGAGGTCGCCGAGCAGAACCACTTGCCGTGCATCTATCTCGTCGACTCCGGCGGAGCGTTCCTGCCGCTGCAGGCCGAGGTCTTCCCGGACCGGGAGCACTTCGGCCGCATCTTCTACAACCAGGCGCGCATGTCGGCGAAGGGGATCCCGCAGATCGCCGTCGTGATGGGCTCCTGCACCGCCGGCGGTGCGTACGTGCCGGCGATGAGCGACGAGACGGTGATCGTGCAGGGCACGGGGACGATCTTCATCGGCGGCCCCCCGCTCGTGAAGGCCGCGACCGGCCAGGACGTGACGGCGGAGGAGCTCGGCGGCGCCGACGTTCATACGCGTCGTTCCGGTGTGGCCGACCACTTCGCGACCTCCGACGAGCATGCTCTCGCGCTCGCACGCCAGATCGTGCGCAACCTCAACCGGCGCAAGGATCTGCCCTGGGATGTGGCCCCGCCAGAGCCGCCCGCGCTCGATCCGCGTGACCTCTACGGGCTCATCCCCGAGGACTTCAAGCACGAGATGGACGCGCACGAGCTGATCGCGCGGATCGTGGACGGCTCCCGGTTTGCCGAGTTCAAGGCGCTCTATGGCGAGACGCTCGTCTGCGGCTTCGCCCGGATCGAGGGCTACCCGGTCGCGATCCTCGCGAACAAGGGTGTCCTCTTCGCACAGTCTGCTCAGAAGGGCGCGCACTTCATCGAGCTCGCGTGCAAGCGGAAGATCCCGCTCGTCTTCCTGCAGAACATCACGGGTTTCATGGTGGGCAAGGAGTACGAGGAAGGCGGGATCGCCCGTGACGGCGCGAAGCTCGTGACGGCGGTCGCGTGCGCGGACGTCCCCAAGTTCACGGTCGTCACCGGCGGCTCGTTCGGCGCCGGCAACTATGCGATGTGCGGCCGCGCGTACGGGCCGCGCCAGCTCTGGATGTGGCCGAACGCGCGCATTTCCGTGATGGGCGGGGAGCAGGCCGCAACCGTGCTCTCCCTGGTCGGGGATGCGGATCAGGAGGAGATCCGCGCCACGTACGAGGCCGAGGGAAATCCCTATTTCTCGACGGCGCGGCTCTGGGACGACGGCATCATCGACCCGCACGACACGCGGCGCGTGCTCGCCCTCGGAATCTCGG
>DATLDK010000092.1:0-2447 GCA_035525905.1 Gaiellaceae bacterium | reverse complement strand
ACGGATTCGACGACGCCTCGACCGGATCGCTGCCGTTGATCGTCGAGTACGAAGGCGGCAGCCGGCCGGCGGTGCCGGCGGTACAGCCGGAGCGAACGCTCGAGAGCATCAACAGCGTTGGCGCTCGCGAGAGCAAGGCTCGCGCTGCCGAGCTTGGCAGAGCGCTCGCGAAGGCGCGCCACGGCAAGGCAGGGAACCTCGCCCGCGCGGGCGGCAGCGCCTCCAGCGCTCCGTCCTCGACGGGCATCGGCCCACTGGCCGGAGTCAAGAAGATCTGGCTCGATGGGACGGTCCGCGTTGCCCTGGACGCAAGCGTGCCCCAGATCGGCGCTCCGAAGGCCTGGCAGTCGGGCTTCGACGGCACCGGCATCACCGTGGCCGTTCTCGACACCGGCATCGACGCCGATCATCCGGACCTCGCCGGCAAGGTCCTCGACGCTCGCAACTTCACCGACTCGGACACCGTCACCGACCGCCACGGGCATGGTACGCACCTCGCGTCGACGATCGTCGGCACGGGCGCCGCCTCCGGCGGCTCGCGCAAGGGCGTAGCGCCGGGCGCGACCCTGATCAACGGCAAGGTGCTCGGCGACTACGGCTCCGGCGCGACCTCCGGGATCATCGACGGAATGGAGTGGGCGACCGGCGAGAAGGGCGCGCGGATCGTCAACATGAGCCTCGGCGGCCGGCCCACGGACGGCACCGACCCGCTGAGCGAGGCGGTCAACACGCTCAGTGACCGCTACCACGCGCTCTTCGTAATCGCGGCCGGCAATCGCGGACCGCGGACCAAGTCCGTCAGCTCGCCCGGCGCAGCGACTGCCGCATTGACCGTTGGCGCCGTCGACAAGAGCGACGTCCTGGCCCGCTTCTCGAGCCGCGGCCCTCGGGTCGGCGATCTTGCGATCAAGCCTGAGATCACCGCTCCGGGCGTCGCGATCGTCGCGGCCCGCGCGAGCGGAACCGAGATGGGCAGCGCGGTCGATGCGTGGTATACGAGCGCATCCGGGACGTCGATGGCGACGCCGCACGTCGCGGGTGCGGCCGCGCTGATGCTCCAGGCCCATCCCGGCTGGAACGGCGAGCAGCTCAAAGGTGCGCTCGTGAGCACGGCAACGAGGAACTCGACGAACACCGTCTTCGAGCAGGGCAACGGCCGCGTCGACCTCGCCCGCGGCATCACGAGTAAGGCGTTCGCGCTGCCAGGCGTCTTGAACCTCGGCTTCTTCGCGTTCCCGCACACCGGGCGGCCGGCGATCACGCGGACTGTCACCTACATGAACGTTTCCAGCGACCAGCTGACACTCGATCTCAGCCTGGACGCCCACGACCAGAACGGGACAGGAGGCCCAGCGCCGTCCGGCACGCTCGCCCTCAGCAGCGGGACGCTCACGCTCCCCGCGAACGGCTCGGCGAGCGTCGATGTCATCCTCGACACCTCCAAGGGCTCGCTCGACGAGATCTACGCGGGCGCGCTCACCGCCACGCAGCGGGGCGGCGACACGGTGCTCCGCACGCCGCTCACCTTCTACCTGGAGCCCGAGAAGTACGACCTGACCGTGTCGGCGATCGCCCGCGACGGCCGTGCAACCGACGCGCGCAGCGGCGTGATCGTGATGAACGTCGACGACAGCACGCGCTACGCCGCGGGCAGGTCGTTCGTGTTCGGTGACCCGGTCACGTTCCGCGTTCCCATCGGGACCTACAGCGTGTTCGGCAGCATCTACACCGAGGACGGACCGCGCTATACGACGGTCGAGACCGTGCTCGTGGGGAAGCCGGAGCTCGAGGTTCGCCGCGACATGACACTCGTGCTGGATGCGCGCGAGTCGAGTGAGCTGGTGATCGAAACTCCGGACCACGAGACAAAGCAGCGGTGGAACGAGTCGTTCGACTCCTGGGCGATCTACCGGAAGCCACTCGAAGGGCCGAGCCTCTCCTTCACGGTGATCGGGGACCCCGGTAACGTCTTCGCGCAGGCGACGGAGCCGGTAACGAAGGGGGAGTTCGAGGTCTACACGCGCTGGCACCTCGAGGCGCCCGACCTCAAGGCCCGCGTCAGCTCGCCGATCGCGCTCGAGCTGCATCCAGTCAACCCGTTCCCCGGCAACACGGACAACCCGCGCCTCGAGGGTCGCCACGTCCTGCCGGTCGTGTACGCGAACGAGGGCAGCATTGAGGACTTCGCCGGCCTCGACGTCCGCGGCAAGGCAGTCCTGATGAGAAAGCCGAACTTGGACTGCCCCGAGACCGGCTGCATCAACCAGCCCAACAACGCCGCCGCGGCGGGAGCCGCGGTCGCGTTCGTCTACAACGAGTACGAGCTCGGCAAGAGCCTGTACTTCGGCTACGGGCAGATGGACATCCCGACGCTGCAGCTGCCGGGCAGCGAGGGCCAGCAGCTCCGTGAGTTGATCGCACGGGGACCCGTGAAACTTGAGCTCGAA
>DATLDK010000010.1:0-33936 GCA_035525905.1 Gaiellaceae bacterium | reverse complement strand
ACGCGCTCGCCCAGGGGTCGCTGCATCTATGAGCGGCAGATTTCTGCTCGCCGCAGTCCTCGCCGTCGCGCTCGCCGGCTGCGGCTCGGATGGAGCGAAGGATGCCGCAGCGACGCAGCCGGTGACCGTGACGGAGACGGTTACCGAGACGGAGACGCTCACGCAGGAGCCTGCTGCGGCGTGCTCGACCGCCGGGCTGCGGCTGACGCTTGCGGAGCAGGATCTCCCGCCCGCAGTGGCTGACGTCCGCAAGCGCGTCTTCGACGCCGCGATCGCGTGCGATTACGACGCCCTCGAGCAGATCGCGCTGGAGAAGGGGGAGGGCTTCACCTTCAGCTACGGAACCGGGACGGACGCGTCCGAGTATTGGCGCAGCATCGAGGAAGGGGCAACGGAGCGGCCGCTGCCGATGCGCTCGCTCGCCACGATCCTGACGATTCCGCACAGCCGCAACGAGACCGGCTCGTACGCTTGGCCGTCCGCCTACGAAGAGACGCCGACCGACGAGGACTGGCAGGCGGTCGTCGACGCGGGCCTCTACACCCAGGCCGAGGTCGAGCAGATGCAGGGGCCGACGAGCACGGGCTATCTCGGTTACCGGACCGCGATCACCGCGGACGGCGACTGGCAGTTCTTCGTCGCCGGCGACTAGCCGCTAGAAGTACTTGACGAGCCTGGCGCCGTGGCCGCAATGACGATGCTTGACGCCGCAATGCCGGCAGTCCCAGTGCTCCCACACGATCCACTTGAGGTGCTGGAGCTCGAGCGCGATCAGCGCGACGCACCAGAGCAGGATCTGTCCATCGTTCATCTGACGATGTTCTCGGTCGGCCGGGGTGCTGCGCAATGGGCCGGGCGACCGATCTTGCCGGCCCGAAGGTCCTAGTCGATCCGTTCGTAGGCCGGCAGCGTCAGGAACTCGACGAACTCCTCGCCGAGCGCCACCTGCTCGAACAGCTCTCTGGCCTCGTCATAGCCGTCGCCCAGCTTTGCGACCTCCTCCTCGATCGCACGCTGCACGTCGGCGCGCGCGACCTTGCCGTGCCGGAGCCATTGCCAGACCTGCGATCGTGAGATCTCCGACGTCGCGGCGTCCTCCATCAGGTTGAAGATCGCCACCGCTCCCGACCCGCGCAGCCAGGCGGCCAGGTACTGAATCCCGACAGAGACGTTGTTGCGCAGGCCGTCTTCGGTGATCTCCCCCGGCGTGGCGGCCACGTTCAGGAGGTCTGCCGCCGTGGAGGCGACGTCGTCGCGCCGGCGGTCGACCTGGTTCGGCCGTTCGCCGAGCACCTGGTCGAAGATCTCCAGCGCCACCGGGACGAGATCGGGATGGGCGACCCAGGTGCCGTCGAAACCCTGGCCCGCCTCGCGATCCTTGTCCTCGCGCACCTTGGCCAGCGCGACCGCGTTCACCTCGGGATCGCGCCGCGAGGGGATGAATGCGGCCATGCCACCCATTGCATGAGCGCCCCGTGCATGGCATGTCTTGACCAGCAACTCCGTGTAGGCGCGCATGAACGGCACCGCCATCGTGACCGCCGCGCGGTCCGGCAGCACGAACTCGGGTCGGTGTCCGAGCTTCTTGATCACGCTGAAGATGTAGTCCCAGCGACCCGCATTGAGGCCGGCCGAGTGCTCGCGCAGCTCGTAGAGGATCTCGTCCATCTCGAAAGCGGCGAGGATGGTCTCGATCAGCACGGTCGCCTTGATCGTCCCCCGCGGCACGCCGATCTCGTCCTGCGCCCACACGAACACGTCGTTCCAGAGTCGTGCCTCGAGGTGCGACTCGAGCTTCGGCAGGTAGAACCACGTGCCACCGCGGGCGTGGTTGCGGAAGAAGTAGAGGCCGAAGTCGAACAGGCTGGCCGAGATCGGGGCGCCGTCGACCTGGAAGTGCCGCTCCTCCAGGTGCCAGCCCCGAGGGCGGACCAGCAGGGTCGCGATCTCGTCGTTCAAGGCGTACTGCTTTTCGCCCGCATCCAGCGAGATGGTGCGCTCGAGCGCGTCGGTCAGATTGATCTGCCCCTCGATGCAATTCGCCCACGTCGGCGAGTTCGAGTCCTCGAAGTCGGCCATGAACATCTTGGCGCCGGAGTTGAGCGCGTTGATGACCATCTTGCGGTCGACAGGGCCGGTGATCTCGACGCGGCGGTCCTGCAGCGCCGCCGGCACGGGCGCGACCTGCCAATCGCTCTCGCGGACGTCCTTCGTGTGCGGCAGGAAGCCCGGAAGCTCGCCGTCTCGCAGCCGCTGCGCGCGCTCGTGCCGCGCGTCGAGCAGTTCCTCGCGCCGCGGGCCGAACCGGCGCTGTAGGCGCGTCAGGAAGTCGACTGCTTCGGACGTGAGAACTGCAGCGGAGTCCATGGGGCAGCTTAGAGCGCCCTTCCATCGCGTCGCGTGGCTGAGTACGCTGAAGCGAGTGACGCGCCTCGCCTCCGTTGCGGCTGCAGTGCTCGCGATCGTCGTCTTCGTGCCGGGTGCAGCGTCGTCACCGGCCCGCGTCAGCCTGCAAAACGTCGCGACCCAGGTCGGGCTCGACTTCCGCCAGGGCGCCTTCCGCTTCGGCGTCTCGGCAGACCCGGTCTCGATGATGGGCAGCGGGCTGTGCTGGCTCGATTACGACCGCGACGGCTGGATCGACCTCTTCGTCGTCAACTCCTACTCGGACGCGGACGCGCTGCGATGGCAGCAGCGCGGCGGGCTGCCGCGCAGCGCCCTCTTTCACAACGTGAAGGGAAAGTTCGTCGACGTCACCCGGCGTTCCGGCGCCGGGTTGGCCATCCGGGGGACCGGGTGCGTCGCCGCCGATCTCGATTCAGACGGCGACTCGGATCTTTACGTGACCGCGGCCGGGACAAGCGCCCTCCTCTGGAACGCGGGCAAGGGCAGGTTCCGAGAGGGTGCTGCCGCCGCCGGCGTCGCCGCCTCGGGCTGGCGCACGTCTGCGGCCGTGGGGGACGTCGACGGCGACGGGCGGCCCGATCTCTACGTCGGCGGCTACACCGATGTGAACGCTCCGATTCCCGGCTCCAGCGCCGGCTTTCCGGGTGACCACCTGGGCGTCCGCGACCTGCTCTACCTGAACCTGGGGCGGGGTCGCTTCCGGGAGATCGGGCGTCAGGCCGGCCTCGAAGCGGCGCGGTTCGACCACACGCTCGGGGCGGCCTTCTCGGACCTCGATCGCGACGGCCGGCTCGACCTCTACGTCGCGAACGACGAGGATCCGAACCGGCTCTACGAGAACGTCGCCTGGCCCGGCGGCAAGAGCACAGACCCGGCCGGTCTCGGCTTTCGCTTCGAGGAGCGCGCGGGCGGCGCAGGCGCGGCAGATCCGAACGCGGGCATGGGCGTCGCGATCGCCGACGCCGATGGAGACGGCATCGCCGACCTCTTCGTCACCAATTCGCGGGGCCAGCAGCACGCAGTCCTGAACGGCGTGCCCGCGGCGAGGAACGGCGCGTCGTTCGCCGACGGGCGGGCCGGCTTCGCCGCCGCCTTCGGCCGGTCCTTCACCGGCTGGGGCGTGACCTGGGCCGACCTCGATCTCGACGGCGACCCGGACCTCCTCCTCGCCAACGGGTCGATTCCCGTCCGCAACCTGACCCGCGACGCGCAGCCCGTTCAGGTGCTCGAGAACCGGGCCGCGCAAGGGGCGCCGCGGCAGTTCACCGATGCCGCCGCAAGCTCCGGGGTCTCGGCGCTGCCGCTCGTGGTCGGTCGCGGCCTCGCAGCCGCGGACTACGACAACGACGGGCGGCTCGACTTCGCGATCAACTCGGTCGGGGGCCGGCTGATGCTGCTCAAGGGCGCTGCAACGACGGGCAACTGGCTCGAGGTGGCGCTCGAGGGGTTCCACCCCGGCGCCCGTGTGACGGCGGTCCTCCCGGACGGCCGCCGCCTCGTCCGCGAGCTGCAGGCCGGCAGCAGTTACCTGTCGTCGGAGGATCCCCGCGTCCACTTCGGGCTCGGGCAGGCGACGGGCGTCGCCGAGTTGACGGTCCGCTACCCGAGCGGGCGTGAGACGCGGCTGGCGAATGTCGCGTCGAACCGGGTGGTCACGGTGGCGGACGAGCCCTGGCGGCTCACGGGCTGCGTGCCGGACCTGCGCGGCCGCTCGGTCGCACGCGTCTGGGACGAGGCGGTCCTCGACGCGATTCGGCGGGACCTCCCGGCTCCGACGACGCATGCCAGGAACCTCTTCCACGTCTCCGCCGCGATGTGGGATGCCTGGGCTGCCTACGAGCGCACCGCCGACGGCTACTTCGTCCGCGAGAAGGTCGGCGCCGTCGACGTCCAGGCCGCGCGAGAGACGGCGATCAGCTACGCCGCGTACCGGGTGCTCCTCTGGCGCTACGCCCAAGGGGCCGGCTTGCAGACGACGTTCGACGCGCTGACGGGGACGCTGACCTCGCTCTGCCTCAGCCCGGAATTCGCGAGTACCAAAGGCGATTCGCCGGCAGCACTCGGGAACCGGATCGCCGCGGCGGTGATCAAGGCCGGGCTGGAGGACGGCTCGCTGGAGCGGCAGCACTACGCCGACACGAGCTACCGGGCGGTGAACGAGCCGCTGATCGTCGCCCAGTCGGGAGCGGCCATGCACGATCCGGTCTTTTGGCAGCCGCTGGCCCTCGACCAGATCATCGCCCAGAACGGCCTTGCGGTCCCGGGGCGCGTGCAGTCGTTCATCGGCGCCGGCTGGGGCCACGTCAAAAGCTTCGCGCTACCGGTGTCGAGGAAGAGGCTTCCGATCGACCCGGGCAAGCCGCCCTTCGGCACCGCGGACAGCGCTTCCTACAAGCAGGCCGCGGTGGACGTGATCCGCCTGAGCGGGGAGCTCGACCCGCTCGACGGCCAGCTGATGGACATCGGCCCCGGCGCGCGTGGGGACAATCCGCTCGGGACGAACGACGGCAACGGCTATGACGTCAATCCCGTCACCGGGAAGCCGTACGCGCCGAATCTGGTGCGCCGTTCGGACTTTGGCCGGGTGGTCGCGGAGTTCTGGGCGGACGGCCCCAGCTCGGAGACGCCGCCGGGACACTGGAACGTGCTCGCGAACGTCGTCTCCGACTCACCGCTGCTGGCGGCGCGCATCGGTGCGGGAGCGGCGAGCCGGCTGAAGTGGGACGTGCGCCTCTACCTGGCCCTCAACGGGGCCGTCCACGACGCCGCCATCGCAGCGTGGGGGATCAAGCGGGAGTACAACGCCGTGCGCCCGATCTCCATGATCCGGTACCTCGCGGCCCAGGGGCAGTCGACCGATCCGCGGGCACCGTCCTACAGCCGTGATGGGCTCCCGCTCGTGCCGGGGCTGATCGAGCTCGTGACCGCCGCGTCCAGCGCTCCCGGCGAACGGCATGCCGCGCTCTCAGCGCATATCGGCGAGATCGCGATTCGCACCTGGCGTGGCAAGAACGGCGTCGGGTGGGGTCTCGGGGCCGACTGGGTGCCGTACCAGCGGCCCACCTTCGTCACGCCTGCCTTCCCCGGCTTCATCTCCGGTCATAGCACCTTCAGCAGGGCGGCAGCCGAGGTTCTGACCGGCCTCACCGGAAGCCCGTACTTCCCCGGGGGGCTGTTCGAGCAGACCTTCGGGCCGGGCTACCTGAAGTTCGAGCAAGGTCCGGTGGCGCCCGTCAAGCTCCAGTCGGCCACGTACTACGACGCCGCAGACCAGGCCGGCGTCTCGCGCCTCTTTGGCGGCATCCACGTCCCGGCGGACGACTTCGCGGGCCGTCGCGTCGGCTCGATCGTCGGCAAGCGCGCCTGGGCGCTGGCGCAGCGCTACTTCGACGGCTCGGCGCACCGGTGAGCCGCGGCCTCAGTTGACTGAGGCCGGGCGCACGTTTAGTTTGGTCGAGGGGCTGATGCAGGTCGGGTCTAGTTACCCGTTCGTTTGATGCACTGGATCGATGTCCGAACGGCTAGGGAGGGAAGCGATTGTGAAGAAGCTCATCTTTGCTCTCGTGATCACGGCCTTGACGGTCAGCGTCACCGTCACCGCCGCGGTTGCGAAGCCTGGCAAGAAAGCGGCCAGCGCCGACATTTGCGTACTGCTGCCGGATCCGAAGTCTTCAGTCCGGTGGGAGACGCAGGACCGGCCCGCACTCGTCGCCGCCTTCAAGAAGGCCGGCGTCTCGTACGTGATCACGAATGCGGACGGCAGTGCCCAGAAGCAGAAGACGCAGGCTGACCAGTGCCTGGCGAACGGGGCGAAGGTCGTCATCCTCGTCTCGCTCGACAAGGGCTCCTCGATCGCGATCGAGGCGGCGGCCAGGTCGCGCAACGCGAAGGTGATCGAATACGACCGCCAGGTGATCGGCGGTTCTGCCGCGATCTACATCTCGTTCGACGGCGCCGCTGTCGGCGTGTTGCAGGGCAAGGGCGTCGTCGCGGGCCTGAAGGCCAACGGCAAGTACGGCCAGAAGCCCGTCGTGGCGGAGCTCCACGGTGGCCAGACGGACAACAACTCGTTCCTCTTCAAGGGTGGTTACGAGTCGGTCCTGAACCCGCTGTACAAGAACGGTACGTTCAAGAAGGGCCCGCAGCAGTTCACGCCCGGCTGGGACAACCAGAAGGCGGGAACGATCTTCGAGCAGATGCTGGTCAAGACCAGCAACAAGATCGACGCAGTCGCGGCGGCCAACGACGGCCTGGCGAACGCGGTGGTCGTGGCTCTGAAGGCTCACAAGCTGAAGCCGATCCCGCTCAGCGGCCAGGATGCGACCGAGCAGGGCGTCCAGAACATCATCTCGGGCTGGCAGACGATGACGGTGTGGAAGGACACGCGGAAGCTCGCAACCGCCTCGGCGAAGGCGGCCATCGCCCTCTCCAAGGGCCAGAAGCCCGCACAGACGGGCACGGTGAAGAACGGCAGCAAGACGCTGCCCGCCTTCATCATCCCGCCCGTGTCGATCACGAAGGCCAACTACAAGCAGCTCTTCAACGGGTATCTGAAGAAGAGCAAGGTCTGCGTCGGCACGTACGCGAAGTACTGCAAGTAGGAAGCGATCGGGTGGGGGCCGTCCCTAGGGCGCGCCCCCACCTTCCTCAGTCGCCATGACGACGCCGTCGGAATCGACTCCGCTGCTGGAGCTCCGCGGGATCTCGAAGAGCTTCGGCTCGGTTCAGGCGCTCACGGACGTCGACTTCGAGGTGCGGCCGGGCGAGGTGATGGCGCTCGTCGGGGACAACGGCGCCGGCAAGTCCACCCTGATCAAGTGCGTCGCCGGGATTCACGCCTGGGACAGCGGCGAGCTCGTGTTCGACGGCCACTCGGTCAACATCCACGGGCCGAAGGACGCGGCCAAGCTCGGCATCGAGGTCGTCTACCAGGATCTGGCGCTCTGCGACAACCTCGACGTCGTCCAGAACATGTACCTCGGCCGGGAGGAGCGGGACTGGCTCCAGCGGCTCAAGGAGCCGGTGATGGAGGCGAAGACGGCCGAGACGATGAAGGGCCTGGCTGTGACGACGATCAAGTCGATCCGCCAGCCTGTGGCGACTCTCTCGGGCGGGCAGCGGCAGTCCGTCGCGGTCGCACGTGCGGTGATGTGGAACTCCCGTCTCGTGATCCTCGACGAGCCGACCGCGGCGCTCGGCGTCTCGCAGACCGAGCAGGTGCTGGAGCTCGTCAGGCGCCTGGCCGACCAGGGACTGGCGGTCGTCCTGATCTCACACAACCTGCACGACATCTTCGCGGTCGCTGACCGGATCACAGTGCTGCGCCTCGGGCGCAGCATCGCCGTCTACGAGCGCGACCAGACGACGCAGCAGGAGGTCGTCGAGGCGATCACGGCCGGCATCGCGACAAAGGTGTCCGGAATCCCGTCCACCCCTCCGGAGCAGGCATGAGCACGGACCCGACGGCTGCTGCCGCCGCCGAGGTGCCCTCGGGCTTCTTCGGGCGCGTCGTCGACAACATTCGAGGAGGGAATCTCGGCAGTTGGCCGGTGCTGATCGGCCTCGCCGTCATCGTGGTCTTCTTCTCCTTCAAGGCCGACAACTTCCTCAGCCCCGGCAACTTCAGCAACATCATCACTCAGATGGCCGGCGTGACCTTGCTGGCCTACGGGGTGGTCTTCGTGCTCCTGATCGGCGAGATCGATCTCTCGATCAGCTACATCAGCGGGATCGCGGGAGTCGTCGTCGCGCAGCTGACGCTGCCGGACTCGGGGCACCAGCTACCGGGCCTCGTCGCGATTCTCCTCGCCGTCGGTGCGTGCGCCTTGATCGGGGCGTTCCAGGGGTCGTTCGTCGCCTTCATCGGCGTGCCGGCCTTCGTCGTCACGCTCGCCGGCTACCAGATCTGGCAGGGCGCGATCCAGAAGGCGATCGAGAAGGAAGGTGTGATCGTCATTCAGGACGAGACCGTCAACAACACCGCCAACTACTTCTTTTCCAGCACCTCTGGCTGGATCATCGCCGCCATCGTCTGCGGGGTCTACGCGGCCAGCGTGATCAGCGGCGTTCTCTCGCACCGCAGGCACGGCGTGCCCGTCCGGGATCCGCTGCTCATCGTCGCCAAGCTGGTGGTCGTCGTGGCCGTGACGATCCTCGTCGTGATCATTTCGAACAAGGACCGGGGGGTACCGTTCGTTCTGTTGCTGATGGTGGCGGCGCTGCTCGTCCTGACGTTCCTCGCCAAGCGCACGACGTTCGGCCGGCACGTCTACGCCGTCGGCGGCAACGCCGAGGCCGCCCGGCGGGCGGGAATCAACGTCGCTCGCGTCCGCGTCCTCGTCTTCATGATCTCCGGCGCGATGGCGGGGCTGGGCGGCGTCGTCCTCGCTGCGCGCCTGAACTCCGTCGACCTCAATGCGGGCGGCGGCACCCTCCTGATCGATGCGATCGCTGCCGCCGTGATCGGCGGCACGAGCCTGTTCGGCGGCCGCGGCGAGGTGCGAGACGCGCTCTTCGGGGCCCTCGTGATCGCGACGATCGCCAACGGGCTGAACACGCTCAACCTCACGCAGGGCGTGATCTTCATCACAACCGGCGGCATCCTGCTGTTCGCCGTCACGCTCGACACCATCCTGCGCCGCCGCCAGCGCGCCGCGGGCCGCTGATCGTCTAGCGGTAGGGCACCGTTACGCGGCTGCCGGTCTCGCTCGATCGCACGATCGCGGCGCAGACCTCGTCGGCGCGGTAGCCGTCCTCGAAGGTGGCCCCGTACGGCGCGACGTCGGTGTCGTTCGCGATCGCACGCAGTAGGTGAAGCGTCTCGTGCGTGAACGTGTCCCCCCAACCGACCACGTGCCCGGGGGGCCACCAGTGCTCGGCGAATGGATGGTCGGCCTCCGAGACCATCACCGACTTGAAGCCTCGGGCACGGTCGCCGTCCGCCCGGAACACCTGGAGGTCGGTGAATCGCTCCATGTCGAAGGCGAGTGACCCCTTGGAGCCGTTGATCTCCCACTGCAGCGCATTCCGCCGGCCAAGGGCGAGCCTCGTCGCCTCGATCGTGCCGATTGCCCCGGCCTCGAACTCGACTGCGGCTTCGAGCGCGTCGTCGACCTGCCGGCCGGGGAGGAAGGTGCGGATCAATCCGGAGACGGTCGCGATCTCACCGACGAGGAACCGTGCGAGATCGACCACATGGGTGCCGAGGTCTCCGAGCGCGCCCGAGCCGGACTCGTCGGGGTGGAACCGCCACGTGTCGAGCGTGGGATCGTCGCCCCAGTCCTGGAGGTAGCGGGCGCGGAAGTGGCGGATCTCACCCACCTCACCGGCCTCGATCAGCTCGCGCGCGAGCCGCACGGCGGGCACGAAGCGGTAGTTGAAGCCGCACAGATGCTTGACGCCGGTGGCGGCGACGCGCTGCCAGATCTCGTAGCTCTCCGCCGGATCGCGTCCGAGAGGCTTCTCGCAGAGGACGTGCTTTCCCGCTTCCGCGGCGGCGATCGTCGGCTCTGCGTGGAGCGAGTTGGGGCCGCCATTGTCGAAGAGGCCGATCGCAGGATCGGCGACGAGGTCCCGCCAGTCGGTCGTCCAGCCCTCGTAGCCGTACCGCGCTGCGGCCTCCTTGACGGCGCTCTCGTCGCGTCCTGCCAGCGAGACGAGGCGAGGCTGCAGCGGCGGGTCGAGGCGGGCAACCTCCCGGAATGCGCGCGAATGTGCCTTGCCCATGAAGGCGTAGCCGAGCATCCCGATCCCGATTTCATCCGCCATCTGCCGTCGCGTAGTGTGTCACGGTGAGGCTCGAGCAGGCACAGACGATCGTTCAGACGGCGCTCGGGGAGGCGCCGACGCCGCTGTCCGTATTCGTCGCCGACACGCATGGCGAGCTGGTCGCAGCGGCCACAATGGACGGCGCCGCGCCCGACACGCGGCTGAACGCGCAGCGCAAGGCGTATACCGCGGCGCGCAGCGACGCCGTTTCCACTCGCGCACTCGCCGAGAAGGTCGGCGGGGAAGCGGCGGAGCTCGCGAGCTTCGACCCGTTCTTCACGTTCTTCCTCGGCGGCGTCGCGGCGTTCGACGGTGCGGAGCGGGTAGGAGCGGTCGGTGTCAGCGGGTTGCCCGGTGCCGAGGACGACGCGCTGGCGCGCCAGGCGCTCGCGGCGGCGGGGTTGGAGTCGCGATGAGGCTCGGGCTCGTGTCCACCGCGAAGATCAACGGAGCGCTGCTCAAGGCGCCACCGCCGGAAGTGGAGATCGTCGCCGTCGCGAGCCGCGATGCCGCGCGGGCGCAGGCGTACGCCACCGAGAACGGGATCGAACGCTCGCACGGCAGCTACGACGAGCTGCTCGCCGACGAAGGGGTCGACGCCGTCTACATCTCGCTGCCGAACGGCATGCACCACGAGTGGACGCTGAAGGCGATCGACGCCGGAAAGCACGTGCTCGTGGAGAAGCCGTACTCGCGCCGGTCGGCCGAGGTGGAAGAGGCGTGGGACGCCGCCGACCGGGCCGGTGTGATCGTGATGGAGGCCTTCATGTGGCGGCATCACCCGCAGGCCGCTCTGGCGCGGTCGCTCGTGGAGGGCGGCGCCATCGGCCGGCTCCGCCACATCCGTACGACCTTCAGCTTCCCGTTGCTCGACCTGGAGAACATCCGCATGGCGCCCGGTCTCGACGGCGGTGCGTTGATGGACGTCGGTTGCTACTGCATCAGCGGCGCCAGGCTGCTCGGCGGCGAGCCGGAGCGTGTCTACGGGGAGCAGGTGGTCGGCCCTACCGGGGTCGACGTCGACTTTTACGGCACGCTGCGCTTCCCGAATGACGTCGTCGGCCAGTTCGACGCGTCGTTCACCCTGCCGGAGAGGCAGCGACTGGAGGCGACCGGCGAGGGTGGAACGCTCGTTTTAGAGGCGCCGTGGCGCGCGGATTGGGGCGGCCGGGTGCTCGTCAACGGGGAGGTGGTCGACGTACCGGAGGCCGACCCCTACGCGCTCGAGCTCTCGAATCTCGCGGCAGCGGTCGCGGGCGAGGGGGAGACGTTGCTCGGCCGGGCAGACGCGCTCGCGCAGGCGCGCGTGATCGAGTCGCTGTATCGCTCGGCCGAGTCCGGCGAAGCCGTTCAGCTCTGACCGAGACGAGGCTCACCGGACTGGACGTCGGGACGACCGGCGTCAAGGCGATCTCGATCTCACCGGCGGGAGAGGTGCTGGCCCGGGCCGAGCACGAGTACCCGCTCTCGACGCCACAGGCGGGGTGGGCCGAGCAGGACCCCGAGGACTGGTGGCGGGCCAGCGAGGTAGCCCTGCGCGAGCTTGGCTGGGCCGCGGGCGATCCGCTCGGCTATTCGGGTCAGATGCACGGCCTGGTGGCTCTCGGAGCGGACGACGCCGTGCTGCGGCCCGCGATCCTCTGGAACGACCAGCGGACCGCCGCGGAGTGTGCGGAGATCGAGGAGCGCGTCGGTCTCAGCCGTCTGATCGAGCTGACCGGCAACCGCGCGCTCACGGGTTTCACCGCGCCGAAGCTGCTCTGGCTGCGCCGGCACGAGCCGGACGTCTACGCCCGGATCGCGCATGTCCTGCTCCCCAAGGACTACGTCCGCTTCCGGTTGGGCGGAGAGCGTGCGATCGATGCTGCGGACGCCTCCGGAACTCTCCTCTTCGACGTGGCGCGAAGGCGGTGGAGCAACGAGGTCCTCGAGCTCCTGGAGCTGCCGCACGAGTGGCTGCCCGCCGCGCACGAGAGCACGGCCATCGGCGGCGCGGGCGACCAGGCCGCGGGCGCTTTGGGTGTCGGCATCGACCGGCCGGGGCGGCTGTCGGTCGTCCTCGGTACGTCGGGAGTGGTGTTCGCAGCGCTGCCCGAGTTCGCCGCGGACCCGCAGGCACGTGTTCATGCGTTCTGCCACGCCGTGCCGGACACCTGGCATGCGATGGGCGTGATGCTGTCGGCGGCGGGCTCGCTCCGCTGGCTGCGGGACGCGCTGGGGGCGGGCTATGAGGAGCTGCTCGCGGACGGGGCCCAGATGCCCGCAGGGGCGGAGGGCGTGCTGTTCGCTCCGTACCTCGCGGGTGAGCGCACGCCCCACGCAGACCCCGATGCGCGGGGCGCGTTCACCGGCCTCGCGCTGCATCACGGGCGCGGCGCACTCGTCCGTGCGGTCCTGGAAGGCGTCGCCTTCGGCCTGCGGGACTCGCTCCAACTGCTCGTCGAGCTCGGCGTCGAGCCTGCTGCCGCCCGCGTCTCGGGCGGTGGCGCACGCAGCGAGCTCTGGCTACGCATCGTCGCGTCCGTGCTCGGGCTGCCGCTCGAGCGAACGGCAGTGGAGGAGGGCGCTGCCTTCGGCGCGGCGCTACTCGGCGGCGTCGAAGCAGGTGTCTTCTCATCGGCGGAGGAGGCGGTGGCCGCCTGCGTCCGGGTGCGCGAGACCGTCGAGCCCGAGGCCGCCTGGTCCGGCGTTTACGAGGACGCGTACGGCCGCTACCGGCAGCTCTATCCGGCGCTGCAGGCCGTCAGGCGCTGAGAGCGCGCTCCAGGGCGGCGCGGCCGTCCGCCAGCACCGGGTCTCCGTGCGACGCGAGGACGCGCTCGACCGGCAGGTCGAGCAGCGGCAGCAGAGAGCTCCGAAGCGCAGCTCGACGCTCGCCCTTGACCCACGTGTCCGGGCAGAGGGACAGCCGTCCGTTGCCGACGATGCTGTCCCCGAAGACGAGCGTCGCAGCCTCGCGTAGCCACCACACGGTCTCCTCGACGTCGGGGAGCGCGAACGGCTCCACTCCTGCGGGGATGGTGCTCGCCGTCTCGTACCGCTCGGCGAGCTCGGCGCTACTGCGGGCGTGCCAGGGCACCGTGAGCAGGATCGCGACGGGCAGTCCGCGCCGCCGAACGTCGCGGTCGAGCGCCTCGAAGAACCGCTCGCGCTCAGGCGGCACCAGCGGGTCGATCAGCACCGTTGCGTCCGCAGCCTCGTAATAGACGCAGCCGACGTCCTGCCCCCAGTCGGCGCCCTCGTGCCAGGCCGGGTGGGCTCCCGTCCACCGCCACAGCCCCGGCTGGAGCTCGGAGACCTTCACGCGCTCACTCGACGACCGCGAGCGGCTGGATCCCGTCTTCCTGGATCGTCCAGCCGGCGAGTGAATCGGCCGCGAGCGACAGGATCAGGTAGGGCTTGCCGTGCCAGAGACCGATGTTCTCGACGTCGGTGCGCGACGGGCGCGGCGGGGAGGAGAGGTGCGAGTGGAAGACGGCGAGCTCGTAGCCGTCGTCCTCGAGAAACCACGTGTCGGGCGGCACCTCGAGCTCGAAGCGGTACGGCGAGGCTGCGGTGTTGCGCCCGCGAACGTAGCGCTCGGCGACGCCGCCCTTGAGCACGACCACCCCGCAAGCCTCGTTCGGCGCCTCCTCCTCCGCATGCGCGCGCAGCTCGGCCCGCACGTCCGGTGGGATCACCACCAGACGGTTCGCTCCATCGAGCGCTCGACGTCGTGAGCGTCCCAGAAGTCCGCGGAGAGGT
Organism: Gaiellaceae bacterium; assembly: GCA_035525905.1. GTDB lineage: Bacteria > Actinomycetota > Thermoleophilia > Gaiellales > Gaiellaceae > Gaiellasilicea. The sequence continues at coordinate 20,019 of DATLDK010000010.1, read as the reverse complement.
ACTTCCAGCCGCCGTCGGCGAGGATGCAGACGACGACGCCGGCGTCGAGCTCGCCGGCCAGGCGCCGCGCGACGTGGGCGACGGCGCCGGCGGAGACGCCGCCGAAGATGCCTTCGCGGTCGAGCAGGTCCCGCAGGCCGGCGATCGACTCCTCGTTGGACACCAGGAGCTTCCGGTCGAGCTTGGATACGTCCAGGATCGGCGGCACATAGCCGTCGGCGAGGGAGCGCAGGCCCATGACCGCCTCTCCGGGCAGCGGCTCGGCGGCCGCAACGACGACGTCGGGGAAGGTCTCGCGCAGCCTCGCGCCGACGCCCATCAGCGTGCCGCCCGTTCCGAGGCCGGCCACGACGACGTCGACGCGTTCGAGGGCTTCGGCGATCTCGGCGCCCGTGCCTTCGTAGTGCGCGCGCGGATTGGCCTCGTTGGCGTACTGGAACGGCATGAAGAAGGAGGGATCGCGCTCCGCGAGATCGAGCGCCATTCGCACGGCCCCGTTCGAGCCCTCGGCGCCGGGGGACTCGACGATCTCCGCGCCGTAGAGGCGAAGGAGACGGCGGCGCTCCTCCGTCGCGTTCGCGGGCATGACGCACGTCAGGCGGTAGCCCTTGAGCTTCGCGACGAGTGCGAGCGAGATGCCGGTGTTGCCACTCGTGGGCTCCAGAAGGCGCCGGCCGGGCTCCAGCTCGCCGGACGCCTCGGCGGCCTCGATCATCGACTTCGCAACGCGATCCTTCGTCGAGCCGGTCGGATTGTGACCCTCGAGCTTCGCGAACACGCGTACCGGTCCCGGTACGAACCGAGAGAGCTCGACGAGCGGTGTGTTCCCGACGAGCGCGAGGAGCGAGTCGGCGGTCGTCAGCACCCGCCCGCCATGGCGGGCAGGAGAATCAGCGCAGATCCGTTGACGCGCGTCTCGAGACCGTCGAGTGTGCGCACGTCCTCGCCGCCGAGATAGACGTTCACGAACGGCGCCAGCGAGCCGCCGTCGAAGAGCTGCGCCTCGAGCGCGGGGTAGCGCCCTGCGACGTCCTCGAGCACCTCGCGCACCGTCTCGCCCTCGCCGATCACCTCGCGCTCGCCGCCGACCTCGTTGCGCAGGGTGGGAGGGATTCGAACCTTGGTCATCCGCGCGCCCCCGCGCAGAACTCCACGTAGTCCACGTACTCGGTGATCGTCGGATGCTCGCCGCAGACCGGGCAGGTCGGATCGCGCTTGACCGCGACCTCGTCCAGCGTCGTCCCGAGTGCGTCGAAGAGGAGCAGCCGCCCCTGGAGCGTGTCGCCGATGTCGAGCAGCAACTTCAGAGCCTCGTTCGCCTGCAGCGATCCGACGATGCCGGGGAGCACCCCGAGCACTCCACCCTCGGCGCAGCTTGGTGCGAGCTCGGGCGGCGGGGGCGTCGGGAAGAGGCAGCGGTAGCAAGGCCCCTCCGGAGGGTTGAAGACCGTGACCTGGCCCTCGAAGCGGTAGATCGAGCCGTGCACGACCGGGATTCGATGCCAGACGGACGCGTCGTTGACGAGATAGCGGGTGGGGAAGTTGTCGGCGCCGTCGACGATGACGTCCCAGCCCTCGCCGAGGATCCGCTCCACGTTCTCGGAGGTGAGGCGCTCCTCGAACGTCTTCACCTCGACGTCCGGGTTGAGCGCCTCGAGCGTCCGCTTGGCCGACTCGACCTTCGGCTCGCCCAGCCGGTCGGTGGAATGCACGATCTGGCGCTGGAGGTTCGAGTCGTCGACCACGTCGGCATCGACGATCCCGAGCGTACCCACGCCCGCGGCCGCGAGGTAGAGGGACGAGGGGGAACCAAGACCCCCTGCGCCGATCAGCAGCACGCGCGAGGCGAGCAGCCTCTCCTGGCCAGCGTCGCCGACCTCGGGGATCAGCAGGTGGCGCGAGTAGCGGCGCCGCTGGTCCGGGGTGAGCGAACGTGGTGTCTCGATCTCGAAGCCGCTTCGCTTCCAGTCGGTGAAGCCGCCGGTCATGTTGGTCACGTTCCCGTAGCCGAGGTCGCCCAGCGACTTCGCCGCGAAGGCAGAACGCGAGCCGCCCGAGCAGTAGAGCACGATCTCTCGCGAGTGATCCGGGACGAGGCCTTCGATCCGGGACTCGAGCTGACCGCGGGGAATGTGGATCGCGCCGGGCACGACCCCCTCCTCCCATTCCTCGCGCTCGCGCACGTCGAGGAAGAGCGCCTCGCCCTGGCGCTCGCGCGCCTCGGCGGCGCCGATCTCCTCGATCTCCTCCCTGACCTGCGCCAGGAGCTCTCGGTAGGTCGCCATCTCTTTCGGAAACGATAGATGCGACGAGCTTCTTCCCGTGCAGAGATGATCGGGACATGCGTGTGCTCTTCAGCTGCACGGCCTCGGAAGGTCATTTCCGGCCGCTCTTACCGCTCGCGCAGGCGCTCCGCGCCCGCGGGCACGACGTCGCGTTCGCTTCCGCCGCCGCTTGGCGGCCGCGTACCGATGAGGAAGGGTTTCTCCTGCTCGGCGCCGGGCTCTCCGAGGAGGAGGGCCGTGCTCGCATGGCGCGGTTCCAGGAGAAGATCTTCGCGCTGCCGGCCGAGACTCGCCGACCGCAGCAGTTCTCGACGCTCTTCGGCAGGATCCATGCTCCAGCGAAGCTGCCGGAGCTGCTCCGTGTCGCGCGCTCCTTCCGCGCGGAAGCGATCGTGCACGAGAGCGGCGATCTCGCCGCACCGATCGCGGCTGCCTCGCTCGGCATTCCGTCGGTGAACCACTCGTTTGGCGCGATGATTCCCTTCGACTGTCTCGAAGCCGCGCGCGAGTACGTAGAGCCTCTGTGGCGCAGCGAAGGGCTCGATCCGGATCCGTACGCCGGCGCCTTTCGCGGCCTGTTCGTCGACCTGGCCCCGGCAAGCTTCGCGTGGGAGCAGCCGCTCGGCAAGCGCGTCCACCTCCGACCGGCGCCAGAATCCGCAGAACCTTCGCCGCCCTGGGTCGACGAGCTCGAACGGCCGCTCGTTTACGTGACGATGGGGACGATCTACAACCAGCCGGAGCTCTTCCGCCCGCTGCTCGATGGCCTCGCGGGCCACGGATCCGCCCTCGTCACCGTCGGACGGAACGTCGATCCACAGGTGCTCGGGACGCTGCCGCCTCGAGTTCGCGTGGAGCGGTTCGTACCACAGGCTCATGTGCTTCCCCGGGCGGCGGCGGTGGTATCGCACGGCGGGTCCGGCACCACGCTGGGCGCGCTCGCGTACGGCCTGCCGCTCGTGCTCGTGCCGCAGGCGGCCGACCAGTTCGACAACGCAGCCCGTGCAGAGAAGGCGGGCGCAGCGGTGGTGCTCCGCCCCGGCGAGGTTACGGCCGAGTCCATACGGGCCGCCCTCGAGCGCGTGCTGCAGGAACCCGCGTTCGCGGCAGCCGCGCGTTCGATCGCGTCGGAGATCGCTCAGATGGAGACCGCGGCAGAGGTGGCCGGGGCGGTCGAGCTCCACCTTGCCGGCGGCTAACCTGGCGCGCGTGTCGCCCCGCGCCCGCACGAGCATCCTCGTTGCCGTGCTCGCTGCGGTGGCCGCCGCCGTCGTCGTCGGCGCCGCTGTCCTCTCCGCCGACGAGCGCGACACCCCCGCGGCGGCACCATCCCAGCCGCAGCCTCGGGAGGGGTTCCCGCCGCTCGATCTCTCACTGGGTGTTCGCGACGACGCCGAAGCGCGTCAGCTCCGGCGCGCGGTCGAGCTCTACGATGCGGGCCGCGAATCGGAAGCCGCCCGGATCTTCGCCCGTTTCGGGTCGCTCGAGGCGAAGCTCGGAGCGGCCTTCGCTGCGTGGCCGGGGAGCAAAGACCGGATCGAGCAGCTCGGCGCGCTCTTTCCGCGGAGCGCGCTCGTGCAACTGCACGTGGGGCTGGCGCGCTTCTGGGCCGGTACCGGCGGTGCGCTGACGGCCTGGCGCGAAGCGCGCGACGTCGAGCCGGACACGCCCTATGCAGTGCGTGCCGACGACTTCATCCATCTGGACTTCGCTCCGGGCCTGCCCCTCTTCGTTCCGAGCTTCACGTTCTCGATCGAGGGGGCGACCGCGGCCGCGCAGCTGGAGTCACTCCGCCGCCAGCAGGGGCCGCGCGGCCGGCTCCTGTACGGGGTGGCGCTGCAGCGGCTCGGTCGCCCGCTGTCTGCGCGGCGGGTCTTCGCCGAGGCGCTGCGGCTGGCCCCGGACGACGTCGACGCCCTGGTCGCCGATGCAGTCGGCCGCTACGACAAGAGCAACCCGGCTGCGGCCTTCTCGCGGCTGGGCCCGGTGATACGCCGGTTTCCGCACGCGGCCACGGTGCGCTTCCACCTCGGCGTGCTGCTGCTCTGGCAGCGGGACGTGAAGGAGGCCAAGCGGCAGCTGCGGCTGGCTCGAGCGGATGAGCCGCGGAGCCCGGTCGCGCGTGAGGCCGGGCGCTACCTCGCCGAGCTCACGAAAGTAGGGACCGGCTGAGCCCAAAGATGGGCCTAACGGCCTATGCGCGAATCGACACGTTCTGGCAAGCTCACGCAGCTTTGTTAGGAGAGTGTTGCGATATTGCGAGATCGCGACTACGGTGAGCGCAATCGGAGGGGGAGCCGAAGTGAGCGCAAGGGGTTCAGTTTCAGAAACGGGAACCGCCGACACCGTCGGCCCGCCCGCGTTCGACGTTCTGACGACGGCCGAGGCGAGAACGCTGCTGGAGAACGGGCGACTGACGGGCAAGCTGATCGCGGAGGACATCGCAAGCGCCCTCGACGAGCTCGACCTCGACGCCGGCCAGATCGACGAGTTCTACACCGCGCTAGAAGAGCTGCAGATCGAGGTCGTCGAGCGCGACGAGCCCGAAGCGGAGGTCGAGGAGGCGAAGGAAGTCTCGACGGACACGCTCCAGCTCTTCCTGAAGGACATCGGCAAGGTGCCGCTGCTCACCGCCGCGCAGGAGGTCGAGCTGGCGAAGCGCATCGAGCGCGGCGAGCACGCCGCCAAGCAGGCGATGGTCGAGGCCAACCTGCGCCTCGTCGTCTCGATCGCAAAGCGCTATCGCAACCAGGGGCTGCCGTTCCTCGACCTGATCCAGGAGGGAACGATCGGCCTGGTGCGCGCGGCCGAGAAGTTCGACTACCGCAAGGGCTTCAAGTTCTCGACGTACGCGACCTGGTGGATCCGCCAGGCTGTCGCGCGGGCGCTCGCCGACAAGGCGCGCACGATTCGAATGCCGGTCCACGTCGTCGAGAAGCTGAACAAGATCGTCCGCACCGAGCGCAACCTGCGCGCCAAGCTCGGTCGCGAGCCGAACGCCGAGGAGATCGCCCTGGAGCTCGACCTGCAGCCCGAAGAGGTCAACCAGATCCGCCGCAGCGCCCAGACGCCGATCTCGCTCGAGAAGCCCGTCGGAGACGAGGACGAGTCCGAGTTCGGGCACTTCCTCACCGATTCGACGGCGCCGCTACCGGACGAGCTCGCCGAGGAGACGCTTCGGAACGAGGCGCTCCGGTCGATCCTCAAGTCCCTCTCGTCGCGTGAGCGGCGGGTGCTCGAGCTCCGCTACGGGCTCGACGGCGAGCAGCCGCGGACGCTCGACGAGGTCGGCCGCACGTTCAGCGTCACGCGCGAGCGGATCCGTCAGATCGAGAATCAGGGCCTGAAGAAGCTCCGCGCCCTCGCGCTTGCTGCACAGCTGCGCGACGTCGCCTAGTTCCTACGCCGCCGCGGCGGCGGCTCTGACTAGACTCGCCGCCGTGAGCGAACTCCCACAAGCCTGGCTCGCCGAGCTCACGGAGCTCCTGCGCATCCCTTCGGTGAGCGCGGATCCGGCGCACCAGTCCGATCTCGAGCAGGCGGCGGAGTGGGTCGCGGACAAGCTCCGCCGCAGCGGCGGCGAGGCCGAGCTCGTCCCCTACGGCAAGCGGCCGCTCGTCGTCGGCGAGATTCGAGCGTCGAACGACGCCGCGAACGCGCCCACCATCCTCTGCTACGGCCACTTCGACGTGCAGCCCCCGGCCCCGCTGGATCTCTGGGAGTCGGACCCGTTCGAAGCCACGATCCGCGGCGAGTGGCTGTACGCGCGCGGGGTCGCCGACGACAAGGGCCAGCTCTGGATGCTGCTGCACGCCGCGGGACTGCTTGCGGCCGACGGTGCGCTGCCGATCAACATTCGTGTCGTCTCGGACGGCGAGGAGGAAGTTGGCGGCCAGTCGATCGTCCAGTTCCTGGAGCAGGACGAGCGCGGCGCCGACGCGTGCGTGATCTTCGACGGCAGCATGGAGAACCGGAATTTGCCTGCGCTCTCGATCGCGACCCGCGGGCTCGCCGCGTTCAACCTCCGCGTGCGCACCGGCGAGCGCGACCTGCACTCCGGGATGTATGGCAACGCGGCGCTGAACGCGATCCACGCGTTGATGACGACCCTCGGCGGGATCCTGCCGCGCGACGGCCGCGTCCCCGAGGCACTGCGCGTCGGCATCGCGTCCGTCACCGACGAGGAGCGCGCTGGGTGGGAGCTGCAGCCCGCGGGCGCCGAGGTTCTTCGCGAGGCCGGGGCGATCCCGTACGACGCCGCCGCCGCGGACGAGTTCTACCTCCGGACCACTGCCGAGAGCTCCGTGGACGTCAATGGCATCCTGGGTGGAAAGCCGGGCCTGAAGAACACGACGGTCGTCAGTGAGGCGCAGGCGAACTTCACCGTGCGGCTCGCGCCGGGGCAGGACCCGAAAGTGGTCGCGCCGGAGGTCGAGCGGCTGCTGCACGAGGCCGCGCCCGTAGGTGCGACGGTGGAGGTGGAGGAACTCGAAGGCTCCACGCGTCCCGGCCTCGTCGATCCGGGCTCGCCCGTGATCAAGATCGCCCAGGACGCCTTTGAGACGTCGTTCGGAATCCGCCCGATCCTGACCCGCTCGGGGGGCACGCTGCCGATCATGCCGGCTCTCGCCGACAAGGGAATCCCGACGATCCTGACCGGCTTCGCGCTGCCCGAGAGCAACGTCCACTCGCCGAACGAGCGGATGCTCGTCGAGTTCTTCCCGCGCGGGGTGGACACGATCAAGGAGCTCTACACCCGACTTGGCGACCTCTCCTAAAGCCGACTTCGTCACGCCGCTCGCGGCTGAGCTCGCGGAGGACGTCCTCGAGCGCCTCCTGCGCTACGTCCGCATCGACACCCAGTCGAAGGCCGGCGTCGCAACCTCACCCTCGACGGAGAAGCAGCTCGACCTCTCCCGGCTGCTGCGGGACGAGCTGGAGGAGATCGGGCTGGACGACGTCCGGCTCGACGAGCACGGCTACGTCTACGCCTCGCTCGGTGGCAGGGACTCGACTCCCGCGATCGGCCTGATCGCGCATGTCGACACGTCGCCCGACGTCACGGGAACCGGCGTCAATCCGCAGGTGCACGAGGGCTATGACGGTGGCACGATCGAGCTCTCGGGCGGGGACGTCGTCCTCGACCCGGCGGAGCTGCCGCTGCTGCGCAAGAAGATCGGTCACGACATCGTCACGACCGACGGCACGACGCTCCTCGGCGCCGACGACAAGGCCGGGGTCGCAGAGATCATGGCGGCCGTCGCCTACTTGAAGCGCCACCCCGAGCTCGAGCACGCGCCGATCCGGGTTTGCTTCACCGTCGACGAGGAGGTCGCGGGCGGTGCCGAGCACCTCGACCTGGAGCGGTTCGGCGCCAAGTACGCCTACACCCTCGACGGCGCCGAGATCGGCGAGATCGAGGCCGAGACCTTCAACGCGACGAAGGTGGTCGTCACCATCCGCGGACGCTCGACGCATCCGGGGACGGCGAAGGGCCAGCTCGTGAACGCGGTCAAGCTCGCCGCCGACTTCGTCGCCGCGTTCCCGCGGGACGGTCTCTCGCCCGAGACGACCGAGGAGCGCGAGGGCTTCGTCCACCCGCACAAGATCGTTGGCGGCGCTGAGCAGACGCTCGTCGAGTTCATCGTCCGCGATCATGACGCGGCGAAGATGGACGAGCACCTCGCGCTGATCCGCCGCCTTGCCGACGAGATTCGCGAACGCGAGCCGCGGGCGACCGTCGAGATCGAGGACGAGGAGCAGTACCGGAACATGGGCGAGGTGATCGAAATGCATCCCGAGGTGATCGAGGCGGCAGTCGAGGCTGTGCGCCGGATCGGCGTCGAGCCCGTGCACACGATCATCCGCGGTGGCACCGACGGGGCCCGTCTCTCGCACCGCGGCCTGCCGACGCCGAACCTCTTCACGGGCGGGTCCGAGTACCACTCCCGCCGCGAGTGGGCCAGCGTGCAGGACATGGCCGCGGCCGCGGCGACGATCGTCGAGCTCGCCCGCGTCTGGGCCGAGCGCAGCGCCTAGGCGGCGAACGGTGCCGGCGTCACGGCGAGCTTCGGGATCGAGACGCGCGCGATCGCGCTGAACGGTGAGGGCCGGCAGGCCTGGCAGACGCCGACGTCGCAGGCGACGGAGAGGAAGACGAAGGCCTCCTCCATGCTGAAGCCCCACTGATCGACGAGGAGCTTTGCTGCCTCCTCGGCCGCGGCCTGCATCGCTTCGTGGAAGTCCCCGTCCGACGTGCCGTGGGTCAGCCAGGCATCCGGCAGCTCGGTGACCGGCCACGTCGCGTGTTTTTCCTTCAGCACGTCGAATCGGGCCACGACCTCGCCGGCGATCTCGACGCCGGTGCCGCAGATCTCGCCGTCGCCCATCGACGCGTGCATGTCGCCGACCGCGAACATGCCGCCCGGCTGCCGTACCGGGAAGTACAGCCTCGCGCCAGGCCCGTGCAGGTGGTCGTCGAGGTTGCCACCGTGGCGGCCGGCCCAGCCGTTCGTGATCTCCTCGCCGCCGGTGGCGACGCCGACGACACCGACCATCGGCCTCAGCGGAAAGCTGATCCGGTCGTTCATCCGGATCGTGTCGTCCTCGACGTCGAAGACGTATGTCACCGGGGAGCGCACGTGCTCGATCAGCTGCCCGAACTCCGGGATGATCGTGGCGAAGCCGCGCGGCCCCGGCCTCACCTCCAGCAACTCGACGACGAGCGAGTCGCCGGGCTCGGCGCCGCGCACGGCGACGGGCCCGGTGGCGCTGTTCACGCGCGAGAAGTCGATGTCGCTGACGAGATCCGCCTCTGTCTGGATCTGACCGGTGAAACAGTCGTTCGTCTCGAAGCGGACGGTGGAGCCGGGCTCGACCTCGAGCACAGGCTCGAGGTCGGGCCCGAAGCCCCAGATCACCTGGTCGCGCGTGACGACGTGGTCGACGGCGACCGCCGCCATCAGGCCGGGCTCGCCGCCGCCGGCGGCGCGTCGTAGGGGCCCGCCGGCCCGACTAGCTCCTCCTCGACGAAGATCCGGTCCGCATTGTCGAGCACGGACCGGTTCGACACCGCCACGTATGCCGTGACGATGATCGCGAGCGCGAAGCCGGCGATCGCTGCGTAGTTCCCGAAGCGCAGCGGCTCGGGCGCGAGGGGCCGGTACTGGTAGTAGAGCGGCGGCAGGAAGGCGAGCGCGCCCAGGGCGGGGAAGATCCCGTGCAGCCACCAGTTCCATTCGGCGCGCGCCTTTTTCCAGTAGTAGGCGATCGTCGAGAGGCAGACGGTGATGTAGACGACGATCACGAGGCTCGTGGCGGCGTAGGAGATGACGCCGAACCCGTTCAGAGGGCCCCACTTCCAGCCGAGCAGGAGCGCGACGACGATCCCGAAGATGGTCTGCGCGACGATGGCGACGTGCGGTGTGCGGTGCTCGGGATGCGTCCGGGCGAATGACCTGGGCAGCACGCCGTTTCTACCCATGGCATACATGACCCGGCTCGACGCGTTGACGCCGGCGTTCGAGTTCGCGAGGGCAGAGTTGACGATGGCGAGGAAGATCAGCACCCACCCGCCGCTCCAGAAGATGTCGCCCAGGTGCTGCCACGGATTGGCCTGCTCGAGGGTGTCGGCCGTGAAATTCGGGAAGCCGGTCCCGATCACCCACGCGTACGAGCAGAGAACGTAGAAGAGGCCGATCGCGAGGCAGGCGCCGATCACGGCCTTGGGGATGTTGCGCCTGGGGTCGCGCGCCTCCTCGGCGAGCGGCGCCGAGGACTCGAAGCCGATGAACGCGAGGATGCAGAAGACCATCCCCTTGAAGATCCCGTTGAACGTTCCCGCCTCCGCGTTGCTCGGGTTGAAGGTCTGAAGCGTCAGGTCCCCCGCGTTGGAGACGAGCATCCAGACCGCCAGAGCAGCGAACACGCCGATCTCGAAGATGCCCAGCGCGATCCCGGCACGCGTCGAGAGCCGGACGTCACGGTAGGTGAGAAAGAAGACGACCGCCGCGGCGAGCAACACCCAGACGACCCACTGGCCGGTCCAGTCCCAGCCGACGTTCGTGCGCATGACGTCGGTTGTCGCCCAGGCGAAGATCAGGAACAGGAGCGGGGCGACCAGCGGCTGGAAGCAGAGGAAGATGAGGCCGACGAAGAACCCGGGCACCGGCCCGAGCCCGTGGGTGACGTAGCTGTAGAGACCACCGGCGGACGGGATCTTGCGCGCCATCTGGCCGATCGAGCTCGCAACGAGCAGGCAGGCGATGAGCGCGAGCAGCACCGCCAGTGGCAGCGCGGGCCCGGCGAACTGGACCGAGAAGAGAATCGAAAACGCGATCGCGGCGCCCGGCGCCATGTGCGTGATCGACTGGAAGAGGACGTGGGGGAGTCCAATCGAGCGTTCACGCAGACGGTCGGGAGCGGCGGCTCCGGCGGCCATACCTGCCTCCTTGTCGGTGTCATGTCAGCAGCGCCCGCGATCCTCGCACGCTCGTGACTCCCGATGCAAGCCCCTGGGGTCAGTCCCAGGGCGGCGGGTTGTGCACCCACCGGCCGCCCACCATGGTGGCGACGACCGCTAGGTCGCGAAGCTCCTCGGGGGCACAGGCGACGGGGTCGCGATCCAAAACGACGAGGTCGGCGAGGTAGCCGGGGAGGAGCTTCCCGCGCCGCCGCTCGTCGCGTGACAGCCACGCCGGGGCGACGCAGGTCGCGTGCAGCGCCTGCTCGACCGTCACCGCTTCGTCTTCTCTCCACGCCGGTCGCTCGTCGATCGACCGCAGGACGCCCGCGGCGATCCCGGCCAGAGGGTCGAGCTCCTCGACGGGCGCGTCGGAGCCGTTCGCGACGACGGCGCCCGACTCCAGCAGCGAGCGGAAGGCGTAGGTGCCGTCGAGCCGGTCGGGCCACAACCGTTCCGCGAGGTCACGGTCCGAGGGCGCGTGCGAGAACTGCACCGAGCAGGCCACCCCCAGCTCGGCGAAGCGGGGGAGATCCTCGGCTGTCAGACACTGGGCGTGCTCGATCCGCTGGCGCAGGCCCTTCGGCTGCCAGGCTTCCCGTGTTGCCTCGAACGCGTCGAGTGCGTTCCGGTTCGCCTGGTCGCCGATCGCGTGCACCCCGACCGGCCAGCCGCGCTCGGCGCCGCGCGTGACGATCTCCTCCAGCTCGGCGCGGCTCGTCAGCTCGACTCCGGTGCCGTCGGTCAGGAGCGCTGTCTCGGAGCCGAGCGTCCCGTCCATGAAGCACTTGAGGTAGCCGATCCGAAGGAATTCGTCACCGAACCCCGAGTGCAAGGAGAGCGCGGCCGCGTCGTCGAGCAGCGCGTGCGGGATCGAGCCCCAGACGCGTAGAGAGAGATTCCCGGCGTCGCGAAGGCGCTGGAAGATCCCCGGCGACCCGAGCCAACCGTCCTTGTCGTGAATCGCCGTGACGCCGCGGGAGCTGGCGAGCTCGATCCCGGCGCGCGTGGCCTCCGCCCACTCCTCATCGGTCGTGAGCACGTGCCGGTCCCGGAAGCGCCACGCGGATTCCTCGCGGAGCACGCCCGTCGGCTCGCCGCGCTCGTCCCGCTCGACGACACCGCCAGGAAGGTCGAGGTCGCCGCCGGCCGCGGCCAGGGCGGCCGAGTTCAGCCAGGCCGAGTGGTAGTCCTTGGAGATCATGATCGCCGGCGTCTCTCCCGTGACGGCGTCGAGCGCCTCCTTGGTCGGCTCGGTCCGGGGACTCCAGTCGCCGTCGCGCCAGCCGTAACCGCGCAGCCAGCGTCCGGAGGCGACCTTCGCTTCCCGAATGCGCGCCAGCGCCTCGTCGATGGACGCGCAGCCGTCGAGCTTCACCTGGCGCTGGGCGAGCGACCAGGTCGGAAAGTGGACGTGGGAGTCGGTGAAGCCCGGCAGCACGCAGCGGCCGCCGAGATCGACGGCTTCCGGGCTGGCAAGCGCCGTTTCGTGCACACCGACGCCGCCCGCGACGTACGCGCCGGCAATGGGGAGTGCCCGGCTCGTCGGCAGCGAGGGATCCAGCGTGCGGATGACGCCGTTCTCGAGAATCACGCGCGTGAGCCTAGCTAGGGTCACGCCGGTGACTCAGGGCTTCGGCACGTTCACCCGGGGCGGCGGACAGCGACTCGGCTTCCGCTCCGGCGACGTTGTCGTCGACCTCGGCGAGGGCTCGCTCGACATCCTGCTGCCGCAGGGACGCACCGCGTGGGAACGCGCGACCGAAGCCGGCGTTGCGGCTGCGGCCGCAGGCGACGCGATGCCCCTCGCCGACGTCCACGCGCTGCTTCCGTTCACGATCGCCGACTACGTGGACTTCTACTCGTCCCTGGAGCACGCGACGAACATCGGCCGCATGTTCCGTCCCGAGTCGGAGCCGCTCCTCCCGAACTGGCGCCACCTGCCGGTCGGCTACCACGGCCGGGCCGGCACGGTCGTCGTCAGCGGCACGCCGCTACGGAGGCCGCGGGGGCAGTCCAAGGCCGAGGACTCCAACGCGCCCACCTTCGGGCCGTCGCGACGCCTCGACCTGGAGCTCGAGGTGGGCTTCGTCGTCGGCGTCCCGAGCGCTCGAGGCGAGCCCGTTCCCGCGTCGGCCTTCCGCGAGCACGTGTTCGGCCTCGTGCTGGTGAACGACTGGAGCGCGCGTGACCTGCAGGCGTGGGAGTACGTGCCGCTGGGGCCGTTCCTGGGCAAGAGCTTCGCCACCTCGATCTCGGCGTGGGTGACGCCGCTGGCGCTGCTCGAGGATCGCCGTGTCGCTCCGCCGGCCCAGGACCCTCAGCCGCTGCCCCATCTGCGCGCGGAAGGCGACTGGGCGCTCGATCTGCCCCTCGAGATCGAGCTCAACGGCACGGTGATCTCACGCGGGAACGCCGACACGCTCTACTGGACGATGCCCCAGCAGCTCGCTCACGCGACGTCGAACGGGGCGAGCGTCCGCACCGGCGATCTGATGGCCTCGGGAACGATCTCGGGCGGCGAGCGGGGCAGTGAGGGCAGCCTGATCGAGTTGAGCCGCAACGGGAGCGAGCCGATCCGCGTGGGCGATGGGACGACGCGGACGTTCCTCGAGGACGGAGACGAGGTCGTCCTCCGCGGCGAGCCGCTCGGCGAGGTCTGCGGCCGCATCGAACCGGCCTAGGTGGCCACGACCTCGCAGCTCTTCGCGGCGGTGCGCCATCCCCGGGAGCCGGCGCTCCTCTTCTTGCGCAGCGATCGGGAGTGGCGGCTCCCCCGCGTCGTCGGCGCCAGGGACGTCTGGGGGGCCGACGCGAAGATGCTCGTACCGCTCCTCGAGCGCCGCCTCGGGACGCCTTTGTGGTTGCTACGCCAGCTGCAGATGAACGAACAGTCGGCGGTGTTCGAGCTCGAGCTGCGGAACGCGGACTGGTCCGCGCCCGCGAACGCTCGCTGGATCGGCCGTACGGGTCTCGCGGGGCTTCGGCTGAAGGACGACGTGCACCGTCCGCTGCTGGAGGAGTATCTGGGCGCACTCGAACGTGAGGACGTGCCGCCGGAGCGGCCGCCCTGGCAGCGCCCGGGTTGGCTCGGCGAGGTGAGTCCGTGGCTCGAGCGCGAGGTGGCGCGGCTGGGACACACGGTCGTGGGCTTGCAGCAGGTGAAGCACTGGAGCATCTCGGCCGTCCTCCGGATCCAGACGGACGGGCCCGACCTGTACTTCAAGGTGCCGGCGCGGTTGCCGCTCTTCGTCGAGGAGGCAAGCGTCACCGCCAGCCTCGCCAGACGGTTCCCCGAGCACGTGCCCGGGCCGCTCGCCATCGAGCCGGAACGCGGCTGGATGCTGCTGCCTGCGTTCGAGGAGCTGTTCGGTTGGGACGCGCCGGTTACCGATCGTCAGGATGCTCTGCGGCGGTTCGCCGGCCTGCAACGACGCACCGCGGCGCAGGTGGACGACCTACTCGCCGACGGTTGTCTCGACCGGCGCCTGCCCGTCCTCGAGTCGCAGGTCGACGCCCTCGTGAACGACTCCGAGGCCGTCGACCGGCTGAGCCGGGAGGAGGTCGCCGAGCTCACAAGGCTGGCGCCGTGGCTGAAGGACGTCTGCCGCCGGCTGGCAACGTACGACGTTCCCTCGACGCTCGTGCACGGAGACCTGCACATGCTGAACGTGGGCCGACTCGAGGGCCGGCTCGTCTACTTCGACTGGACGGACGCCTGCATCGGCCACCCCTTCATCGATCTCCTGTGCCTCTCGTGGGAGCAGGACGAGGTCAGTCGCGCCGCGGTGCTGAAGGCGTACCTGGAGCCGTGGCAGGGCATCGAGACCGTGGAGCGGCTGCAGGAGGCGCTCGAGCTCGCCACGGTCGTGATCCCGCTGCACCACGCCGTCTCCTACCAGCACATCGCCGCTCGGCTGGAGCCGGCCGCCAAGCCCGAGCTCGACGCCACGGCCAATTTCCTGCGGCGGGTGTTGAAAAGCGCCGAGCCGCTGTTAGCCAGCTGATGCCGCGGCGGCCCTGGGGGTCGCCGCCGCGGTTCGGCCGGGTGCTAGGCCGTGCTACCGAACAGGATCCGCCACTGCAGGGATGCAAAGGGCGAGTTGCGAAGCTTTTGCTTCAGTTGAGCCGCAGTCATTCTCGTTCCGCCTTTCGGCCGCAGGAACCAGTCGTGCGCACCATGGGGCGGGGGCGCCTGGGCGTCATCACTCGGCTGGGGTATTCGCCGGGATGCGAGGTCTACACTCCGGCCATGGCTTGGGACGCTCTGACCGAGGAGCAGCGCGAGATCCGCGAGCTCGTGCGGACGCTCGCACGCGAGCGGGTCGCGCCGCGGGCCGCCGAGATCGACGAGTCGCACGAGTTCCCGTGGGACATCGTCGAGCTCTTCCGGGAGCACGAGCTCTTCGGCCTCCTCTATGACGAGGAGTGGGGCGGCTCCGGCACCGGCACGCTGCTCGCGCTCGTGGCGATCGAGGAGATCTCGAAGGTCTGCGCCACGAGTGGCCTGCTCCTCGCCGTGCAGGAGCTCGGGTCGCTCGGGCTCAAGCTCGCCGGTTCGCGGGAGCAGAAGGAGAAGTACCTGCCGAGGCTCGCGAGCGGCGAGTGGCTCCCCGCCTATGCGCTGACCGAGGCGGGCTCCGGCTCCGATTCGGCTGCGATACGCACGACGGCAGTCCGGGAGGGCGACGAGTACGTCCTCAACGGCGGCAAGCGCTTCATCACGAACGCCGGCGTCGCGAATCTCTACACGGTCTTTGCAAAGACGGATCCGGACGCGGGGCACTCCGGCATCTCTGCGTTCCTGGTCGAGTCCGACACCCCGGGCTTCGCTGTGGCGCGCCTCGAGCCGAAGCTCGGGATCTCCGGCTCCACCACCGGCGAGCTCACGTTCGACGATGCCCGCATCCCGGCGGGCAACCTGCTCGGCGAGGAGGGCGAGGGGTTCAAGATCGCGATGCGGATCCTCGATCGCTCCCGGCCGGGCGTCGCTGCGCAGGCGCTCGGGATCGCGCAAGGCGCAACGGACTACGCGCTCGACTACGCGAAGACACGCGAGACGATGGGCAGGCCGATCGCGGAGCACCAGCTGGTTGCGGCCAAGCTCGCGGACATGGAGACGGCTTGCGAGGCAGCCCGAGGCCTGCTCTACCGCTTCGGCCACATGTGCGACGACGGCGCCGACGATGCCGAGCTGACGAAGGCCTCGGCCATGGCCAAGCTCTTCTGCGGCGACGTCGCCATGGACGTCACCGTCGAGGCCGTGCAGATCCTCGGCGGCTACGGCTACATCAAGGAGTACCCCGTCGAGCGCTTCATGCGCGATGCCAAGATCACCCAGATCTACGAAGGCACGCAGGAGGTGCAGCGCCTCGTGATCGCACGCGAGATGCTGCGCGAGAGCCGCGCGTTCCTGCTCGCCGGCGTCGGCTAGCGGTGACGCGGGAGCTCGGCCGCAGCTTCGGCAGCGCTGTCGAGGACTACGTGCGCGGCCGGCCGGGTTGGCCGATCCAGGCGGTCGAGGCGCCGGGGATCTCACCCAAGGCCCACGTGCTCGACCTCGCCGCGGGGACCGGGAAGCTGACGCAGTTGCTGTCGCACCGGTTTGCGCGCGTCAGCGCCGTCGAGCCGGACGACGCCATGCGGGCCGCCAACCGCTGGGGAGAGCCGCTCGCGGGATCGGCTGAAGCGATCCCGTTGCCTGACGACGCCGTGGAGGCCGTCTTCGTCGCCGAGGCGTTCCACTGGTTCGGGAAGCCGGCGGTGGTGCGCGAGCTCGAGCGCGTGCTGCGCCCCGCCGGAACGGTTGTCCTCCTCTGGAACCGCCCTCGGCCCGAGACGGCGATTCCCGCGGAGGTGCACGCACTGATGGAAGGGTTGACGATCGAAGCCGACCGGAACCTCAAGCGTCGATTCTTCTACTCGGCGGAGTGGCGCGACGTGTTCAGAGGCTCGGCGTTCGGTCCGATCGAGCAAGCGGCGTTCGACCACGAGCATGTGCTCGACCGCACCGGCCTCGTCTCGTACTTTCTCTCGCAGTCGAAGGTCACCGAGCGTCCGTCCGGTGAGCGAGCGGCAATCCGGGCCGACCTCGAGCGACTCATTCCGGAGGGCAGCTATGTGAGGCCGCTGCGCGCCGAGGTCTACTGGACGCAGTTGCTCAGCGGGACTTCGCGAGGGCCGCGCGGGTGACGCGGAGCGGGCGCAGGCCGGCGATGAGGCGGCGGAGCTCCGCCGCGAGCTTCGCCGGAACGGCATACCACGTGTCCCTGGCGAAACGCTCGAGGTGGACGCCGTAGCTGAGAAAACGGTCGAGTCGCTCGGTTGCGACGATGCCGGTGACGTAGTCGTTCCGGAAGCGGAGCTCGAAGTACGGCGTCCCGAGCGCCGGCGCGCGCACATGGGCCAGGGCCGGGCCGCTGTAGTAGAAGGGGCGCAGCCGGTTGACGGCATCGGCCTCCACGATCCCGACGCAGCGCGTCCCGTTGCACACGCGCACGTCGCCGGGCCCGAAGTCCTTCGCGGTCGCGGAGGGCAGCACGAGTAGAGCTGAAACCAGGAGGACGAGGCAACCGGCTCGCTTCACATCCCTGGTACACCACGGAACGCGGAAGCGTTCCCTCAGCCGAAGAGCTTCCCGAGCCGCTCGATGCCCTCGTCGAGCAGATCGTCCGAGACGGCGAGCGAGATGCGCGCATAGCCGGCGCCGCGCGAGCCGAATCCCTCGCCCGGCGCGACGGCGACCCTCGCCTCCTCGAGGATGCGCTCGGCCGTGAGCCCTGCCGGCAGCCGCAGCCACGCGAAGAAGGTTCCTTCCGACCGGGCGCCGGGAAGCGCTGCGACGACGCGATCGCGGCGGGCTTCGTAGATCGCGCGCCGCTCCTCGACCGTGTCCTGCGGGCCGAGCAGCGCCGCGATCGCCGCCTCCTGGAGCGGAGCGAAGATGCCCGCCCGCAGGTGCGACTGCATCACATCCAGGCGGCGGACGATCTCG
Source organism: Gaiellaceae bacterium (assembly GCA_035525905.1). GTDB lineage: Bacteria > Actinomycetota > Thermoleophilia > Gaiellales > Gaiellaceae > Gaiellasilicea. Next base: position 2,279 of record DATLDK010000010.1, on the reverse strand, counting down.
GCGTTCCCGACCGCGAACCCGAGCCGCCAGCCCGCCATCCCGTACGTCTTCGACATCGCGAACAGCTCGATCCCGACCTCCTTGGCTCCGGGCTCCGAGAGGAAGCTCGCAGGCCGGCGGCCGTCGAAGACGAGGTCGCCGTAGGCGAAATCGTGCAGGACGGTTGCGCCGGTGCGCTCGGCGAAGCGGACGGCAGCGGCGAAGACGCCTTCGGCTGCGGCGAGGCCGGTGGGGTTCGACGGATAGTTCAGGTAGAGAGCCGCCGCGTCGGCGGGCATCGAGTCGAAATCGGGCGTCGGCTCGATCGGAAACGGCACCACGCGTGCGTCCGCGAACGCCGCCCCCGAGAGGTAGTCGGGATAGCCCGGATCCGGCAGCAGCAGCGTCGAGCCGCGCTCGACGACGCAGAGCGGGAACTCGGCGAGCGTGGACTTGATTCCGGGCACGATTGCTACTTCGCGCTGCGGATCGAGGTCGACCCCGTAAACGGTCCGGTACCGGTGCGCGACCGCGTCTTTGAGCTCGGGCAGGCCGGAGAACGGCGCGTAGCCGTGGACGGCGGCATCGCGGGAGGCCGCCGCGGCGGCGAGTCGCTCGGCGACGTGCGGCGGAGGCGGGAGGTCGGGATTGCCACGGCCGAGGTCGATCACCCGCTCGCCTTCGCTCGCCGCCGCAGCCGCGACGCGCGCGAGCAGCGCCGTGAAGTACTGCTCGGGCAGGCGCTCGAATTGCTCTGGAGCCGGACGCATCCCGCGATGCTACGGCCGGCGCAGCCTCGAAGCGTCCACGACCTCGAAGGCGGAGCCGGGAACGCTGTGCAGCGTGTGCAGCTGGTCGTTCGACCACTTCGGGCTCGGCGCGCCGCTCAGGTACCAGTTCGAGCCGTTGTCGGCGAGGATCATCCCGTACTCCTTCAGCGCCTGCAGGACGATTCGCGCCTGGCGCGGGAACCCCGCAATGGGATAGCTGCGCTTCAGCCGAAAGCGCATGCCCATGGGCGGCAGGTTCGGATCCGTCTCCTCGCTGGCGAAGTGGCGGGCCGGCCACACGTAGGCGCGGCGCGTGGAGCTCACCGTGAAGCGGAGCGCGTGGTCGATCCGGCCCTTCGCGACGTCCTCGTAGCGAACGAGGCCGGGCAGGATCGGCAGCCCGGCCGCGTCGGCTGACGTCCAGCCGGCGGGGCGCAGCTTGTTCGAGCGCAGGTCGAAGATCGCGCCCGAGCCGGCACGCCAGCCGCCCGTGGCCGCCGGATAGAGGGCGAAGAGCTCGTAGAGCTTGCAGCTGTCGCGGTCGACGATCACCGCGTGCCGATCGCCGTCGGAGCCGCGGCCGCCCTCGATCGCGACGTTCGCGGGGATCGGATACGGGCCCGTGTCCGACTCGTCCGCGTACTCGAAGGCGACGCGCGACTTCGCCTGCGTGCGGCGGACGACCGTGACCGGGATCCCGATCGGCCCGCCTTCCCAGAGGCCGGAGCCGAAATCGGCGTGCATGGTGTCGTCGGCGCCGATCGCCTGGACGACCTGGGCCGAGTTGGAAGCGACCGGCAGCTTGTCGACCCGTTGGTTCCACGGGCTCGAGGCCGGGAAGACCGCGCAGGCGGGAGCCTGCGGCAGCCGGCCGGCCGAAGCGGCGGCGACCCCGAGCGCGAAGACGCCGAGGCCGAGCAGAGCGAGTCGCGTCACAGAAGCGGAGACGCCGCGACCGGGAGAGTCTTGTCCTCCGGCAGCGTCACGAGCGGGTAGAGCGCGCGAATCTCGTCCACGAACGCGGCCAGCTCGTCGGCGATCTTCGCGTCGCGGATCTCGAGCACGTTCTCGGCGTTCAGCTCGCCGGAGTGCGAGAGGTTGAAGCTGCCGATGAACGAGATGTCGTCCGCGACGGTGATCTTCGCGTGCATGAAGTCGTGCACGGTGTCGGGCGCCCACTTCGTGGACGGCTTGCCGGTGAAGCGCGCTTTCTCGAGGAAGCGCCGCAGCGCCGGAACCTTCCAGCTCGAGTTCCCGTTCATTCGCCACTGGTAGAGGACGCCGTCGACCTGGGTGTCGTCGACGACGCCGGCGACGTCGACCTTGCCGTCGGAGCAGACCTGGGCGAGCGTGGCAAGGATCGGAGCGGAACTGAGCACCGGGGAGGCAATGCGGACGCGCCGCTTCGCCTGGCCGATCCGCTTCGCGATCCGGTGCGCCAGCGCCTCGCCGTGCTCCGGCGTGAACCACGGCCGCACCTCGATGCCGTCCACGTCGACGGGCCGTGGCTCGACGCTGCCCGAGCCGAGC
>DATLDK010000078.1:0-14539 GCA_035525905.1 Gaiellaceae bacterium | reverse complement strand
GTGCCCTTCCTGATCGCCGCGACGCTCGAGCGCGCGGTTGCCGAGGCGGCGAGCACCGCTCGGCCGGGGGACATCGTGCTGCTTTCGCCCGCGTGTGCGAGCTACGACCAGTTCAGAGATTTCGAGCAGCGCGGAGAGGAGTTCAGGAGGCTCGTAGAGAACCTCGAGGGGTGAAGGGTTCGCAGCGAGGACTGCTCGAGCAGCGCGTGCTCGTGCTCGTGACGCTGGCCCTCGTCGCCTTCGGGCTGGTGATGGTCTACAGCGCGACCTCTGCCGCGGCCGCCCTCGGCAAGGGCGATCCGGTCACGTTTCTCAAGCGGCAGGGCATCTACGCGCTCGCAGGCGTCGCGCTGATGCTCTTCGCCTCCCGCTTCGATCACCGCCGGCTGCGCACGCTCGCGCCGCCCCTCGTCCTCGTGGCCCTCGGCCTCTGCGCGGCAGTGCTCGTGATCGCGCCGGAGGTCAACGGCGCCAAGCGCTGGCTCGATCTCGGGCCGGCCTCCTTCCAGCCGTCGGAGCTGGCGAAGCTGGCGCTGCTCGTCTGGGCGGCGGTGCATCTGGCGCGCAATGGTCCGCCGCGCACCCTGGGAGAGCTCTGGCGGCCGATCGGGATGCTCGCCACGGTGTTCTCGGCGCTGATCCTGCTCGAGCCCGACCTGGGCACGACGATCGCCCTGATGCTGATGCTCGCCGGCATGCTCGTCGTCGCGGGCGTTCCCGGTCGGGTTCTGGCCGGGGCCGGAACGCTGGCGCTCGTCGCAGGGATCGCCGCCATCTGGGTGGAGCCATACCGGCGCGCGCGTTTCCTCAGCTTCCTCGACCCCTGGGGCGACCCTGAGAACACGGGCTTCCAGACCGTGCAGGCGATCATCGGCATCGGCTCCGGCGGCCTGACCGGCAAGGGGCTCGGCGAGGGCGTGCAGAAGATCAACTACCTCCCCGAGCAGCAGACGGACATGATCCTGGCGGTCATCGGCGAAGAGCTGGGGCTGATCGGCGTCACCGGCGTGATCGCTGCCTTCGCCGCCTTCGCGTTCGCGGGCTTCACGATCGCGCTGCGCTGTCGCGATCCGTTCGGGAAGCTGCTCGCGGCCGGTATCACCTCGCTCGTCTGCGGCCAGGCGGCGGTGAACCTCGCGGCGGTGCTCGGCGTGGCGCCGCTGACGGGAATCCCGCTGCCGTTCGTGTCATACGGAGGCTCGAGCCTCGTTGTCCTGCTCGCCGCGACGGGAATCCTCCTTAACATCGCGGTCGATGAGCGAGCACCTCAGAGGGCTAAGGTGCCTGATCGCGGCCGGCGGGACCGCCGGGCACGTGCTCCCGTCGCTCGCGGTGGCGGCAGCGCTTCGAGAGCGCGGCGTCACGGTGACGTTCGCCGGGTCGCCGGATCGCGTCGAGGCTAGGCTCGTCCCGGAGGCCGGGTACGAGCTCGACACGTTCGAGATCTCCGGCTTCCCGCGACGTCCTTCGGTCGCGCTCGTGCAGTCGCTGATCCGCGCGGCGCGTGCGCCACGCGCCTGCGCGGCAATCCTGAAGCGGCGGCGGCCGCACGTCGTGCTCGGCGGCGGGGGGTACGTGGCCGGACCGATGGTCTACGCGGCGTGGCGGCGAAAGGTGCCCGCTGCGCTGACAGAGGCCGACGCCCATCTCGGCCTCGCGAACCGTCTCGCGGCGCCGTTCGCGCGCCGTGTCTTCCTGGCGTACGAGATCCCCGGCCGCGGCGGAACGAAGTATCGCGTCACCGGCCGGCCGGTACCGCGGGAGCATCGCGGCGTTGTCCGGTCAGACGGTCGCCGTCGCTTCGGCCTGCCGGACACCGGGCCGGTTCTCGCCTTCTTCGGCGCTCTCGCCGGGGCGCGCAGCCTCAACGATTTCGCCGTCGAGACTTACGGCGACGCTGGCCCTTCGGTGCTGCACGTCTCCGGCGAGCGCGACTACGAGCGGCTGCGCGCGCGCGTGCACCGCTCCGACTACGTGCTCGTTCCCTCCACCAATGAGTTCGGGGCCGCGCTTGCCGCTCCCGACCTCGCCGTCTCGCGCGCGGGGGGAACGGTCTGGGAGCTCGCCGCCTCGGGAACGCCCGCCGTGCTCGTTCCCTACCCGCACGCGACGGGCGACCATCAGACGCTGAACGCCAGGCACTTCGAGCGGGGCGGAGGTGCGGTCGTGGTCCCCGAGGCGGAGCTCGAACGGGTACCGGGCCTCGTCGCAGAGCTGCTCGCGGACCAGCCGCGTCTCGCCTCCATGCGCGCAGCGATGCTCTCGATGGCGCGCCCGCACGCGGCGGACGAGATCGCGGAGGAGCTGATCGCGCTTGCGTCCGCTCGAGGGTAGGCGGCTCTGGTTCGTCGGGATCGGCGGCGCCGGTCTCTCCTCGTACGCGTTCCTCGCCCGCGCCTGGGGTGCGGAGATCGGCGGCTGGGACCGCGTCGAGACGCCTTACCTCCGTTCGCTCCACGGCATCGAGACGGTGGTCGCTCCGGACCCGGTCGTCCCGTCGGGGTGGGAGGTCGTCGTGTCGAGCGCGTATCCGAGCGTCCAGGGAACCTCGCGTGCCGACTTCCTCGCCGAGCTCGTGTCCCTCCGTCGCGCCATCGTCGTCGCCGGTACGCATGGCAAGACCACTACCACCGCGATGATCGCGTTCGTGCTCGCGGAGCTCGGGCTCGACCCGGCGTGGCTCATCGGAGGCGAGATCGCGCAACTGGGCGGCAATGCGGGTGCCGGCCAGGGGTGGCTCGTCGTCGAAGGGGACGAGTCGGATCGCACTGTCGAGCGGCTGCGCCCGCAGATCGCCGTCGTCACGAACGTCGAGCTCGACCACCACTCCACGTTCGCTTCGACCGCCGAGCTGGAAGAGCTCTTCGAGCGCTGGCTCGCCGAGGTGCCCGAGGTCGTGCGCGGCTGGGAGCTCGAGCCGGCTTCAGTCGAGCTCGTAGTACCCGGCGTGCACAACCGGTGCAACGCGGCCGCGGCTCTCGCCGCGCTCGAGCTTGCGGGCGTGGCGCGTGCCGAAGCGGAGCCCGTTCTGAGCCGATTCCGAGGCGCCGGTCGTCGCTTCGAGCTCGTGGGCGAGAGGGAGGGCGTGACGGTCGTGGACGACTATGCGCATCACCCGAGCGAGATCGCGGCCACCATCGCTGCGGCACGAGAGAGAACGGACGGCCGCGTCCTCGTCCTCTTCCAGCCGCATCTCTATTCCCGCACCCGCCACCTCGCCCATGAGCTCGGAGCAGCTCTCTCGGCCGCCGACTCGGTGTGCGTGACGGAGATCTACAGAGCGCGCGAAGAGCCGATCGAGGGTGTCGACGGAAGGCTCGTCGTCTACGCCCTACGGCCGGGTCTGCGGGCCGGCTGGGCTCCCCGGTTCGAGGACGGCGCTCGCCTGGTCGCCACCTGGGCTCGTGCGGGAGATCTCGTGCTCACCGTCGGCGCAGGGGACGTCGAGCAGGCTGGACCGCTCGTCCTCGAGGCGCTCGGATGAACCTCGAGGAGCAGGTCCTGCTCGCGAAGCTGACGACGATCGGAGTGGGCGGCCCCGCGCGGGGGTTCGCGCGACCCTCGACGCTGAGCGAGCTGGAGTACGCGCTCGGGTGGGCGGCAGAGCGTGAGCTTTCGGTCGTGACCGTCGGTCTGGGGTCGAACGTGCTCGCGGCCGACGCGGGCGTGGACGCGCTCGTGCTCAAGCTCGCCGGTGAGCTCGCCGCGGTCCGCGTCGAGGGAGCCACCCTGGCCGCGGGCGGCGGCGCCACCAACGCCGTCTGCCTGCATCAGGCACGCGACGCGGGCCTCGGGGGCCTCGAGTTCGCGTGCGCGATACCGGGGACAGCAGGAGGAGGCGTCTGGATGAACGCAGGCGCCTACGGCGATGAGTGGTCGCAGATCGTGGTCCGGGCGCGGGTCGTCACGAGTGAAGGCGCGGGTTGGCTGACGCCGCGCGAGCTCGGTCTCTCCTACAGGCATTCCGATCTCCGGCACGGCCAAGTCGTCGCGGAGGTCGAGTACAGCCTCGTCGAGCGTCCGATCGAGGAGATCAAGGTGCGGGTCGCCGAGCTGATCGCCCAACGGAAGGCGACGCAGCCGACGAACAAGCGCACGTTCGGCAGCGTCTTCAAGAACCCGGAGCACGAGCTCGGGGCGGGCCGCATGCTCGAGGAGTGCGGTCTCCGGGGGCACGCGATCGGGGGCGCAGTCATCTCGCCGAAGCACGCGAACTTCATCGAGAACGCCGGTGGCGCGACGGCAGCCGATGCGCTGGCGCTCATGGCCGAGGCCCGCCGTCGCGCGCGGGAGCAGTTCGGCGTCGAGCTCGAGCACGAGGTCGAGCTGTTGGGCCCGATCGACCTGCCGGGCTGACGTAGGAAGCGTCCCCGCCGCGGCGAAACCGACCTCGTGGCCGGAGGGACCAAACCACGGGCTCAATCGCGCCCGCGTTCGCGCGCCGCAAGCGCAGTCGTCCCGCTTGCTCCCACGGGTTCACCGCGCGGCCGGACTTTGCCTGGTCGCTTGCGGTGGGGCAGCCGCGCGGGCGGTCGCCTCGAGTTGGCCCGGATTGCTCCCTCCGGCCGGTCTCTGCTCACGGGCCTCGTGATCCTCCTGTCCGCCCTCGGGCTGTACGCGGCGGCACGAACGACGTCTGCGTTTGCGGTTCGGCGGGTCGCGGTCGAAGGCGTCTCGCCCCAGGTTGCAGCGGAGCTGCGCAAGGCGCTCGCGCCAGCAGTGGGGGAGAGCCTCCTCGGGATCGACGTGGCCGAGCTCGCCCGGCGCGCCCAACGCGTGCCCATGGTCGCCTCTGCGTCGTTCGACCGCGCCTTCCCACACACGCTTCGCATCGCCGTGGTGCCCGAGGTGCCCGTCGCGGTGCTTCGCCAAGGAACCTCCTCCTGGCTGGCGGGCGAGGGCGGACGCGTGGTCGCAGAGCTAGGCCCGCGGGAACGACTTGGCCTGCCCCGCATCTGGCTCAAGCGCGACGTGGACATCCGGCTCGGCGAGCGCGTTTCGGGTGTAGAGCTCCGCGCCGTGTCGACTGTGGCGCCGCTCCGCGCGAGGCCGCTGCCCGTGGCGGTCGCCTCGGTCGTAGCCACGCGGGCGGAGGTGACGCTCGTCCTCCGGACCGGCCTCGAGGTTCGCCTCGGGGACGGTTCGGACCTTCCCGTCAAGCTCGAGGTTGCGCGGCGCGTCCTGCCCAGGCTCGCGGGCTCGCGAGGGTACCTCGACCTCAGCGTGCCGGAGCGTCCGGTCGCCGGAGAGACCCTCGACTCTCAGGTAGAGGTCGAGGGTGTGAGCTCGACCTCACCTTGAGATCCTTATTGACAGTGCGAACGAGGAGACGTACCCTCCACGCGGAAAGGAATGTCGTCACCCCGATGCTCTACTCGAGCTTAAGGTCGTGCGTGACGTCGCTGACCACCTGATGAGAGACTCCACCGGCAACTACCTCGCAGTGATCAAAGTCGTCGGCGTCGGCGGCGGCGGCACCAACGCGGTCAATCGCATGGTGGACGCGGGTCTGAGCGGGGTGGAGTTCATCGCGGTGAACACGGACGCGCAGGCGCTCCTCATGGCGGATGCGGACGTGAAGATCCACATCGGGTCCAAGGAGACGCGCGGCCTGGGCGCAGGCGCGGACCCTGCGATCGGTCAGGCCGCCGCGCAAGAGAGCCGTGACGAGCTGAAGGAGGCGCTCAAGGGCGCCGACATGATCTTCGTCACGGCCGGCGAGGGCGGCGGCACCGGCACGGGCGGTGCGCCGATCGTCGCGGAGCTCGGACGTGAGCTCGATGCGCTCACCGTCGGCGTCGTCACGAAGCCGTTCGGATTCGAGGGCCGCCGGCGCGCCGAACAGGCCGAGGTCGGGATCCAGAACCTGCGCGACCGCGTCGACACCCTGATCGTGATCGAGAACGACCGCCTGCTGCAGGTCGTCGAGAAGAAGACGCCCGTCACCGAGGCCTTCCGCATCGCGGACGACATCCTTCGCCAGGGCGTGCAGGGCATCACCGACCTGATCACGGTGCCCGGGATCGTCAATCTCGATTTCGCGGACGTCCGGACGATCATGCGCGACGCCGGCTCCGCGCTGATGGGCATCGGCGTCGCTTCGGGCGAGAACCGCGCAGCCGAGGCCGCCCGCACCGCCGTCTCGTCACCGCTGCTCGAGCAGTCGGTGGACGGTGCGACGGGCATCCTGCTCAACGTCACCGGGGGCAGCGCTCTCGGCCTCTTCGAGGTGAACGAGGCGGCCGAGGTGATCACGGGCGCCGCGGATGCGAACGCGAACGTGATCTTCGGCGCCGTCATCGACGACTCCCTCGGCGACGAGGTCCGCGTCACCGTGATCGCCACCGGCTTCGGCGCTCAACGTCGCCGTCGCCGCATCGAAGCCCCGGCAGAGGCGATGGCGGGAGCGGGCGCTCAGGAGCGGCAGAGCGAGCTCTCGGACGCGGAGCTAGAGATCCCGTCCTTCCTCCGCGACGAGTGATGTTTGAGGTCTCGCGCGACCGGTAATCCTGCGCGCATGCCCTCTTGGCCGACTGCCCGGTCGGCTTAGGAGACCCGGTCCGAGGCCCCGGTTTTACCGGGGCCTCGTGCTTTCTCCGACCGTTAGAGTCCGGCTGGTGCAGACCCTGCTGCGAACGCCCCTCCACGGCCGCCACGTCGCTGCCGGAGCGCGGCTCGTGCCCTTCGCCGGCTGGGAGATGCCCGTCCAGTACGAGGGCGTCATCCCGGAGCATCGGGCCGTCCGCAGCGATTGCGGTGTCTTCGATGTGTCGCACATGGGTCAGCTGCACGTCGAAGGTCCGAACGCCCAGGAGCTGCTGCAATCGGTCCTCTCGAACGACCTCGACCGCATCGGCGACGGCGAGGCGCAATACACGCTGCTCACGAACGACCACGGTGGCATCGTCGACGACCTGATCGCCTACCGGATCGACCCGTTCCACTACCTCGTCGTTGTCAACGCCGGCAACCGCGAAGCAGCCTACGCGTGGATCAAGGAGCGTGAGATCCGCGGCTCCGAGGTGCGCGACGCCTCCGACGAGTATGCCCTCCTCGCCGTCCAGGGCCCGAGGTCGATCGAGCGTCTCGGGCTCCCCGACGCGAAGCCCTTCACGCATGCCATGGGCGAGCTCGACGGCACCGAGGTAATGGTCAACCGCACCGGGTACACCGGCGAGGCGGGCGTCGAGCTGATGTGTGCCGCCGAGGACGCCGGAGCCCTTTGGGATGCGGTGGTCGCCCGCGGTGCCGTGCCGTGCGGGCTGGGCGCACGCGACACGCTGCGCCTAGAGGTCTGCTACCCGCTGCACGGAAACGACATCACCGAGGACACCGATCCGATCTCGGCCGGGCTTGGCTGGACCTGCGCGCTCGACAAGGAATTCACCGGCTCCGAGGCGATCCGCGCGGTGAAGGACGCTGGGCCGGAGCGGAAGCTCGCCGCGTTCGTGATGGAGGAGAAGGCCGTTCCGCGCGGGGGAATGGCGATCTCAGCCGGTGGCGAAGTCACGTCCGGCACGCATTCGCCGATGCTCGACAAGGGGATCGGCCTGGGCTACGTGCCGGCCTCCTCGGCGACTCCCGGAACCGAGCTCACGATCGACGTCCGCGGCAACGACCGTCGTGCGACCGTCGTCTCCAAACCGATCTACAAGCGAGAGGAATAACTGCAGATGGCTGCGTCCGAGAGCTACCCCGAAGGCCTGAAGTACCACCGCGAGCACGACTGGGCGCGAATCGAGGGCGAGGAGGCGACGATGGGTGTGACCTGGTTCGCCCAGGATGCGCTCGGAGAGCTCGTCCACTTCGAGGCGCCCTCGGAAGGTGGCTCGACAGCGAAGGACTCGGCCTACGGCGAGGTGGAGTCGGTCAAGGCCGTGTCCGACGTGATCGCGCCGCTGTCGGGCGAGATCATCGAGGTGAACCAGAAGGTCGTGGACGCGCCGGAGACCGTGAACGAGGACCCGTACGGCGAAGGGTGGCTCGTCCGGATCCGCCTGTCCGACTCCAGCGAGGTCGACAGCCTCCTCGACGTCGAGGCGTACAAGCAGTTTCTCAGCGAACAGTGAGCCAGCTATCGCTGACGGACTCCGATCGCGAGGAGATGCTCGCCGCGATCGGTGTCTCCGCCGTCGACGAGCTCTTCCAGGACATCCCGGAGGGCGTCCGCTTCCGGCGCGACCTCGACCTCGAGCCCGCGCTGTCGGAGCCGGAGCTCGTCCGCCACCTCGAGGAGCTGGCGGGGAAGAACGTGGACACGACGAAGGAGCTCTCCTTCCTCGGGGCGGGCATCTACGACCATTACGTGCCTGCGGTCGTCGACGCCGTGCTCCAGCGCGGCGAGTTCCTGACCGCGTACACCCCCTACCAGCCGGAGCTGAGCCAGGGTGTGTTGCAGGCGATCTTCGAGTACCAGACCGCCATCTGCGAGCTGACCGGGATGGACGTCTCGAACGCGTCCGGCTACGACGGCATGACGGTCGCAGCGGATGCCTGCTACGTCGCGAAGCACTCGACCGGCCGCTCGAAGGTCGTGCTCGCCGAGACGCTGAACCCACAAGTACGCCAGGTCGTGAAGACGTATGCGCCCGGATTTGGGCTCGAAGTCGTGGAAGTCGCGCACGAAGGCGGCACGATCGACCCGGCCACCCTCAGGGAGGCCGCCGAGGACGCCGCTTGCGTCGTCTTCCAGCAGCCGAACTTCTTCGGGATCCTGGAGAACGCGCCCGAGCTCGCCGCCGCCGCCAACGACGCGGGCGCGATGCCGATCGCCCACGTCGACCCCGTGTCGCTCGGAGTGCTCGAGGCCCCGGGCAACTACGGGTGCGCGATGGCGATCGGCGAGGGCCAGGGCGCCGGCAACTACCAGTCCTACGCCGGGCCGCATTACGGGTTCCTCGCCTCCAAGGCTGACTACGTGCGCCGGCTGCCGGGGCGCATCATCGGCGAGACGACCGACCTGAACGGCGACCGCGGCTATGTGCTGACGCTGCAGACGCGGGAGCAGCACATCCGCCGGGAGAAGGCGACGTCCAACATCACCACGAACCAGACGCTGCTCGCGCTCGGCGGCCTCGTCCAGCTCTCGTGGCTGGGTCCTCAGGGGCTTCGCGAGGTCGGGGAGACGTGCATGAGCCTCGCCGCCTATGCGAAGGAGCAGGTCGGCCTGCCGCTCGCGTTCCCGGCCAAGCCGAACTTCAAGGAGTTCGCGGTCCGGCTCAGCCGGTCCGCCCGCGAGGTGATCGCGGCGGCTCGGGAGCACGGCGTGCATCCCGGGTACCCGGTCGGCCGCGACTACGAGGGCATGGACGACGTCCTGCTGATAGCCGTGACCGAGAAGCGAAGCCCGGCCGACATCGACCGCCTGGCGCACGTGCTGGCGGAGGTCCGCGCCTGATGGACCTGATCTACGAGAAGTCGAAGCCGGGGCGCCGCGCCTCGACGCTGCCTCGCTACGACTTGCCGGCCGCCGAGGTGCCCGAGGATCTGCGCCGTGCGGAGCCGCCTCGCCTGCCCGAGCTCGCGGAGCCCGAGCTCGTCCGCCACTTCACCGAGCTCTCGACACGCAACTTCGGCATCGACACCGGCTTCTACCCGCTCGGGAGTTGCACGATGAAGCACAACCCGCGCGTCAACGAGCGGCTCGTAATGCTGCCGGGCTTCAAGGATCTGCACCCGCACCAGGAGGAAAGCGGCGCGCAGGGGGCGCTCGAGCTGATGTGGCGGTTGCAGGAGATCCTGAAGGAGGTGGCGGGGCTCCACGCGTGCTCGCTCCAGCCCGCCGCCGGGTCCCAGGGCGAGCTGACGGGCCTGATGCTGATGCGTGCCTACTTCGAGGACATCGGCGAGGGCGACCAGCGGGACACGATCATCACGGCCGACACCGCGCACGGCACGAACCCGGCCAGTGTGACGATGGCCGGCTACAACCTGCAGAAGGTCGCTACCGACGCGCGCGGGAACCTCGACCTGGACGACCTGCGCTCGAAGGTGAACGAGCGCACAGCAGGCCTGATGTTGACGAACCCTTCGACGCTCGGGCTCTTCGACGAGCACATCGAAGAGGTCGCGACCATCTTCCACGACGCCGGGTCGCTCCTCTACTACGACGGTGCGAACCTGAACGCCGTCTGCGGGATCTCGCGGCCGGGCGACATGGGCTTCGACATCGTCCACATCAACCTGCACAAGACGTTCGCCCAGCCACACGGCGGCGGAGGGCCCGGCGGGGGCCCGATCGTCGTGCGCGACATCCTCGAACCCTTCTTGCCCGTGCCGGCGATCGTGCAGGACGGTGACCGGTTCCGGCTCGACCACGACCGGCCGAAGTCGATCGGCAAGGTGCGTGGCTTCACCGGCCCGTTCGGCGTCTTCGTGCGTTCGTACGCCTACATCCGTGCGTACGGCCCTGCATTGCGGGAGATGTCGGAGGTAGCGGTCCTGAACGCGAACTACCTGCTTGCAAAGCTCCGGGTTGCCTACGACCTGCCCTACGACCGCCTCTGCATGCACGAGTTCGTGCTCAGCGCGCGCAGCCTGAAGCGCGAGCACGGCGTAACGGCGCTCGACGTCGCCAAGCGGCTGATGGACTACGGCTACCACCCGCCCACCATCTACTTCCCGCTCGTCGTCCCGGAAGCGCTGATGATTGAGCCGACCGAGACGGAGCCGAAGGAGCGGCTCGACGGCTTCGTCGAAGCGATGCTCGCCATCGCGCGTGAGGCCGCGGAAGAACCTCGGCTCGTGCTCGACGCGCCGCGCTCTCAGCCCGTCAGCCGGCTCGACGAGGTGAAGGCGGCCAAGCGCGCCGTTCTCAAGTACGGCTTCGAGGACCATCCCGATCTCTCCGGAGAGGTGGGCGAGGCGCGCCAGCTCGAAGCGCAGAAGGGCGCGTGACCACGAGAGCAGACGTCGTGCGCCGCGTCGACGAGCTCGCCGCGGAACACTCCGGGCGCGAGTTCGCCGACGCGATCCGCTCCTACTCGGCGACGCTCGACCGGGAAGGGCAAGAACACCTGAAGCAGGTGCTGCTCGAGCGCGCCGCAGACTTCGACCGGGCGATCATGGACCGCGTCGACGCCCGCGGCTGGCTACGGCGGCAGTGGGACCGGGCGGCGCCGCGATGAGTTTTCGCGCGCCCGGCGGTCTGCATGACCGAAACCGCATGTTCACCGCTGCCCACCCACTCGATAGGTAGGTTTGATCAGGATGGAGCGTCTCGCCTATTACGTCGTCCACCACCGCCGGATCGTGATCGGGGTCTGGATCCTGCTGACCGCATTCGGTGCCTTCTCGGCCGGGAAGGTCGCCGACCGCTGGCTCGAGGATTTCTCGATCCCGGGGGCATCCGGCTACGAAGCCGACCAGCGCGCCCTCGCGAAGCTCGGTAACGGCGAGCTCTTCCCGCGCGTGATCGTGCTGAAAGCCGATGGCGACGTGACGCAGAAGCCGGGTGTAGAGGACGCGATCGCAAAGACCGCCGCGGCGACTCCGGGCTCTCGCGTCAGCTCGTTCTTCAACACCGGTGACGACGTGTACGTGTCGGCGGACCGGAAGGTCATGTTCGCGAACATCTACCCGGCCGGGAAGTTCACCTTCGAGCCCTTGAGCCTCGATCCCACGAAGGACGCGCTCGCCGCGGCGTTGCCGGCGGGGGTCGACGGATACGTGACCGGCATCGATGCGCTCTACGCCGAGTCGAGCGAGACCGCCGACGGGAGCGAGCCCCCGAGCATCCTCGTCGAGGCGCTGATCGGCGGCTTCGGCGCGCTCATCATCCTGCTCTTCACCTTCGGGACGCTGCCGGCCATCGCGATGCCGCTCGTGATCGCCTTCGCGTCGATCCTCAACACGTTCTCGCTGATCTGGCTGCTGACATACATCACCGACGTCTCGATCATCGTCCAGTTCCTCGTTGCGCTCGTCGGCCTCGGCGTCGCGATCGACTACGCGCTGCTGATGATCTTCCGCTTCCGGGAGGAGCTGCGCCACGGAGCCGATCGGGACACGGCGATCGCGCAGACGATGAAGCACGCCGGTCGTTCGGTGATCGTTTCGGGCTCGACCGTTGCAGTTGGCCTGCTGAGCATGATCATCCTGCCCCTGCCCTTCATCCGCTCGATCGGGATCGGGGGCATGCTGATCCCCGCGGTCTCGGTGCTGGCCGCGATCACGCTCCTGCCCGCACTGCTGTACACGCTCGGGTCGCGGATCAATAGCGTCCGGGTGCTCCCCAGGCGGATGGTCGAAGGCAGCGACGACCCTGAGAAGGGGTTCTGGAACCGGTGGGCGCACTTCGTCGTGCGCCGGCCGCTGCCGGTCGCGGCCCTTGGTCTGCTGGTCGTCGGCGTGCTGCTCTTCTACGGGCTCCAGATGAACCCGGGCGACGCCCAGGCGAAGGACCTGCCAGGCGGCGGCCCTGGGCACCAGGGTGCCCAGGTGCTCCGGGACGCGGGACTCCCGGAGGGCGCGCACAAGCCCTTCCAGATCGTCGTCGAGGGAAATCAGGTGACGCCCGGGCAGCTCGAGCAGGTGGAGTCGCGGCTCGACGAGACCGAAGGGATCGCCGGAGCGGTGGCCTCCCCGGACGCGCGCGCCGACGGGCTTGCGCTCGTCGAGGCCTACGCGACCACCGACGGCTCGAGCCGGGATACACGGTCGACGATCACCCGCCTGAAGGAAGACGTCGTGCCGGGGCTCGAGAATGAGCTCGGCGGGACGCAGGTGACGCTCGCCGGCTTGCCGACGTCGGAGCGCGAGTTCATCGACGCCGTCTACGGCAATTTCCCGTACGTGCTCCTCTTCGTCGTCCTGCTCACCTACGTGCTGCTGATGCGTGCGTTCAAGTCGGTCCTGCTGCCGCTGAAGGCCGTGATCCTGAACCTGGTCTCGCTCGGCGCGGCCTACGGAATCATCGTCTTCGTCTTCCAGAAGGGCCACGGCGCCGAGGAGATCTGGAACGTGCCCGCCACCGACTCGATCATCTCGTGGATCCCGCTGATGATCTTCGCGTTCCTGTACGGCCTCTCTATGGACTACGAGGTGTTCATGCTGACGCGAATGCGGGAGGCCTACGACGAGACCGGCGACACGGGCCAGGCGATCTCCCTCGGGCTTGCCCGGACGGGCAAGCTCGTGACCAGCGCCGCGCTGGTGCTGATGTTCTCCTTCTTCGTGCTCTCCACGCAGCCCGGCACCGACATCAAGCAATTCGGGATCGGTCTCGCGGCCGGGATCATCTTCGACGCCACGGTGATCCGCGCCCTGCTCGTGCCGTCCATCATGCGGCTGATGGGCAAGTGGAACTGGTGGCTGCCCACATGGGCAGCTCGGATCCTTCGCGTCAGTCCGAGCTCCGCCTGACCAGCTACGACGCTGACGACTTCGAGCGCGCCGTCGCGGTCGTCAGCGTCGAAAGCTCACCGCGAGTGCTCGTCGAACGGCTCGGGCTCGATTGGGAGTACCTGGAGTGGATCGCAGTTGATGCCGCCGCGACCGTCCTCGGCGAGCACGAGGAGGCCCGCGGCGTCGTCGTCTCGTACGGCGGCGAGGCCTTCACGGCGGGTTTTCTGATCGGCATCCACGTCCGTGAGGAGCCCACGCTCGAGGCAGACCTGGTTGCGGTGGCCGTCGACGCCGTGCAGGAGCGGGGCCGCCACGCCGTGATCGCGGACCATTGCGACCTCGCGAGTGTCGCCCGCCTGGAGACCGTCTATTCGGACGCTCTGGTCGAGTCGATGGCTGTTGCGGAGGTGGACCGCGAGGCGCTGCGCTCGCCGGTCACGCGCATCTTCGAGGCCGGCCTCGCAGTGGGACTCGAGCTCGGCTCAGGCAGCGAGCGCCAGCTCGACTCGCGCGAGCCCTAGACGCTCGAACACGCGCTCGACCTCACAGGCCACGGGCGCGAACACGTCCGCGGGCCAGACGAACATGTCGTCCATGTCGAGCAGCCCGAGCAGGTGGCCCTGCAGCCAGGGATCGCGCGAGCGCGCCAGCATGGCCTGCGCGTAGCTGCGCGCCCACACCTCCTTGGCTGAGTCGAAGTAGCGCCGTCGTGAGCGGCTCGAGCCGGCCGGCGCACGGGACGGGAGGTCAGACGCTGCCGCGCGCCAGTTCACGAACGACTCGTGGTGCCCCGAGGCCCAGGACGGTCCGAGCTCCGCTCCCAGCTGATGGTCGAAGAAGTGACCGAGCTCGTGCAGGAAGCTGAGCGCTACGCGCCCGTGGCGCCCAGACACGCGCAGATCGACCGGATCGCCGTTGCGCAGGCGGTAGCAGCCGGCCTGGCTGATGGTCGAGGTCGGGCGTACGGGCACCGGGTCGAGGTCGGAGCGCAGAGCGTGCACCGCCGCGGCCGCTGCGAGAGCGCGCGCGAGCTCGGAGTAGAGCGGGCTCCGCAGCGGCAAGCGCACGATCTCGGACAACGGGCGCAGCCTCGGCTCGCCTGAGCGCGTCACGGTCGCGGGGTGCCGGCGTTTTCGGCGCATCCATTCACGCTACGCCTCGGGGCGGACATAGCCGATACCCCATTCGTGCGGTT
>DATLDK010000012.1:0-7219 GCA_035525905.1 Gaiellaceae bacterium | reverse complement strand
GTACATGTAGCCGACGGTGACCTTCTGCTCGAAGGGCTCGCCCGTCTTGCCGTTGAAGAGCCGCACCTTGCCCGAGACCTTGCGGCCCGTGTCGCGGCTCTGGTCGACGTTGAACTTGATCGGCGAGTCCGGGTTCTGCTTTGCCCACGTCACGAGCGCCTCGTCGACGTCCTCCTCGGTGGCGCCGTCGAACACCGGCGTCGCGACGGGGAACGGGTTCGGTGAGTTGATCGGAGCCTTCGGGTTGACCCCGATGTCCCCCGGCTCGGCGAAAACGCCGTGTGCCGCGGCCCAGCCGAGGTGCGTCTCGAGGATCTGGCCGATGTTCATCCGGCTCGGCACGCCGAGCGGGTTCAGGATCACGTCCACGGGACGGCCGTCCTCGAGGAACGGCATGTCCTCCTCGGGCACGATCTTCGAGATGACGCCCTTGTTGCCGTGGCGGCCGGCGAGCTTGTCGCCCTCCGAGATCTTGCGCTTCTTGGCCACGTAGACGCGGACGAGCTCGTTGACGCCAGGCGACAGGTCGTCGCCCGCGTCGCGGGAGAAGGTCTTGACGCCGATGACCTTGCCGCCCTCGCCGTGCGGGACCTTGAGCGAGGTGTCGCGCACCTCGCGGGCCTTCTCCTTGAAGATGGCGCGGATCAGCTTCTCCTCGGCCGTCAGCTCGGTCTCGCCCTTCGGCGTCACCTTGCCGACCAGCAGGTCGCCCGAGCCGACCTCGGCGCCGATCCGGATCACGCCGCGATCGTCGAGGTTGGCGAGCGACTCCTCCGAGCGGTTCGGAATGTCGCGGGTCACCTCCTCGTCGCCCAGCTTCGTCGAGCGGGCGTCGATCTCGTACTCGTGAATGTGGATCGAGCTGAGGACGTCCTCCTTGACGAGCCGCTCGCTGAGGACGATCGCGTCCTCGAAGTTGTAGCCCTCGAAGGTCATGAAGGCGACCATCAGGTTCGCGCCGAGCGCGAGCTCGCCGCCGTCCGTCGAGGAGCCGTCGGCCAGCACCTGCTGGGCCTTGACCTTCTCGCCCAGGCCGACCACCGGCTTCTGGTGGATCAGCGTGCCCTGGTTCGAGCGCATGAACTTCGTCAGGTTGTACTCCTCGCGGGAGCCCTTGCCCTCGACGACGATCTTCTCCGCGTCGACGTCGATGACGGTGCCGTCCGTCTTGGAGAGGACGACGTCGCCCGTGTCGACCGCCGCTCTGTACTCGAGGCCGGTGCCGACGAGCGGCGCCTGCGGGATCATCAGCGGCACTGCCTGCTTCTGCATGTTCGCGCCCATCAGCGCGCGGTTGGCGTCGTTGTGCTCGAGGAACGGGATCAGCGCGGTCGCGACAGACACGATCTGCGCCGGGGCGACGTCCATGAACTCGACGTCCTTCGGGGTCGATGTGACCGCCTCGCCGAGGCTGGAGCGGCAGAGCACCGTGTCGTTCAGGAACTTGCCCGTCTTGAAGTCGACCGGCTCGGACGCCTGGGCGATCGTGTACTGGGCCTCCTCGGCAGCGTCGAGATAGACGATCTCGTCCGTCACCTTGCTGCCCTTGACGACGCGGTACGGCGTCTGGATGAAGCCGAACTCGGAGACCATCGCCATGGAGGCGAGCGAGCCGATCAGCCCGATGTTCGGACCTTCCGGCGTCTCGATCGGGCACATGCGCCCGTAATGGGTCGGATGGACGTCGCGCACCTCGATCGGCGCGCGCTCGCGGGTGAGGCCGCCGGCTCCGAGGGCCGAGAGCCGCCGCCGGTGCGTGAGCCCCGAGAGCGAGTTCGTCTGGTCCATGAACTGCGAGAGCTGCGACGAGCCGAAGAACTCCTTCAGCGCCGCGACCACGGGCCGGATATTGATGATCGTCTGCGGCGTGATCGTGTCCACGTCCTCGGTCGTCATCCGCTCCCGGACGACGCGCTCCATCCGGTAGAGCCCGACGCGGAACGCCTCCTGGATCAGCTCGCCGGTCGTGCGCAGCCGCCGGTTCCCGAAGTGCTCGTACTCGTCGAGCTCGGAGCGGATCGGGTCGCGGTTGAGCTGGATCGCCTCGGCGGCGAAGTCCTTGGTCTCGAGGTCGATCCCGAGCTTCATCGGCAGGTCGACGAGCTTGCGCACGAGCGCGACGATGTCGGTCGTCGTCAGGGTGCGCGTGTCGTCGGGAACGGAGACGCCAAGCCGCTGGTTCAGCTTGTAGCGGCCCACCTTCGTCAGGTCGTAGCGCTTCGGGTCGAAGAAGAGCGCGCGAACGAGGTTGCGCGAGTTGTCGAGCGTCGGCGGCTCGCCCGGGCGCTGCTTCTTGAACACTTCGACGACCGCCTCTTCCTCGCGGGTCGTCGTGTCCTTGTCGAGCGTGTTCTGGATGAAGGGGGAGTTGTCGAAGAGCTTCAGCAGGTCCTCGTTCGAGTCCAGTGCCAGCCCGTCGTTGTAGTCCTCGCGCGCGAGCGCGCGCAGCAGCGTCGTCACCGGCAGCTTGCGCTTTCGGTCGATGCGGGCGTAGACGATCCCCTTCTTGTCGATCTCGAGCTCGAGCCACGACCCGCGGCTCGGCATCAGGTTCGCGGTGAAGACCTGCTTGGTCGCGTCCTTCGGCTCCATCAAGTAGGCCCCGGGGCTGCGGACAAGCTGAGTCACGATCACGCGCTCGGTGCCGTTGATGATGAACGTGCCCCACTGCGTCATCATCGGGAAGTCACCCATGAAGACCCGCTGCTCGCGGATCTCGCCGGTCTCCTTGTTGACGAAGCGGACCGTCATCGAGAGCGGAGCCTGATACGTCAGGTCCTTCTCGCGGCACTCCTGGATCGTGAAGCCCGGGTCACCGAACTCGAAGTCCCCGAACTCGACGGCAAGGGTGCCGGTGTAGTCCTCGATCGGCGAGATGTCGGCGATCGTCTCGCGCAGGCCCTCGTTCTTGAACCACTCGAACGACGCCTTCTGGATGTCGATCAGGTTGGGGAGGTCGAGGACGTGCTTCAGACGTGAAAAGCTCTTACGCGCTCGAGGCGCGACAGCAGTGCTGCTCAAGTGGTTACAGCCTCCCTTATGGCTAAGAGCGAAAAGAGTTTCGTGGGCAGATGCGGCGTTACGGCGTCGGCGAACCCCGAAGGGTAGCGCAGACAGGCCCCGCGCCGCAAGCAAGAGCCTGCGGCGGAGGCCGAATACAGGCCTGAAGTATACAGATGGAGGGTCGGGTGGCTGTAGAACGACCGAGGACGCCTCGCGGCGCCCTCGGTAACGACCCCTGCTCCTAACGGGAGCGATCCAGCGCCGGTTACGGCATTACTTGCCGCTGGCCTTGAATGCTGCGCTGAGCTGCTCGAGGGCCGCCTTCGCCTTGGCCCGGATCGCCTTGCGCTCGGCCTCCGATTTCGTCTTGATTTGCTCGCTCTCTGCTTTCGCCGACGTGCGCGCTGCGCGGCAGGCGTCCTTGCTGCGCTCGCCCTGCGCTCCCTTGCAGGCCGCCCTGACGCCGGCCTGGAGCTTCAGATGGGCGAGGCGCGCGGCCTCGTTGACGCGCTCGAGCTCTGCCATCGCCTCGGAGCGGACTCTCTCGACGCCCGTCTTCAGCTCCTTGAGGGCCACCTCGCGCGCAGCCCGGCGCTCGGCCTCTGCCTGCTCGCGCGCGGCCTTGGCCGCCTCGAGCGCGGCCTGCCGCTCGGGCCGGGGAGCCGGCAGGGACGTTGCCGGCGCTGCACCGGCGGGCACTGGAGCAGGCTCCTCGGCCGACGCGGTCGAAGCAAGCGCGCCGGCGAGAAGGGTCGTTGCTACCGCAATTCTGAACCGCATCGAGTGAACCTCCGCATCAGGTGACCCACCAGATATCGGCAGGTCGCCGTGGCGGCCATCGCCCCGAACGAGTGACCGTGGGCCAGGGCGTCCAGGGCGTCTTGCGGCGCCCTGGACGGATACCTGTCGCTACCTAGGGAGTCGTGGTCGTGGTGGCCGCGTTGGTGGTCGTGGCCGCGGTCGTCGTCGTGGCCGCGGTGGTCGTCACCGTGGTCGTCGTCTTCTCATCGTCCTCGTCGGCGGCGCCTTTCGGCCCCTTGGTCGTGACCTTGCGGGCGAGGAGCGTGCCTGCGGCGACGTCCGCTTTGCAGGCATAGCCCTGGACGTTGACGCGGTCACCGGCGACAAGTTCGGCGAGCTTGTGCTTCTTGCCGTTGAACCTCGTCTTGTCGTCGACGAGCACGGTCGCCTGCTTGTTCTTCCAGGCCTTCGCCCGCTTGTTGCCGCCGTTGACCTTGAGCGCGAAGCCGCCGGCCCCGGCGGCGACGAACTCACCGGTGACGACGATCTTCTTCGAGGGTTTGCACCCCTCGACCTTCCTGGCGTGACTCTTGCCGTGCTTCGCCTCGGAGGTCGTCGTGCCGTCCGTCGCCGTGGCCACCGTGGGCTTGCCATGGTCGCTCGAGGCGGGCGCGGCGGCGACGGCGACCGAGACCGCAAACCCTGCGGTGAAGAGCGCGAGCAGCAGTACTTTCAGTTTCATGATTCCTCAGTCCTCCTGGAAATTCCGTTGTCCGGGTGATGACGACACCCGGTGGACTTTCCTGCTGCCTCGGACGAGGGATCCGGCCAAATCTTTGCAGTTCCTTTGCAAATGCGTGAGGCCGGGCAACCCCGGCCTCACGCGGCAAACCACGAGCGGGAACGGTGTTACTTCAGCTCGACCCCGGCGCCTGCCTCTTCCAGCTGCCCCTTGATCGAGTCGGCTTCCTCCTGGTTGACGCCCTCCTTGACCGTGCCGGGGGCGCCGTCGACGAGGTCCTTCGCCTCCTTCAGGCCGAGGCCGGTGACGGCGCGGACGACCTTGATCACCTGAATCTTCTTCTCGCCTGCGGACGTGATGACGACGTCGAACGAGGACTTCTCCTCGGCCGGCGCGCCACCGTCGCCACCGCCGGCCGCTGCAGGCGCCGCGGCGGCCATCGGAGCGGCGGCCGTGACGCCCCACTCCTCCTCGATCGCGTTCTTCAGCTCGACGAGCTCGAGCACGGTCATCTTGCCGAGCGTCTCGAGCACCTTCGCGGTATCCGTAGCCATTACTCCTGCTCCTCCTGCGTGTCAGTGGTCTCTTCAGTGGGTTGTTCGCTCTCTTCGGGCTCTGCGGGTGCCGCCTCTGCGCTCGCGTCGGGCTCGGGGTCGGGCTCAGGTTCGGACTCCGCGGCCGGCTCCTCGACGGCGGGCGTCGCCTCCGCGGCCGGCGCCTCGCTGCCGGACACGTCGCCTTGCTCCTGCAACTGCTCGATCCGGGCGTCGATCAGCCCCACGAGATCGCGCAGCGGTGCAGCGAGCAACGCCACCACGACCGTGAGCGGCGAGACGATCGCCCCCACGAGCTGGGCGCGGACCACGTCGACCGGTGGCAGCTTGGCCAGCGTGTCGATCTCCTCGGCCGTCAGCGACTTGCCCTCGAGCAGGCCGCCGCGGATCGCCAGGACCCGCGTGCTCGCGGCCGCGTCGCGCAGGGCCTTCGCCACCGCGACGGGATCGCCGTCGGATTCGACGAACGCAATCGCCGACGGTCCTTCCAGCAAGGCGAGCAGCGCGTCCGCTCCGGCGGCCTCCGCCGCGCGGCGGGTGAGCGTGTTCTTGACGACCGCGAAGCGGGCGCCGTGCTCGAGCAGCTTCGAGCGCAGACCCTCGATTTCGGCGTTTGTCAGTCCGCGGTAGTCGGCGACGATCAACGTCTCCGACGTCCGCAGCCGCTCGGTCAGCTCTGCGACGACCCGCTCCTTGTCACTCTTCAGCATCTCTCACCTCCTTGCAACGATCGAGCCCGCACTGAGGCGGGCTCGGGGAGGCGAAAGACCGCCTTCCAAGCGCCACCTCGGGAAGACCTCTGCCAGCGCTGCTGGCCGCTTCCGTTCTTCGGCGACGGGCTATGGACGGAAACCTAGGCCGGGACGGCCTCCTGCTCGAGCTCCTCGACGATCCCGCGGACGCGCGCCGGGTCGACGCGCAATCCGGGGCCCATCGTGGTCGTGAGCGTGATCTGGTGGATGTAGCGGCCCTTGGCCGAAGACGGCTTCGCGCGGACGATCTCCTCGACGAGGGCCGCGTAGTTCTCGAGCAGGTTGCGCTCCTCGAAGCTGCGCTTGCCGATCGACACGTGCACGTTCGCGCCGCGATCGGTCCGGTACTCGAGTTTGCCGCCCTTCGCGTCCGTGACCGCCTTGGCGACGTCGAACGTGACGGTGCCCGTCTTCGGGTTCGGCATCAGCCCACGCGGGCCGAGCACGCGGCCGAGCTTGCCGACGTTGCCCATCTGGTCGGGCGTCGCGATGGCGACGTCGAAGTCGGTGAAGCCTCCCTCGATCCTCGCGGCGAGATCGGCGGCGCCGACCACGTCCGCGCCCGCCTCCTCGGCCTCCCGGGCCTTGTCGCCCTCGGCGAAGACGGCCACGCGCACACTCTTGCCGGTGCCGTGCGGGAGCATCAGCGTGCCGCGCAACTGCTGGTCGGCGTGCCGGACGTTCAGGCCCAGGCGGAAGTGGGCCTCCACCGTCTCGTCGAACTTGGCGGCGGGCAGCTCCTTCAAGAGCCTGATCGCCTCCGCGGGGGCGTACAGCTGCTCCCGATCGATCGTCTTCCGCGCCTCGTCGTAGCGCTTGCCGTGCTTGGTGCTCATCGCTCCACGTCCACGCCCATGCTGCGGGCCGTGCCGGCGATAACGAGCATCGCGTGGTCGACGTCGCGCGCGTTCAGGTCGACGAGCTTGATCTCGGCGATCGAGCGGAGCTGCGCCTGCGAGATCCGTCCGACCTTGTTCCGGTTCGGCTCCGGGGATCCCTTCTCGAGCCCGAGCGCCTCCTTGATCAGCACAGCCGCCGGCGGCGTCTTCGTGATGAACGTGAAGGAGCGGTCCTCGTAGACCGTGATCTCGACGGGCGTGATCCGTCCGTTCTCCTGCGCGGTCTGCGCGTTGAACGCCTTGCAGAACTCCATGATGTTGACGCCGTGCTGACCGAGCGCAGGGCCGACCGGCGGGGCGGGGTTCGCCTGCCCACCGGGGATCTGCAGCTTGATCATCGTCAGGATCTTCTTCGCCATTCCCTACCTCTAGTCCAGCTTCTTGACCTGGTCGAATCCGAGCTCCACCGGCACCTGGCGCTCGAAGATGTCGACGAGCACCTTCAGCTTCTGCTGGTCGGCGTTCACGTCGACGATCTCGCCGTCGAAGTCCGACAGCGGGCCGGAGGTTACCTTCACCGACTCGCCG
>DATLDK010000009.1:0-23423 GCA_035525905.1 Gaiellaceae bacterium | reverse complement strand
GGGATCGTCGTGCTGGGGTCGCCGCTCCAGAAGACGACCTGGGCGCGCACTTGGAACAGGTTGTTGCGGTTGCGGGCGAAGGCAGCCGCGTGCTCGACCGCGGTGATCTGGACGTCGACGCAGCCGCTGGCCAGGTTGGGGCCGCTGGGGAGCTGCCGCTCGCCGCCACTCGTCTCCGTGTCCTCGATCGGGAGGCCGGCGAGATTGACGGCGCTCGCGACCCGGATCACGTCGCGGAGCGCTGACCGCGGGAAGCTGGGACCGAGGCAGCGCTCGAGCTGACGGCGGGTGACCGCGGCTGCGGAGTTGGTCGCGGTTGCCCGGTCGATCTGGGCGGCTCTGTCGAAGAAGCCCGCGTCGGCGGCCGCGAGCGTGTCGTGGTATTCCTGCAGGTAGGCGAGCCAGGCGAGCCACTCGCCGAAGGCGAGCTCGAAGAAGTCGAGCCGGGACTCGGTGCCTGCGATCTGGAGCCCTTGGCGGACGGAGCTCGTGCGCCAGTTTCGGAGCGCGATCGCGATCGCCGTGCCCGGGTCGGAGCCGTTCACCTGCGCATCCACCAAGGCGGCCGCGATCCGCTGCTCGGCCAACTCGTGCGCCGGGGCCGGCTCGTAGCTCAAGACCGCCTCCAGCTCCTCCAGCCGCGCGGTCAACACACCGGCGCCGCTGAAATGCCACACCTTCAACTCGACCGTCTCACCGACGACGCGGTGGGGCAGCAGCCGGAAACCCTCACCGTCGCCGTTGAAGCCGAACCCGACCAACGTTCCCGGCCCGGACGGCCGCGGCAGCGTCAGCGTCGCCGGCTGCAGCAGCACCAGCCCGGACGGCTCCAGCTTCACCCCCACCGGCGCCGCCGCAAACGGCGAGCCCCGAAGCGAGCGCAACGGCGTCGCCGTGATCGTCGTCCCCTCCGGCACCGCCCCCGCCGGGATCGCCAATTCCATCCCCGCCACCGCGATCGAGCCCCCATCCGCGCCGATCGCCTCCGCCACCGCCGCCGCCTCGTCCACAACCGCAGCCGCGTGCCCGTCGAAGCGAACGGTCAGCCCGATCTCGCCGCTGTGACCGCCGGGGTTGGTCGCCCTAACCTTGACCTGCCCGACAGGCCCCAGAACCGGTACGCGGAAGCTCGCACTGCTCCCGGTCGCGGAGACCAGCCCCACGCGCTCTCCGCCGACCGACACGTCCAGGTTGCGCGCGCCGAAGCCGCCACCGGTGATCGTCACCAGCCCACCCCGCTCGACAACGGCCGGCGAGATCGACGTCACCCGCAGCGGCGCAGGCGCGGCCAGGGCATGCCCGCTCCCAGCCAGGACGCCCAGCAGAACCACGATCAGTGCGCGCCGCATCACAACGTCGAAGCTACGACGCCGGCCGCGGGCTTCCAAGTGTGGAAACCCACACGCTTTTGGGTCAGAGGTGGTGCGTGAGTTCCGTGCGCGAGCGGATTCCCAGCTT
Organism: Gaiellaceae bacterium; assembly: GCA_035525905.1. Classification (GTDB taxonomy): domain Bacteria; phylum Actinomycetota; class Thermoleophilia; order Gaiellales; family Gaiellaceae; genus Gaiellasilicea. The sequence continues at coordinate 21,965 of DATLDK010000009.1, read as the reverse complement.
CGCGTAGACCTTCGAGAGGTTCGCTTCGACCGTCCTGACGGTTACGAACAGCCGCGCCGCCACCTCCTTGTTCGACAAACCCTGGGCCACCAGTTCGGCGACGCGCCGCTCGGTCTCCGACAGATCGCTCGACGAGCCGGCTCGCCCGGGGATGCGGGCAAGCTCGGCTGCGGCCTTCTCCGCCCAGAGCGGCGCGCCGAGGGAATCGAAGATGTCCAGCGCTTCGGTGAGCGTTGCGCGGGCGGCGGCTCGCTGCTTCGCCCTCCTCTCGATGGTTCCCTTCGCGAGCAGGGTCCGGCCTAGCTCGAAAGGCTCTCCGAGGCGGCCGTGTGCCTTCACGGCGCCGGCGATCGCGCTCTTCGCTGCGCGGTTGTCGCCCCGCGCTGCGGCCATCAGCGCCTGCCCGCGCGCGTGCATCGCCACCTCCCATGGGCCGTTGCTCGCCGCCAGCAGCTCATTTGCACGCTCAGCTTCGTCCAGGTTCCCCGTTGCCACGCATGCCTCGACATAGTCGTGGACGCACGGGTTTGCCGAGAAGAGGCGGACGCCCATCTCTTCCAGGAGCGCGATTGCCGGCCCGAGCACGTCCACCGCGGCCGCCGGGCGCGACAACGACAGTTCGATGAAGCCGAGATCACGCCGTGCGGAGACCTCCGCGCTCCGGTCACGGTTCAGTGGTGCAACCTCCAGAAGTGCGGCAGCGAGGGGCCGGGCTTCGTCCACCTTCCCCATGTGAGCGACCACGCGGGCGGCTCGTAGGACGTGGTGCGCCTGATCCTGCAGCGGAGCTGCCTGCTGCTGGAGCGCCGCTCCGTCGGTCGCGTACCGATGCGCCTGCGACCAGTTCCCCGCTCGCAGCTCGAGCTCGGCCAGCGAGGAGAGGGCCACGCCGTGCATGACCTCGTCGCCGTGCTCTCCGGCGCGATCGAGCTGCTCCTGGAGCAGTGGCCGCGCCTGGTCCAACTCCCCCAGGTAGGCAAGGGTGATGCCGTACAGGAAGCTGGCGCGGAAGTGCAACGAGAGGGCTCCGTGCGAGGCCTCCAGCTCGACGGCCCGCACGAGCTGGTGGATCCCGGTGGTTCGGCCTTGCATCACCTCGACGTGGCCCGCCATCGCGAAACCGCGCGCGATGCGGGCGTCGTCGCCCGCCGCGGTGGCGCACTCGACCGCCAGCCGCGCGTGCTCCGCCGCCTCTTCGAGCGTCGTTGCCCTGCGGGCGCTCGCGGCGATGAAGAAGTGGAGATCCGCCTCAAGCGCTAGATCGTCGCCCACTTCGTCCAGCGCTCTACGGCAGAGCTCGAGGCCCTGCAACTGGTAGGGAACCCGATGCGAAAGCTCCGCGAGCCGTCCGGCTCGCTCCCGGCCCGGTGGGAGCTCCTCGATGAGGGACTCCAGGATCGACCGGCTTCGCGACTGGTCTCCCGCGCTGTAGAGGTGCTCGGCCGCCGCCGCCAGCCTTCGGCGGCGATCGTCGGAAGAGCCCGCCGGGGTCAACCGCACGGCATGTTCCAACAGCTCAGCAGCCGACGACGGAGCGCCTCGCCGGGCAGCGGCGTCCGCGGCGGCCTCGAGTTCTGCGCTCACTCTGGAGTCGGGCAGGTCCTGAGCGAGAGCGAGATGGCGTGCACGCTCCGTGCGGTCGGAAGCGGCTGCGGCAAGCCGAGCGTGCGCCTCGCGACGTTCCCGTGGAGAGGCGGAGCCGTAGACCACGGAAGCGAGCAACGGATGCGTGAAGCGAATCCGGGGCCCGTCAGATGCGAGGATCCCGACGCTGAGCGCCTCGTCGAGCCCTTCTGCGGAGCGGGCGATCACCGTAAGCCGCTGCGCAGTTGGATGCGGTGATGCCGCCGCCAGCAGTAGGAGGTCCCTCGCGACGGTCGACAGGCCTTCGACACGCTGGCGCAGAAGAGCGCCGATGGTGTCGGGTATCGCAATCGCGTCCGCTGATCGGTGAGGGTCGCCGCTAGCGGCTAGCGCCCGGATGATCTCGATCGCGTAGTACGGGTTCCCCCGCGAGATGCGCTCGAGCTCAACGAGCCGGGGCCGGGGAAGCCGCACGTCGAGATGCACGTCGACGACGCGGTCGATCTCGTCGACGGACAGCGGCCCGACGGCGATCCTGTTCACGGCCACGCCTCGATCCATCCCTAGAGGCAGCGGCGCCTCGTGTCCGCCGCGGCGCGCCAGCAGCAGACGGATTGGCGCATCGCCGAGCCGTCGCACCACGAAGTCCAGCACTTCCTGGCTGGGCGTGTCCAGCCACTGTACGTCGTCGATCGCCACCACCGTGCTCGCGGTCGCCGGGTCGCGCAGGATCGACAAGGTCGCCTGGGACACCGCGAGTCGGTCGGTCGGGGTCGCGGGGGGCGCAGTGCGCAAGAGCGCAACCTCGAGCGCGAGCCGTTGAGGATCGGGCAGCAGCGGCAGTGCCTCGTCGAGCAACGGCTCGAGCAGGTCGCCCAACGCCGAGAAGGGAAGGACGGCCTCGGTTTCCGCCGGCCGGCAGGAGAGAACGCGGCCCGAACGCTCGCTGGCGATGCGCACGCCCGCCTCCCAGAGAATGGACTTCCCGATCCCCGGCTCCCCCTCCAGCAGCACGACGCGTGGATCGCCCGAACGGTCGAACAGCTCCGTGATCAGTTCCAGCTCGGCCTCCCGGCCGACCACCGTTCCCGGGGCTGCGGTCAAGGCGGGCAATCTTCCGGCCGCGGGCGGGTGGGTCTCCTCTGCCACGGTGCGTGCTCCGAGTCTAGGAGCGGCGCCGGCGAATAGCTACGGCGTCGACGCCTCGAGCTTCAGTGCCTCGACGACGGCACTCGGCGCCAAGCCCGCTCGCCTGCCGGCCTCGCCGACCTCGACGGCCGACCCGCCTTCGAAGAGGAGGAAGCAGCGGCCGTCCTCGGGTACGTAGATCGTGCGCAGGTAGCGGAGGCTCGCACCCTCGCCTCGCATCTCTGCGGCCACAGCCCGGGAGCGCTCGGCGAGCTCCTGGATCTCGGTGCCCAGGAGCTCGGGGCGCTCTAGCTCGACGAGGAAGCGGCTGAGGCCGGGCATGGGCTGGACGCTACGCGGCTCCGCGCCCTGGTGAAACGTGGAAACCCACACGGATTAGGGGTCGCTAGGATTGCCCTATGTGCAGAAACATCAGAGTGCTCCACAATTTCGATCCCGCCGCGACGCCCGAGGAGGTCGAGGCGGCCGCGCTTCAGTACGTGCGCAAGATCAGCGGCGCGACGAAGCCGTCGAAGGCGAACGAGGCGGCGTTCGCGCGTGCCGTCGAGGAGGTCACCGCCGCCTCGAAGCGGCTGCTCGACTCGCTCGTGACCGCGGCACCGCCGCGCGACCGCGACGTCGAGGCAGCGAAGGCACGAGCGCGCGCCGCAGCCCGGTTCGCATAAGCTCGCGCCATGCTGGGCGCGCTCATCTCACTCGTCGTCTCCGGCCTGATCATCGGGCTCCTGGCGCGGTTCGCCGTACCGGGGAAGGATCCGCTGAAGCTCTGGCAGACGATCCTGCTGGGCATCGCCGGGTCGCTCCTCGGCGGGGCGGTCGCACGCCTGCTGGGCGTCCTCGACGGCGACGACACGGTCACTGCCGGCGAAGCGACGACGTCCTTCCTGTTTGCCCTCGGTGGCGCGATCGTGCTGCTGATCCTCTACCGCAAGTTCGTCCAGAAGCGCCCCATCACCGGGCCTTCGTAGCCCTCGGCGCCCGTAGGCTGGGCGGATGAGAGCCGACGCCGGCCTGCGCGCCAACGTCCGTTTGCTCGGCGACCTGCTTGGCCGCGTGCTCGTCGAGCAGGAAGGGCAGGACGTGCTCGATCTCGTCGAGCGCATCCGCTCCCTCTCGCGCTGGGCGCGCCGCACCGGGGAACGGAACCCGCTCGAAGAGACGATCCGCACCCTGCCGCTGGCCCGGCAGGCCGTAGTGCTGCGTGCGTTCGGCGTCTTCTTCCAGCTGGCGAACATCGCGGAGCAGCACCATCGGCTGCGCCGCCGGCGTGCCTACGAGCACGAGGGCCGCGTCGCGCGGGAGTCGCTGGAGGACGCTTTCGCTCGCCTAGACGCAGCCGGAGTCCCGCACGACGAGCTCGCGCACGAGGCCGAGGGCGTTCGCGTCGAGCTCGTCTTCACCGCCCACCCGACCGAGGCGACGCGGCGCACCGTCCTGCAGGCGCACCAGCGGATCGCGGCGGTCCTACGCGAGCTGGACGACCCCGAGCTTCCTCCCTCACGCCACTCCCGGCTCGAGGATGCGCTGGCGGAGGAAGTGACGATCCTCTGGCAGACGGACGAAGTGCGCTCGCGGCGGCCGAGGGTGTACGACGAGATCCGGCACGGCCTCTGGTTCTTCGAGCGCAGTCTCTGGCAGGCTGCGCCGGCGCTCCTGCGCGAGTACCGGCGGCGGCTCCCCCAGGCGCCCGTGCCGTTCAGCTTCGGCAGCTGGATCGGCGGCGACCTGGACGGGAACCCCAACACGGGTCCGCAAACGGTGGAGGCGGCCCTCGAGCAGGCACGGTCCCTCGCGGCGCGGCTCTATCGCGACGAGGTGCGTGCGCTTGCGCGCCGGTGGGGCATGTCCTCGACAGTGGTCGAGTACGACCCCGCGCTCGACGAGAAGCTCATCGGCGTCCCCTCGGGCCAGAACGACGACGAGCCGTACCGGCGCCGGCTCAGCTCACTGTGGGCCCGGCTCGGGGACGCCGACTATTCGTCCACCGACGACCTGCTGGCCGAGCTCGACCTGATCGATCGGAGCTTGCGCGAGCACCGCGGTACTCGCGTCGCAGACGGGGGGCTTGCCGATCTCCGCACGAGAGTCGCCCTCTTCGGCTTCCATCTCGCGAAGCTCGACCTGCGCGTGCATGCGAGCGCGATTCGGGAGCCGGACGAGCGCCTCCTCGAGACCCTGCGCGCAGGGGCACGCGTCCAGCGCCGCTACGGGCCGCGCGCGCTCGACCGCCTGATCGTCTCGATGACGGCGTCCGCGGAGGACGTCCTCGCGGCGGAGCGCCTCGCCCACGGAGAGGGCCTCGAGGTGCTCGGCGTGCCCCTCTTCGAGACGATCGCCGACCTGCGCGCCGCCCGAGGGATCGTCGAGGAGCTCCTGGCCGCGCGTCCTCGCGACCGGATCGAGGTCATGGTCGGCTACTCCGATTCGGGCAAGGACGGCGGCTATCTGACCGCTCAGTGGGAGATCTACCGCGCTCAGGAGGAGCTCACGGCGGTCGCCGCAGAACGTGGGGTCGAGCTGACCGTGTTCCACGGCCGCGGGGGCAGTGCCGGCCGGGGTGGGGGCCCGACCTACGCGGCGATCCTCGCGCAGCCCCAGGGCGCCGTGGACGGCCGCCTCAAGGTGACCGAGCAGGGCGAGACGATCTCCTTCAAGTACGGATTGGCGGGCCTGGCCGAGCGGAATCTCGAGGCTGCGCTGGCGGCCACCCTCCTGACGGCCTTTCCGAGGGCGGTTGCGCTCGAGCCGCCGAACGAGGGCGCCCGCGACACGATCGAGGAGATCTCCGCAGCGGCCAACCGCGCCTACCGCTCGCTCGTCTGGGAGGACAAGGAGTTCGTGCCCTTCTTCCTCGAGTTCACGCCGGTCCGTGAGCTCGCGCTGCTGGAGATCGGCTCCCGCCCGGCCGTCCGGCCCGAAAGCGTCTCGACGGGTCAGTTGGAAGCGCTGCGCGCGATCCCCTGGGTCTTCTCGTGGACGCAGAACCGCTGCCTGCTACCTGCCTGGTACGGGTGCGGTAGCGGCCTCGCCGCGTTCGGGCTCGAGGGGGAGCGACTCGTCTGGCTGCGGCGGCTCTACGCGGAGTGGCCGTTCTTCCAGGCGCTGGTCGAGAACCTCGAGATGACGTTGGCCAAGTCGAGCCTGGAGATCGCGGAGTCGTACCTGGAGCTCGTACAGGCTCCGGGCCGGGAGCGCATCTGGAGCGAGCTCGTCGCCGAGCACGAGCGCACCGTCACCGCGGTGTTGGCGATCGTCGAGGCGGACGAGCTGCTGGACCGCCAGCCGCAGATCCAGCAGTCGGTCAGGCTGCGGAACCCGTATGTCGACCCCATGAACGCGATCCAGGTCGAGTTGCTGCGCGCCTACCGGGGTGGTGACGACGCCGCCCGCCTGCCGCTGCTTCGCTCGATCGCGGGCATCGCGGCGGCGCTCCGGAATACGGGCTGACGCAGCTAGGCCGCGGCGAGAGCCCCGAGCTTGTCCTTCAGATAGCGCACGTACGGCGCCGCGTCGATCGGTCCGCCGACGACCCGCTCGAGCGTCTCCTGGGGCGTGAACTTGCGGCCGAGGACATACAGGTTGCTCCGGAGCCACTCGTGCAGCTGTCCGAACTCGCCCTGCTCGAACTGGTCGGGCAGGTCGGGGATCTCGCCAAGCACCTTCTCCCAGATCTGGACGGAGACGATGTTGCCGAGCGAGTAGGTCGGGAAGTAGCCGAACCCGCCGCCGGACCAGTGCACGTCCTGCAGCACGCCCAGGGTGTCGCTCGGCACCGGAATGCCGAGGTACTCCTCGAAGCGCGCGTTCCACACCTCGGGCAAGTCCTTCAGGTCGATCGCGCCGGCCATGATCTCCTGCTCCAGCTCGAAGCGCAGGATGATGTGCAGGTTGTACGTCGCCTCGTCCGCATCGACGCGGATGTACGACGGCTTGACGCGGTTGATCGCCCGGTAGAAGCGCTCCTGGTCGACGTCCCCGACGGCTTCGGGAAACGCGGCCTGGAAGGTCGGGTAGAAGTGGTTCCAGAAGCTGCGGCTGCGCCCGACGATGTTCTCCCAGAGCCGGCTCTGCGACTCGTGGAGCGCCGACGAGACGCCGTGGCAGAGCGGCGTGCGCTCGAGCGTGGGCGAGACGCCGTGCTCGTAGAGGCCGTGCCCGCACTCGTGCATGGCGGTGAAGATGGACGTGATGTCGTCTTCCCGGTAGCGCGTGGTCAGGCGAATGTCCTGGGTGCCCGAGCTGGCCGCGAACGGGTGCACGGTGAGGTCGAGCCGTGCGAACGACGGGTCGTACCCGAACCGCTCGACGATCTTGAGCGAGTACTCGTGCTGCGCCTCCACGGGCCACGGCCCGGCCATGAAGGCGTCGTCGCCCTCGACGGAGCCGATCTCGGCGATCAGCGGCACGAGCTCCGCCTTCAGGTCGTCGAAGACCTGCCGAACCTCGGCCGTCTTCATTCCCGACTCGTAGTCGTCGAGGAGGACGTCGTACGGCTCGTCGAACCCCTCGAAGCAGTCGACGTAGCGCCGCTTGAGCTCGACGGCGCGCTCGAGGTGCGGGAGGAAGCTCGCGTAGTCGTTCTCGGCGCGCGCCTTGGCCCAGACGTCGTGCGCGTCTGCGGCGGCGCCGGTCATCTCGGCCGCCAGCTCGGTCGGAACGCGGCGCGCCTTCTCCCAGTCGCGGCGCGTCACGCGGATCAGGCTCGCGTCGTCGGAGTCGTAGTCGAGCCCCTGCTCGTAGTCGGAGACCTGCTCGAGCAAGCTGCCGATCTCGTCCGAGACGAACTTCTGGTGCGCGATCCGGTCGAGCGTCGTCACCTGCTGGCCGCGGACCGAGCTACCGCCGGGCGGCATCATCACCGTCTGGTCCCAGAAGAGGATCTCCTGCGCGCGGCGCAGGTCGTGGATCTCGGCCAGACGTGTCTTCAGCTCGGCGAAGGGCGTTTCCATCGACACTCCTCGGTCTCGCGTGATTGCCGGCTGACTCTAGCCGCTAGGCATGAAAGTTCGTCCAGCGGGGGAGAGTCACGGCGAAAACCGACCAGGAGGTTCGATTTGGGAATCATCGCGTTCATCATCCTTGGGGCTCTCGCTGGGGCGATCGCCAAGGCGCTTCTGCCCGGGGAGGATCCAGGCGGCTTCATCATCACGACGCTGATCGGGATCGTTGGCGCCATCATCGGCGGTTTTCTCGCCGCTGCGCTGTTCGATGCCCATCCGCTCGATGAGTTCTTCGACATCAGCACCTGGCTGACCGCGATCATCGGAGCGATCGTGCTGCTGCTGATCTACCGCGCCGTTGCGGGGCGCGGCGGTAGGCGAGCGACCGTCTAGCAGGCACTGCGCTCAGCGGCGGCCGCGGCCGGATCTCCGGCGCGGCCGCCGCCCCGAGCGCCTCGAACTACGTGGCCGCCGGCTCGAACACGAGCGGCTCCTGGCCGCGTGGGAATGTACGAACGGCCGTGAGGCCCCAGCCGTCCTCGCGCCAGATGTACGTGAGCACGCGGACGGCCGCGTCGCCGATCTCGTAGACGTGGAGGCCGCGAGCCTCGCCGCGGCGGTTCGGCCTGGGCTGGCCGAAGCCGGGCGCGATCGAGACGATGACCGCGTGCTCGCCCTCGGGCGAGGAGAGCTCGAACTCCCGCCGCTCGGCGACGGTGCTCTGATGGATGTGCCCGGCGAGGACGAGGTCGGCTCCGGCCTCGACGACTCCGGCCAGCACGCGGTTGCGCTTGGCGACCGGTTTCTTGCGCGACCGCCACGGGGCGCCGAGGAGGTGGTGATGGAACGTGACGATCCGGTACGCCCCCGCGGGCGCATCCTCGAAGGCGGACACCATCGCCCGCAGTTGGGCGTCGCGGAGCCGGCCCGACTGGTGACGCCATGGCCGCACCGAGTTGAGGCCGACGACGACCAGGCCGTCGGAGCGGTAGACGGGCTCGGTCGTCTGCCAGAGCCGCTCGAACTCCTCCCACGGGGTCGTGAAGCGCTTGGGGAACGTGTACGGGATGTCGTGGTTGCCGGGGATCGTCAGGAGCGGCAGCTCGAGACCGCGCAGGAAGCCGGCTGCCGTCTCGTGCTGCGTCCTCAGGCCCCGGTGCGTGAGGTCGCCGCTCGCGATCACGAGCTCCGGCCTTAGCTCCTCGACCAGTCGTCCGAGCGCCTCGATCGACTCCGGCCGGTCGTTCCGGCCGAAGTGGAGGTCCGACAGGTGAAGAACTCGGGTCGCCACGGGTGCAGCACCTTAACGGGCGTGGGAATCGCCGTTTCCGGCTATACACTGCGTGCCGTGACGGACGAGTCACCCGAGATCTTCGACGACCTCTACCTCGGGTTGCGGGCGGGGGGTGCGCTGCGGAAGCAGCGCCGCGGCGAGCCGCTGACGACCGAGGAGCAGGAGGTGCTCGGCCGTTGGAACCGGCTCTCCTTCGGACGCAAGACGCTCGCGGTCGGCGCGTTCGCCCTCGGTACCTTCGGGCTCGGCTTCACCCTCGGCGGCTTGGTCTTCGGCCGCTGGCGCAAGGCCTAGCCGGCAGTCTCCGCGTCCTTGGCGGCGAAGATCACGGTCGGCACGTCTTCGTCCGCAGGGTCCTTGTCGCGGACGATCACGTCGATCAGCGTCCCGACGACCGCGGCGAGCGGGATCGCGATCACGACGGCGAAGCCGCCGAACAGCAGTCCGCAACCGGTCACCGAGACGAGCACGACGAGCGGCGTCAAGCCGACGGCGTCTCCGAGCACGCGCGGAATGACGACGTAGTCCTCGAGCAAGCGGACGACCAGCACTGCGAGGCCGGCGGCGAGCGCGGTCTTCCACGAGACCGTCAGCCCGACTCCGACTGCGAGCGCACCCGCGGCCAGTGGGCCGACCACCGGAATCAGCTCGACGAGGCCGGCGAAAGCCCCCACCAGGAGCCAGTAGGGCAGCCCGATCGCCCAAAACGCAAGCGAGAGCGCGACCCCGACGACCGCGATCAGTAGCGCCTGCCCCCGGACGTAAGCGCCGAGCTTGGCATCGATCAACTCCCACGTGTCTCGGACCTTCTTGCGCTTCGGGCGTGGCAGCAGCGAGCAGAGCAGATCCTCGGCGCGCTTGCGCTCGACGATCCAGTAGGCGGCGCTCGCGAGCACGAAGAAGATCCCGAGGGCTACCTCGAACACCGTCAGGGTCACGGTCACGGCCGGGTCGACCAGGCGCTCGCCGGACGGAAGGTTCTGGAGCCGGCGCTGCAGCCCGAGGAGGATGTCGTGCCTGATCCCCGTCTCGTCGCGAGCCTGCTCCTTGAGATCCGACCGGGTCTGCGGCAGGCTCGTGATCGCCTCGTCGATCTGGTCGACGGCGCGGGGCACCACCGCCCAGAGCAGCCCGGCGACGAGGCCGAGCAGGACGAGATAGTGCAGGCCGATGCCGGCTGCGCGTGGGACGCCGCGCTGCGCGAGACGCTCCACGGTCGGCCGCATCGCCGCGGAGAGGATGAACGCGAAGAAGAGGAGCGCCGCGAGAACCTTGAGCTTCCACACCGCGAGCGCGAGGGCGAGGATGCCTCCGACGACGAGGGTGGACACGGCCGCTCGCTTTGCTGTCTCCTTCATCCGGCCACTCTTCCCGGGGCGGCCCAGCCGGTAACGCGCGCCTTTACGAACATGTGTTCGCACGCTAAGATGGCCGTGACCATGGCCGCCGACGAGCTGATCGTCCACGGGGCCCGCGAGCACAACCTCAAGGACATCGACGTCCGGCTGCCGCGGAATGCCCTCGTCTGCATCACCGGACTGTCCGGATCGGGCAAGTCCTCGCTGGCGTTCGACACGATCTACGCCGAGGGCCAGCGCCGTTACGTCGAGAGCCTCTCCGCCTACGCGCGTCAGTTCCTGCAGATGATGGAGAAGCCCGATGTCGACTCGATCGACGGTCTCTCGCCGGCGATCTCGATCGACCAGAAGACGACCTCGCGCAATCCGCGCTCGACGGTCGGGACGGTCACCGAGATCTACGACTACCTGCGCCTCCTCTATGCCCGCGTGGGGCGCCCGCACTGTCCGGTCTGCGGCCGGCCGATCTCCGGTCAGAGCCTCGACCAGATCGTCGAGCAGATCCTCGCTCTCCCCGTGGGGACGAAGTTCACGGTCAACGCTCCGATCGTGCGCGACCGCAAGGGCGAGTTCCGGGACGTGCTCGAGGAGCTCCGCGCCGACGGCTTCACGCGCGTCAAGGTCGACGGGGAGGTGCGGCTGCTCGAGGAGGAGATCGTCCTCGACAAGAAGTTCAAGCACGAGATCGAGGTCGTCGTCGACCGCCTCGTGCTGAAGCCGGACCTCCGGCAGCGCCTGACGCAGTCGGTCGAGACGGCTGCGGCGCTCGCGGACGGCCTCGTCGCGGTCGACGTCGTGGACGGCGAGCCGATGCTCTTCTCCGAGAAGTTCGCCTGCCCCGAGCACGGGGTCTCGCTGCCCGAGCTGCAGCCGCGGATCTTCTCGTTCAACTCGCCGCACGGCGCCTGTCCCCGCTGCACCGGGCTCGGCTCACAGCTCGAGATCGATCCCGACCTGATCGTCCCGGACACGACCGTGTCGGTCGGCGACGGCGCGCTCGTGCCGTGGTCGGTCGGTAACGGCGGCTTCTACGACTCGATCGTGCAGGCGATCTGCGACCGCTACGAGATCGACCCGGACACCGCCTGGCGCGACCTCACGAGCGAGCAGCAGGACCTCTTTCTCTACGGCACCAAGGGTGACAAGCTCTACGTCCAGTACCGAAACCGGATGGGCCGGCGGCGTTCCTACACGATGGCGTTCGAGGGGATCGTCGCCTCGCTCGAGCGGCGCTACCGCGAGACCGACTCGGCTCAGCAGCGTGAGCGGATCGAGGAGTACATGAGCTTCCGGCCCTGTGCCACCTGCCACGGCGCGCGGCTGAAGCCCGAGGTGCTCGCCGTCACGATCGGCGGGCAGTCGATCAACGAGTTCACCAAGATGTCGGTGACCCGGTCGCTCGCGTTCCTCGACGAGCTCGGCCTGACGCCGACCGAGGAGTTGATCGGCCACCGCATCGTGAAGGAGATCCGCGAGCGGCTCACCTTCTTGGACAACGTCGGCGTCGGCTACCTCCAGCTCGACCGGGCGGCGAAGACGCTCTCCGGCGGCGAGGCTCAGCGGCTCCGGCTGGCGACCCAGATCGGATCGCAGCTCGTGGGCGTGCTCTACATCCTCGACGAGCCCTCGATCGGACTGCATCAGCGCGACAACGGCAAGCTGATCGGGACACTGCAGCGGCTCAAAGATCTCGGCAACACGGTGCTGGTCGTCGAGCACGACGAGCAGATGATGCGCACGGCCGACCATCTCGTCGACATGGGGCCGGGCGCGGGGGAGCACGGCGGCTACGTGGTCGCGGAAGGCAGCGCGGACGAGGTGATGGCAAACGACCGTTCGGTCACCGGCAAGTTCCTCTCCGGCGAGCGGCAGATCGCCGTACCACCGCGGCGCGAGGACGAGAGCGGCCACTTCACCGTCCGCGGCGCCTCCATGCACAACCTCAAGGGCATCGACGTGGAGTTCCCGGTCGCGAAATTCGTCTGCGTCACCGGCGTCTCGGGCTCGGGCAAGTCCACGCTCGTGAACGAGATCGTCTACAAGGCGTGCGCCAACCGGCTGAACAAGATGCGCGTCAAGCCCGGTGCACACGACGACGTCGAGGGGATCGACGTCTTCGACAAGGTGATCGACATCGACCAGAAGCCGATCGGCCGAACGCCGCGGTCGAATCCGGCGACGTACATCGACCTCTTCACCCACATCCGCGAGCTCTACTCGCTGACGCCCGAGGCGAAGGTGCGCGGCTACAAGCCCGGCCGCTTCTCCTTCAACGTCCGCGGCGGCCGCTGCGAGACCTGCAAGGGAGACGGCACGATCAAGATCGAGATGCACTTCCTGCCGGACGTGTACGTCCAGTGCGAGACCTGCCACGGGCACCGCTACAACAAGGAGACGCTCGAGGTCCGCTTCAAGGGCAAGTCGATCGCCGACGTGCTCGAGATGTCGGTAGAGGAGTCGCTGTCCTTCTTCTCGAAGATCCCGAAGCTGCGGCGGCGCCTGCAGACGCTGCACGACGTCGGCCTCGACTACGTCAAGCTCGGGCAGCCCGCGACGACGCTTTCCGGTGGCGAGGCGCAGCGGGTGAAGCTCGCCGCCGAGCTCTGCAAGGTCGCGACCGGCCGGACGCTGTACATCCTCGACGAGCCGACGACCGGCCTCCACTTCGCCGACATCGAGAAGCTGCTCGAGGTGCTGCAGCGGCTCGTCGACGCCGGCAACACGGTGGTCGTGATCGAGCACAACCTCGACGTGATCAAGCAGGCGGACTGGGTCGTCGACCTGGGGCCGGAGGGCGGCGAGGCAGGCGGGGAGCTGATCGCGGCCGGGACGCCGGAGCAGATCGCGGAGACCGCGGGCTCCTTCACCGGGGAGTTCCTCCGCTCCGTGCTGGCCGCTCGCGCAGCCGTCGCGGCCTGACCGTGCAGGAGATCGCGCCCGGCCTCCGCCGCTGGACCGCCTGGCACGACCATTGGGAAGAGGACGTCGGCTCGGTCGCGGTCGAAACGACCGACGGCCTGGTGCTGATCGACCCGCTCGATCCCCCCGCCGGGCTTTCGAGCCCGCAGCATGTGCTCGTGACGGTCTACTGGCATGACCGCGCGGTGAGCGGGCTGAACGCTCGTGTCTGGGCACCGTCGCGTTCGATCCGGCCGCTCCGGAACCGCGGCATCGAGGCGGTGAACCCTGGAGCTGGAGACCTTCCCGGTGGAGTCGTCCAGTTCCAGACGGCGCGGGCTGCCGAGGCCGTGTACTGGCTGCCCGAGCACCGGGCGGTCGTCGTCGGAGACGTCCTGCTCGGCGCCGGCGCGAAACCGCGCGCCACGGACGACCCGCTCCGCCTCTGCCCCGAGCGGTGGCTCGGGAAGGCGACGCACGCGGACCTCCGCAAGTCGCTGCGGCCGCTGCTCGACCTTCCCGTCGAACACGTGCTGGTGTCCCACGGCACGCCGGTGGTCGGCGACGGGGCACGCGAGCTCGCGCGGGTCCTCTAGGGACCTCCGACGGAGTCGCCGCCGTATGTCGAGCATGCGCTTCGTCCTTGTCGTGACTACCGCTCTCGTGCTCTCAGTGCCTGCCTCAGCCGGTCGCTACGAGCACGCGGGTCTCTCCGTGGACCTGCCCGCCGGCTGGACGAAGGTCGGCAGGCCACTCTCCCACTGTACGAATCCGGTCCAGCGCCTTGCTCTGCGCGGTCACGGTGCGCTCGTCCAGATCGTCGAGACGCTCGACTACGCCTACGTGCATCGGTTTCCGGTGCGGCCGCGCCGGTTCGACCTTCGAGGCCACGCCCAGTACCAGGCGTGCTGTCCGCCGCGTGAGGCCAAGGGTTGGTTCCTGAGCTTCCGCGACGGCAATCGCGGTTTCTACGCCTACGTGTATCTCGGCACGCGCGGGACCCGTGCGGAGGTCCTCGACGTTCTTGACAGCCTGCGCGTCAGAGCACGGCCTGCGTCTGGGTGACGCGGGCCACGTGCTTCTGCGCGTCGTCGAAGAGGTCGGTCTCGATCACGATCGTGCGCTTGCCCCGGTGGAGAGGACGTGAGCGTGCTTCGACCGTCCCCGCGCGCACGGCGGCGAAGAAGTTCGTCTTCGACTCGATCGTCGCGGTCGCGGACGAGCCCTCGGGCAGGTTCAGGAAGGCGCAATACGCCCCGATCGCGTCTGCCAGCCCCATCAGCACGCCGCCGTGCAGGAGCCCGCCGGCAGTCGTCAGCCGCTGCTGCCACGCCACGCCGCCCCGAACCTCCTCCGGCGAGGCGGCGAACAGCTCGATTTCGAGCATGCCCGCATACGGCATCGCCGAGCGCAGCGACCGGGTCAGCTCCTCGTCCACGGCGCGCAACGATAACGTCAGAGCATGGATCGCGACCGCGAGTGGTGGCTGCGTGTCCCGGCCGTCTTCCTGTCGCCGCGATCGGTCTTCGTCGCGCTGCGCAACGACGCGCGCGAGGACCTGGAGGCGCGTTCCGAGCCGGTATTCGCCGTCGTCTCCCTCGCGGGGATCGCCGTGGCGCTGGGGACGAGCGCGGCGCGCACCCTCTACGACAATCTCGAGTACGACGCACTCCTCGTGGCCGTATGGGCCGTGATCGCGGGCGGCATCGTCGCGTTCAGCGGATACTTCATCATCGGCGGCGCCCTCTACCTCGGGACCCGCGGGCTTGGCAGCGAGGGCACGTTCCAGCGCGCGCGCCACATCCTGGGCTTCGCGGTCGCCCCGCTCGCGCTCTCGCTCTTCCTGCTCTGGCCGGTGCAGCTGGCGCTGTTCGGCACCGACCGTTTTCGTCGTTACGGCTCCGACGACGGGTCCGCCGGCCGGGTCTTCGACCTGCTCGAGCTCGGGTTTGCGCTCTGGTCGGCCGCCCTCCTGCTGGTCGGCGTCCGCGCGGTGCACGGTTGGAGCTGGGGGCGCTCAAGCGGCGCGCTCGGACTCGTCGCACTCTTCCTAGCGGCGCTCTCGTACCTCCCCACGGTCTTGCAGAGCCTCTTCGAATAGAGCCAGCTCCTCGTCCGCCATCGAGTACGTGTGCTGCTCCTCCGGGAAGCGCCGCTCCCGCACCTCTTCGACGTACCGCCCCACGGCATCCTTGATCGCCGTCGCGAGATCGGCGTACTGCTTGACGAACCGCGGCGCGTGGCCTTCGTAGAGGCCCAGGAGGTCGTGCCAGACGAGCACCTGGCCGTCGCAGGCGAGCCCCGCGCCGATTCCGATCGTCGGCACCGTGAGCGCCTCCGTGATCCGCGCGGCGACCGGAGCCGGAACGGCCTCCAGGACGATCGCGAAGCAGCCCGCCGCCTCCAGGGCGAGCGCGTCGTCGTACAGCTGCACCGCCTTCGCGGCTGTGCGGCCCTGCGCCTTGAAGCCGCCGAGCATCGTGGCCGACTGCGGCGTCAGGCCAAGGTGGCCCATGACGGGGATGCCGCCGCCCACGAGCGCCTGCACGCGTGAGAGCATCCGGCCGGCGCCCTCGAGCTTGACTGCGTCTGCGCCCGCCTCCTTCAGGAAGCGGATGGCGTTGTGCATGGCCTCGTCGTCCGAGACCTGGAAGGAGCCGAACGGCAGGTCCGCCACGACGAGCGGGCGCCGTGCGCCGCGATTCACGGCGCGCGTGAGCACGATCATCTCGTCCATGGTCGCCGGAACCGTCGAGTCGTGCCCCAGTACGGTCATGGCGGCCGAATCGCCCACGAGGATGATGTCCGCTCCCGCTGCATCCGCCAGCCGGCCGGACGGGGCGTCGTAGGCGGTCACCATCGCGATCGGCTGCCGCCGTCGCTTGAGCTCCACGAGCTCGGTCAGCGGCAGCTTCCCCGGCGCCGGGGCGCCGGGTGCGGGCTTGCTCGGACGGGTGCTCATCGTTCCTCCTCGTTCAGCACGACGTTGTCGATCAGGCGGGTGGAGCCCACGCGCACGGCGGCGGCGAGGACGGGTGGGTCGAAATCGGCGACGGCGACGTAATCCACGTCGAGCCCCTCGAGCAGCGCCCGGGCCGTCTCCGCGTCCCGAGTGGCCAGCGCGCGCGGCAGCGCGAGCGCGAGCGCGCGTTCCTCGGCGGACAGGCGGGCGTTCCTGGAGGACAGCGCCAGTCCGTCCGGATCGCGCACGGTCGCGATGGCTCGCACGGAGAGATCCAGGTTGAGGTCGCGAACGAGGCGGCGAACGACCGCGAGCTGCTGCGCGTCCTTCTGCCCGAAGTACGCGAACTGCGGCCTGACGATGTGGAAGAGCTTGAGGCACACCGTCGCCACCGCCCGGAAGTGCCCGGGGCGATGCTCCCCCTCGAGCCCGCGAGACAGCTCCTCGACGTCGACCCAGGTCTGGAAGCCCGGCGGATACATCTCGGACGCGGTCGGAACGAACACGATGTCGGCGCCTGCGGCGCCCGCATACCGGATGTCGGTCTCCTCGTCGCGCGGGTAGGCGGCGAGGTCATCGGAGCTGTCGAATTGCGCCGAGTTGACGAAGACGCTGACGACGACGGTGTCGCACTCCGCCCGGGCCGCCCGGATGAGCGCCGCATGTCCTGCGTGCAGGGCGCCCATCGTCGGGACGAGACCGATGATCCCGGTGCCGCACTCCAGTGCGGCGATCGTCCGGACGACCTTCACAGCAGCGCCTTCGTGGTCTCGCCGAGCGTGACGTACAGCGGCTCGAGCTCTGGGCGCTCTGCCCGGATCGCCGCGATGTGCGCGTCGACCGTCTCCCAGTCGCCGCGTGAGATCGGACCGGTCAGCTCGAAGCCGTTCTCGATCGTCCGGCGCATCAGGGGGTCGAGTGCCTCCGGCGGTGCGCCCGCGGCCTCGAGCAAGGACCCGGCCGCGCGGCGCAGCGTCACCAGGTAGTTGGACGCAATCGCGGCGCCGGCGTGATAGGCGGCTCTCTTGTCGTCGGCGAGCGGGAAGGGCTCGAGCCCGAGCAGGCGCGCAAGCCACTCCGCCACGCGGCGCGCTTCGTCCGTCTCCGCGGTGATCGCGGCATACGCCCCGTCGAGCTGCTCCGCGCCGCGATCGCGTGTGAATGTCTGCAGCGGGTGCAGGCCGAAGCGACGCTCGTGCGGCTCGAGTGCGCACAGCGGCGTCGCTCCGCTGACGTGAGCAACCCACGGACCGGTGGGCGTCTCGCGCGCAACCTCCGCGATCGCACGGTCGGGCACGCAGACGAGCACGAGCGCCGGGTCGTCGGAGCCGACGCGGACGCCCCGCTCGCGCAGGCGCTCGGCGATTGCCGACCCGACGCGTCCTGCGCCGATCACGTGTGCTCTCTCGATCATCTGGGTGGCTCCAGTTCCGTTGCCGGATACCGGGCACGCCAAGTCTAGCGCCGGCGCCCGAGTCGGCGAAGCAGGTTCGCCTGCACCGCAGGCCATTCCTCGTCGAGCACGCTGTACCACGCCGAGTCGCGACGCTCGCCGCCGCGCACGAGCTGGTGCTTCCGGTGGACGCCTTCGAACTGCGCGGGCAGCGCCGCCATCGCGCCGCGCGAGCGCTCGTTGCGCGCGTCGGTCTTCAGCTCTACGCGCAGGCAGCCCCACCGCTCGAACGCGTGCCCGAGCATCAGCAGCTTCGCCTCGACGTTCGCCCCCGTTCCCCAGGCGGCCGGAGTGAGCCACGTCCAGCCGATCTCGACGCTGCGGTGCTCCGGGCGCAGCGCCAGGTACCGCGTGCTGCCGATGACGCGCCCGTCCTTGCGCCGGATCGTCACGAGCGGCAGCTCGGTGCCGGCCTCCGCGTTGCCCAGGGCCGTATCCACGTAGGCGCGGAGCTCAGCTCGAGTCTCCGGCTGCCCCACGCTGAGCCACTGCCAGGTGCGTTCATCGCGGGATGCCTCCCAGAGGCCGTCCTCGTGGGCGGCCGTCAGCGGCTCCAGCAGTACGAGCTCGCCCTCCAGCGTCGGCGCAATCCAGGCCATGCAGCAGCAGAGGTTAGACTGCGGCCATGCCGATCTACGAATACGCATGCATGGAGTGCGAGTCGCACTTCGAGGAGCTCGTTCGGAGCGAGCAGCAGGCGGTCGCCTGTCCGGACTGCGGCGCCGGCAACGTGCTCAAGCAGTTTTCGACCTTCGCGGTCGCCGGCGCCTCGGCGCAGCCCAAGTTCGGTGGCGGCGGTGGCGGTGGCTGCTGCGGCGGCTCCTGCGGCTGCGGCTGAGCGCAGGCTCGGGCGTCCGGCAGCGGGCGTAGACTCACGCGCGTGATCCAGGAGCTCGCGGCCTACGAGGAGTCGACGCTCGGCTGCACGCGCTGCCCGCTCTCCGCCACACGGACGCAGGTCGTGTTCGGGTCGGGTGATGCGAGCGCGGACGTCATGTTCGTGGGCGAAGCGCCCGGATTCCACGAGGATCAGCAGGGCGTGCCGTTCGTCGGCCAGGCCGGTCAGCTGCTCGAGAAGCTGCTCAACGGGATCGGGCTCTCACGTTCGGACGTGTACATCGCGAACGTGCTCAAGTGTCGGCCACCGGGCAACCGCGATCCGCAGCCGGAGGAGATCGAGGCGTGCGAGACGCACCTGTTCCACCAGATCGAGCTGATCAAGCCGACGCTCGTGGCCACTCTCGGCAACTTTGCGACCAAGCTCCTGTCGGGGAAGCCGACCGGGATCACCCGGGTGCACGGCGTGCCGCAGCACGTGATGCTCGGCGGCAACTCCGTCACGCTCTATCCGCTCTACCACCCGGCAGCCGCGCTGTACACCCGTTCGATGCTCTCGGTGCTCGAGCAGGACTTCGCCCGGATCCCCGAGCTGCTCGGACAGCCTTGTGTCTCTGAAACACAGACTTTCGTCGCGGCCCGGCCGGATCCCGAGCCGGAGCCGGTCGAGGTGCGGCAGCTTGCAGTTCAGCTCGGCCTCTTCTGACGAGACCGAGGCGCTCGCCGCACGACTTGCGCGCGAGCTCGTCGTCGGCGACGTCGTCGCTGTCTCGGGGGAGCTCGGGTCGGGCAAGACGACGTTCGTGCGCGGGGCGTGCCGTGCCCTCGGAGTGACTGCACCCGTGACGAGCCCCACGTACACGATCGGCCACCGGTACGAAGGCAGCCCGGACGTCTCGCACCTCGACCTCTACCGGTTCACTGCCGTCTCGTCTGCCGAATGGGGCGATCTGGAACCGTACTTCGACGACGCGATCGCGTTCGTCGAGTGGCCCGAGGCAGCGCAGGGTGGACTGCCGCCCGTGCGCGTCTCCGTGCGACTCGAGCACGTCGGTGAGCAGACCCGGCGAGTTGTCATCGACGGCGACGTAACCTTCGGTCATGCCGCT
This sequence comes from Gaiellaceae bacterium, assembly GCA_035525905.1. Lineage (GTDB taxonomy): Bacteria > Actinomycetota > Thermoleophilia > Gaiellales > Gaiellaceae > Gaiellasilicea. The sequence continues at coordinate 2,381 of DATLDK010000009.1, read as the reverse complement.
GATCCTCGCGTTCGACACCGCGACTGAGCACGCCACGAGCGCGCTCGTCGACGATGGCGAACTGCTCGGCGAGCGGGTGTCGCGCACCGCGACGCTGCTGGCGGACGTCGACGCGCTCCTCCGCCAGGCGGGTGCGCACCCGCGCGACCTGTCGGCGCTCGCCGTGGGAACGGGCCCCGGAAGCTTCACCGGGATCAGGATCGGCCTCGCGGTCGCGCGCGGCCTTGCCCTCGCTCTCGACGTCGTGGTGGCCGGCGTCTCGACGCTGGACGCGCTCGCTGCTGGTGCTCCGGGAGCAATCCCCGTGATCGACGCGCGACGCCGGGAGGTCTTCGTGCCCGGACCGCGGGCCGTCGCTCCCGCCGGCCTCACGATCGAAGCTGGCCGAACCTACGTCGGCAACGGTGCGGTCAGGTACAGCGAGCTGCTCGAAAGCGCCGGTGCGGTCGTGCCGCCCGCCGACGACGAGCGCCATCTCCCGCGGGCGCGCTTCCATGCTTCGCTCGCCGGAGACTTCGGTCCGGTCGATCTGGTCGAGCCCCTCTACGTGCGCCTGCCGGATGCGGTGGGGATGTCGGCGTGAAGCTCGAGCTGCGGAAGCTCGAATTGCGTGATCTGAGCGCGATCGAGCGGATCGAGCGCGAGTCGTACCCGACGCCCTGGTCACGCTCCATGTTCGCTGGGGAGCTCGCCAAGCCGAGTTCCCTCTCCCTCGGAGCCTTCGACCCGGACTCGAAGGCGCTGGTCGGTTATCTCGTCATCTCCCGCTACGTCGACGCGTGGCACGTGATGAACCTCGCCGTCTCCGAGTCCCACCGGCGCAGGGGGGTGGCGCGCACCCTGCTCGACGAGCTCTTCGAGGTGACCGCGGCCGACGAGCGCCGCGGCTACACACTCGAGGTCCGGGTCTCCAACGAGGGCGCGATCAAGCTCTACGAGGCGATGGGCTTCGTCGCTCGGGGGGTGCGGCGCGGCTACTACACGGACAACCGGGAAGACGCCTTGATCATGTGGCGCGACCCGGTCGCGTCGGAGCGCGCCGAAGCCGGATGATCCTGGGGATCGAGACGTCCTGCGACGAGACCGCAGCGGCGCTCGTGACAGAAGCGGGCGAGATCCGCGCAAACGTCGTCTCGTCGCAGGCGCAGCTGCACGCGCGGTTCGGCGGGGTGGTGCCGGAGGTGGCCTCGCGTCGGCACCTCGAGCTGGTGTCGCCGGTCGTACAGCAGGCTCTCGGAACCGCGGGGGCCACGCTGGACGACGTCGAAACCGTTGCGGTGACGCAAGGGCCCGGTCTGATCGGAGCGCTGCTCGTCGGTCTCTCGGCGGCGAAGGCGCTCGCCTGGGCGAGGGGACTCCCTCTTGCACCCGTCGACCATCTGCACGGGCATGTCGCGTCGCTCTATCTCGAGCCCGACCCTGTCGAGCCTCCGTTTCTGTGCCTACTGGCCAGCGGCGGGCACACCCTGCTGCTGGACGTTCAAGACCGATCCGGCTACCGCGTCCTCGGGACGTCGATCGACGACGCAGCCGGCGAGGCTTTCGACAAGGGAGCGCGTCTCCTCGGGCTCGGCTATCCAGGTGGTGCAGAGGTCGACCGGCTCGCACAAGGGGGTGATCCCGAGGCGTTCTCCTTCCCAGTTGCGAAGGTGAAGGGACTGGACTTCTCCTTCTCGGGCGTGAAGACGGCGCTTCTGTACGCGGTGCGCGACCTCGGCGATGGCCTGGACGCGCGCAAGGCCGACCTTGCGGCGTCCTACCAGCGCGCGATCGTAGGCGCCCTCGTGGGGCGCGCGCGCGCCGCGGCGGAGCGCGAGCAGCTCGGGACGATCGCGGTCGTGGGCGGTGTCGCAGCCAACAGCGAGCTGCGCGCCGCGCTGCCCGAAGCCCGGTTTGCGCCGCTGGCGCTCTGCACCGACAACGCCGCGATGATCGCCTCGGCCGGCAGGTACGGCAGATGCCTTCCCTATCCTCGGTACCTTGACCTCGACGCATATGCATCGCGTGCCTGACCGGCCCAGACCTGTTTTCAGGCTCGCGGCCGCCCTGGCGGTCGGAGTCGCGCTGCTCGCCGCCGGCGGCGGCCAGGGTGCCGACTCGCACGGCGCGGCCGACGGGGGCGCCGCAGGCTGGCGCGGCTTCGTCGACGGGGAGCGCAGCGCCATTGCCGTGGGTGAGCGGATGATCGTGGTGCTGCGGTACCCGTCCCTCGCGGACCGCATGGGCGCCGCGGGCGGCACCGCGACGGAGTCGCAGATGCGCGCGTGGACTGCCGCCGCGCTCGCGGGCCAGAAGCAAATCGCCGCACGGCTCTCGCGTGAAGGCATCCAACTCGTGCCCGACTTCGTCTACACACGCACCTTCAACGGCTTTGCGGCGCC
>DATLDK010000140.1:0-12912 GCA_035525905.1 Gaiellaceae bacterium | reverse complement strand
GTGTTGTCCCGGCTCGCCTCGACCTCGAGCGGCGTCTTCCTCTGGCCGGTGGCGAGCGCGGCCCGCTTCAGCTCCGCGATCGCCGACTGGACGGGCTCGGCCCGGACGTCCTTCGCCTTGATCGCGACCCGCGCCGGGCTGTCGCCGTTCGGGAACGCCTTCTCGAACTTCTTGAACGGCTCGATCTCGGGGATCGAGATGTCGTCGATGCCGGTCGTGGCGGTGTTGATGGAGAACGCGGGCACCGTCAGTGCGACGAGCACGGCGGTGGCTGCGAGCGCCGAGACGACCGGCTTGCGAAGGACACGATCGAGCACCGCGCCCCAGAACCGGCTCTCGCCGGCCTTGCCGCGACGGCGGCCGAGGAACGGGATGCGGCCCTTCTCGACGCGGTCGCCGAGCTTGCCGAGCAGTGCCGGCAGGACGGTGAGCGAACCGATCATGGCGATTGCGACGACCATCATCGTCCCGATCGAGAAGGACATGAACGTCTTGTCGCCGGAGAGGAACATGCCGGCCATCGCGATCATCACCGTGACGCCGGAGATGAGGACGGCGCGGCCTGACGTGGCTGCGGCGGCCTCGAGGGCTGCGTGCTCGCTTCGACCTGCGGCACGCTCTTCACGCTCGCGCCGGAGATAGAAGAGTGAGTAGTCGATTCCGACCGCCAGGCCGATCAGCAGGATCACCTCGGCAATCGACTCGTCCACGGGGATCCACTGGCTGGGTAGAGCAATCAGGCTCGTCGTTGCGATGACCGCCGTGATCGCCAGGAGCAGCGGGACGAGCGCGGCGACTGCCGAGCCGAAGACCAGCAGCAGGATGACGAGCGTGAGCGGGAGGGCGATCATGCCGGCCTTGGCCAGCATGCTGTTGAAGGCCGAGTCGACTGCTTTCTCGGTGCTGACGCTGCCGAGCTCGCCGATCTCGAAGTCAGGATGGGCAGCGGCGGTCTTGTCGACGGCGGCCACGACGGTGTCGATGTAGAGGACGGCCTCGTCGTAGGTGCCCTGCGGGCTGAACTGCACCATCGCCGCGTGGCGGTCGTCCGAGACGAGATCGGCGTGGCCGGGCTCGAGCGGGGAGTCGAGCTTCCGCACCTGCGGGAACGCGTCGAGCGTCTTCGTGACGTCGGCGATCACAGCCTTGAACGCCGGGTCGTCCGCCTTGAGGGTCTTGGACTGGATCAGGACGATCTCGCCCTGCTCGTCCGCGGAGTCGGGGAAGCCGGCCTCGATGATCTTGGTCGCAGTCGCGGCCTCGCCGACGGCGAGATCGTTCTGCTCGAGGTACTTGGTGCCGACCGCGCCGCCGACGACGACGGAGGCGGCGATGAAGGCGAGCCAGCCGAAGACCGCGGTCTTCCAGTGGTTCGCGCTCCAGCGACCCATGCGGGCCGCGAGGTTGTTGCTCTGCTTCAGGGGTGACATGTGGCGGGGTCCTTTCGTGCTTTCGGGTGTGAGCTCAGGCTGTCAGGGCGCGGGCTGGGGTGGAATGCGGTGTCCAGGCCTCTTGGAGTGCGGCAACCCGTACCCCACGAGGTCGAGGCTCTGAGCATCCAGGGCGTCTGCCTGCAGCGGTATCGGGCATCGCCCTGAGCCGACCCTGGTCTCTCCCGTAGGGCGGTCGCTCAGGCGGCCTGGGCGCGCGGAACCGCGGGCCGCGCCGGCCGGGCCTCGTGCGGTGTCGCCAACCGGGTGGGCGCGGTAGCGGGCTGGGGCGCGCGTAGCCGAGCGGCCACGAGCCAGCCGGCGACGACGACCAGGCCACCGGCCGCGGCGTCGAAGAGGAAGTGGTTGCCGGTTGCGACGATGATCAGCAGCATCAAGGCGGGGTAGGACGCTCCGGCAACCCGCACCGAGCGGCGCGAGGCTAGCCGTGCGACCGCAACGCCGACGATCAGCGAGTAGCCGAAGTGGAGGCTGGGCACCGCCGCGATCGGGTTGTAGAGGCTGCCGAGCAGGTCGGAGCTGAGATTCAGGCCCGTGTGCGTGCTGACGGTGTCGGCGAAGCCCATGTTCGCGAGCCGCGGCGGGGCGGCGGGATACAGGACGTAGCCGGCCAGTGCAAGGCCTGTGCTCACGATCAGGGTCGTGCGCAGGAACGGAAACGCATGCGGGCGGCGGCTGTGCACCCAGGTGAGCACACCTGCCGTGCCCGCGAAGTGGAGAACGACGTAGAGGAGCCCCAGCACCGCGGGCGCTCCCGGCAGGAGGCTCGCGACGTCCTGGACGTCCTGCTCGACGAAGAGGTTGAGATGGCGCTCGAGCCCGACGATGTCGGCGGTATGGGCGCGCGCCGCGGCCCAATCCTCGCTGCCGAAGCCGCGGACGAGCTCGTATGCGCCGTAGAGGACAGCGAGGGCTGCGAGCTCGATGCGGCCCGGGTAGGGGCGGTCTGCGAGCCGGCGGAGGCGGTCGAGGAACATGACGCCACCCTCGCAAGCGGCGAGGACCGGGACGATGCGGCACGCCAGCGTCTGCGAGTGCGGTTAGCCGTACTTCAGCCGCGGAGCAGAGCGAGCACGGCGAGCACCCGCCTGTGGTCCTCCGCCGCCGCGGGAAGCCGCAGCTTCACGAAGATGCTCGTGACGTGCTTTTCGACGGCACGAAGGGTGACGAACAGGCGCTCCGCAATCGCCTGATTCGAGCGGCCCTCGGCCATCAGCTCCAGCACCTCGCGCTCACGCGGCGAGAGAGCGTCGAGGGGGTCGTCGCGGCGATGGCGCCCCACGAGCTCGCTGACGACGGCGGGATCCAGCGCAGATCCACCCTCCGCCACGCGTCGTACAGCCGCTGCGAACTCCTGCACGTCGGCGACCCGGTCCTTGAGCAGATAGCCGACGCCCTCCGCGCTCTCGGACAGGAGCTCCATGGCGTACGCAGGCTCGACGTACTGGGAGAGGATGAGCACGCCGGTGTCGGCGTGTCGCTCGCGGATCTCCTTGGCGGCGCGGAGCCCCTCGTCGGTCTGGGTGGGAGGCATCCGGATGTCGACTACGGCGACGTCGGGCCTGTGCATGCCCACGTGACGGAGCAGATCGTCGGCGTTCCCGGACTGCGCCACTACCTCGAAGCCGGCTTCCTCGAGCAGCCGCGCAATCCCCTCTCGCAATAGGACTGAGTCCTCGGCGAGGGCGACCCGGACGGGCGTAGCGCCCGGCCGTGCCCGCAGCGGAGGAAAGTCGCGTGTGACGCCCGGCTCCTCCAGCTGGAAGATGCGCTCCGGCTCGGGGAGGTCCGGCAGCAGCCACAGGCCGAGGTCGCGCAGCTCTCGTCCCGGCGCGAGTGCGGCTGCGGCGGATTCCGAGACGACGATCTGGCCGCCGTGGCCTGTCGCCGCGATGCGGTCGGCGCGATGCACGTCCACCCCGACGTAGCCGTCGTCCGCGAGCGCGGCGGTTCCGGTGTGGAGGCCGATGCGAGTGCGGACGGGAGCCGGCCAGTTGTGGCCGCCGAGTCGCCGTTGCGCGTCGCCGGCTGCCGCGGCCGCCGACTCGGGTGTTGCGAAGACAGCGAAGAGCTCGTCTCCACGCGAGTCGACCTCATGCCCGGCCGCCGCGGACACCGACTCGCGGAGCAGGCGGCGGATGTCCGCGAGAACCGGCTGCCATCCGTCACCAAGCTCCCGCGCGAGCCGCGTCGAGCCTTCGACGTCCGCGAAGAAGAAGGTGACCGTGCCGGTCGGCAGTGAGCTCATTCGCCCAGTCTAGGCCGCCACGTCCAGCAGCTCAGGACTTCGGTGCGCGGCGTAGGCGAAGGGGTGGTAGAAGGCTTCGAGGGCACGCGCGCGGTCGACGGCGAGCTCGAAGCTCGACTCGCTCGCGAAGTGGAGGACCTCGACGGCAACGCTGTCTTCGTCGGGTGACCACCACAGGGTGACGTCGATGCCATCGCCCTTGCGGTGTGCGAGATCGATTCTCGAGCTGGCGTACATGACGTTCCTCCTTGGTATGCGTGCGATGGCTGCACACTCACACGCAAGCGCTGCCGCGCAGATGCGGCAGGCAGGCGTCTGGAGGTACGGCTCCCTCTACTGCTGCCGCTCCGATTAGGCGGATCTCTGCAGCGGAAAGACGGCGGTGACGCAGGTGCCCCTGCCGACCGGGCTGTCGAGCGTGAGGTTGCCACCGAGGGCCTCGACCCGGTCGGCGAGGCCGTTCAGGCCCGAGCCGCGGGATGCGTCGGCTCCGCCGACACCGTCGTCTGCAACGGCCACGAGCACGCGACCGTCCTCGCGCTCGACGCGCACGTTGGCGCGGGTCGCGGCCGCGTACTTGATCACGTTCGCGAGGGCCTCGGCGATGACGTAATAGGCAGCGGCCTCGACCGCCTGCGGCAACCCATCCTCCGGAATGTCGAACTCGACGGGTACGGGCGAGCGTGTGGCCAGTGTCTCGACGGCTGCCGACAGCCCGCGATCGGTGAGGACGGCCGGGTGGATCCCCCGCGCGAGCTCGCGCAGCTCGTCGAGCGCCGAGGCCAGCTCCTCCCGGGCGCCCTCGAGCACCGTTTGGGCTTCCGCAGGATCCGTCATCACCTTTGACTGGGCGAGGCGCAGCGACAGCGACAGCGCGACCAGGCGCTGCTGAGCGCCGTCGTGAAGGTTGCGTTCCAGGACCCGCCGAGCATCGTCGGCGGCGTGGACGATGCGCGCGCGTGAGGCGCGCAGCTCTTCCTCCTGACGCTTGCGCTCGGTGATATCGGCGAAGAGAGCCATGTGGCTGAGGACGCTTCCAGCGGAATCGCGAATCGGGGCGGCAGAGATCTCCACGTCGATGTACGCCCCGTCGCTGCGTACGCGCTTGCTCTCGACCGCCATATAGACCTCGCCGGCGCGCACGCGCCGGAAAAGCTCCCGCAGCTCCTCCTCGCGCCCGGGTGGCTGGTGCTTCGCAGGCCCGCCGACCACCTCCTCGGCCGTCCACCCGAAGATTCGCTCCGCGGCCGGGTTCCAGCGCGTGATCGTGTCGTCGAGTGCGTACTCGACGATCGCCACCGGCGAGGCCTCGATCGCGGCTCGCAGGCGCTCTGCGCTGGCCTGCAGCTGCTGGTGCTGGCGCTCCCGCACGGTGACGTCGAGCCCGGCGCAGACGATGCTGCGGACGCTCCGCTGCTCGTCGTAGAGCGGGGCGGTCGACCAGGCGATTGTCACCTCCTCGCCGAGTCCGTTCACGAAGGTGTGCTCGAACGCCGCCTCCGCATGCTCGGGTGCGGCTTCCTCGAAGCGCCGGCGCGCCTCCTCGCGCTCCTCCGGAGCGACGTATGCCTCCCAGAAGAGCCGCCAGCGAACGTCCTCGTCGTCGGCGTAGCCGCCGGCCCGGCGTGCGGCGTCGTTCAGGTTCGTGATCCTGCCTTCGGGGTCGAGCGAGCAGAGAAGCGACGGCGCCGCGCTGACGATCGTCTCGAGGAACTCCACCTGCGCCCGCAGCGCGGCCTGCAGCCGCTCGTTGTCGAGCCAGAGACCGGCAGCCGCGGCGACGGCTTCCACGAGCTCCCGCTCGTCGCGGAGGGCCGGATCGTGGACGAGCGCTGCCGTCGGACGCCCGTCGTGCTCGACCAGCGTGACGGCGCGGCCCTCGGGGTCGTCGGGCAGGGAGCCCCCGTCGGCCGAGACGTAGCGTCCCTCGTCCGGCAGCCAGTAGGCGACCTCGAGCGTCGGGTCGGCCAGCGCCCCGGCGATTGCGTCGCGAATGAGCGTTCCCCGCGCGAGCGCCAACAGCAGATCGCCCACGCCCGACCGAGCCAGTCGACTACGTAGGACGCCGACCAGGAACGCGGCAGGAACCATGGCGAAGGTCGCGAGGAAGACGTATTCGAGCGGCTGCGCGGCGCCTTCCGAGTAGGCGTCGATGCTGAGCTGGAGCGCCAGCACGAGCATTGCTAGCGCCCCCGCCCCGAGCACGGGGCCGAGCGCTCGGCGCAGCGCGCCTTGCGCGCGCAGGAATCGCGTGACGACGATGAAGAGCAGCGCCACGAGCAGGGCGAGGCCGATCCCGTTCGCGACGAAGCGAATCACGGTGCTCGCCCGCTCGCTGCTGCCCACCACGATCGTGCTGCGGCATTCCGGGCAGGCCGAGCTCGGGAACTCCTCGAACAGGAGCTGCCCGATGCCCCCGGTGAGCACGAGTGCGTAGGTCGCGACGACGAGCCAGAGATGCCGGCGGTGCACGAGCCGGCCGCCCGGAAATGCGAGCAGCAGGTGTGCGAGGGCGCCCAGTGCCAGGCTGCCCAGGCCGGCGCCGATGGTGAAGAGCCAGTCGTTGTCGGACTCGCTCAGCGCACCGAAGAACCAGAGATAGCCCACGGCCGCGAGCAAGTAGCCGGTGCGGTTCTCAGGCCGGCGCCAGAGGGCGAAGAGGCCGCTCCAGATGAAGGAGAGCCCGGCCGTGACCGCAAGCGCGATCGTGGCGGCCTTGTTGTCTTCGTGGTCGCTCGTCAGGACGAGCAGGACCGCGATGCCGGACAGCGCTACTCCAACCACGGCGCCCGCCGCGAGGGAGACGACCCGTCCGGTCAACCGAGCAGATCGGTGAGTGCGATACCGCTCAGCTCGGCCTTCGCAATGAAGCCGAGAGCACCGCTCTCCTCGATCAGGGCGCCGTAGTCGCACGCGTCGCGGCTGGACACGAGTACGACCGCGGGGGTGCGGCCGTCGTGGCGGAGCTGCCGGCACACGGCGAAGCCGTCGAAATCCGGAAGCTGGACGTCGAGCAGCAACACGTCGGGCGCGAGCTCGCTGACGGCGGCAATCGCGCCGGCACCGTCCTCGGCCTCGCCGATCACCTCGAATCCCTCCGACTGGAGGATCGCCCGGGCCGAAGCGCGGAAGCTCGGATGGTCGTCGGCGATCACAACGGTCTTGGGCACGCGCTCATGGTCGCAGAGCTGCGGTGTCGTGTCAGTGCGGTTACCCACACAGTTTTCCTCGGCGCTCCCGGAAGCCCCTTTCTATGCGGTTACAGCTTCGGGACGCTCAACTCCCTCACGTGCATCCAGTGCTTGCTTCGCCTTCACCGCCAGCCACAGCTCCATGCGCTGCGCCGGGTCGTCCGGGTGGCGGCCCGTTTGCTTCCGCAGCTGGTCCATGCGGTAGCGCAGCGTGTGGCGGTGTACGCCCAGCCGGTCCGAGGCCTCGCTCCAGCGGCAGCCGGCATCGAGTAGCGCCGTGAGCGACTCCAGCAGCCAGGAGTTCGCCGCGGCAGGGCCGAGGACACGATCGACGAAGGCCTCGAGGGTCGCGCCGGGCAGGCTCAGCAGCAGCTCGAGCGAGCCGAGGTCGTGGTAGGACGCGACGGGGCCCGCAACGGCGTCGAGCGCGGCACGGGCCTCCAGCAGGCTGCGGCCGAGCCCGATTCCCGAGCTCGGCCGGCCGACGCCCACGCGGGTACCCGGTGTCGCGTTCACGAGATCGCGGGCCACGGCGAGCGCGTCCTCTTCGAGCCCGGTCGCGACCAGGAACGCCGCTCGGTCGCGTCGCGCGGCGGACAGGTAGCGGGCGCCGCGGGCATCGAGCGCCCGGGCCGCGGCCGCGCGGACGTCCTCCGCCTGCGCGGGTCCGGCCGCTACGGCCAGGAGCGCCGCATAGCGGCCGTGCGGGTCGAGCCCGAAGGCCGCCATCCGCCGGGAGATCTCGCGCTCGTCGAGCCGGTCGTGCTCCAGATCCTCGAGCAGGTCGCCTGCCAGCCTCAGCTCCGCTGCAGAGACCGCCTGCCGGCGTGAGAGCTCGAAGGCGAGCGCGGTCTGGCCGTGATGGAGCACGAGCCGGTCGTATTCGGTCAGCTCGCTGCCGGGCTTCCCTGCCCGCAGGATCGCCAGTTCACCGTCCGCCACAACGGGCAGCTCGAGCACCTGCTCGCAGCTCTCGAGCCGTGTGCCGTCGCGCTCGCCGACCACGCGGCCGGACTCGTCGACGAGCGCGAGCGAGCACCCGACGTGGTCGCCGAGGATCGCGAGCAGGGCCGGAGCTCCCCGACCCTCGAGCACGGTCTGCGCGAGCCGCTCGTGCACCTCGAGCGCTCGCTCCACGCGCGCCAGCTGCTCGTTGGACAGTTGGGCGGCGATCGCCTTCGTCAAGGCGATGAACGGCACTTCGTAGGGGACCGTCACAAGCGGGAAGCCGAGCCTCTCTGCCTCGTCCGCCAGTGCGGCAGGGGGTTCCGCCCAGCCGAAGCCCACGCCGAAGGCAAGTCCCGCGAGCCCGTGCTCGGCGAGGCGGCGCACGTACTCCCGCTGCGGCCTGGAGAGCTCGCCCACGCCGAGCCCCGTCGTGATCAGCAGCTCGCCTCCCTCGAGCCAGGGAGTCGGGTCCGGTAGCTCGGAGACGTGGACCCAGCGAATCACGTTCGCGGCCCCGTCGGCGCCCGCCGCAAGCTCCAGCCCGAGGGCCGGCAGCGCTGCGATGTCCCGGACGGTCAGCATCGTGTCCTGCGCCCCCGTTGGACGCCTGGGCCAAGAAGCTACTCCTTTCACAGGGTCGGAAGCAAGCATTTCCGGCGTACGTACGCCCTTCGCGAGCCCGCGTTTACGACACGGTGTCGAAGCGCTTCCCGAAGCGCTCGCCCGTCCGTCTATTGCGTTCCGACAGCACGGCGGGAGAGAATCGCCGCGTGTCCCTCCGGGAACGTACGGCGGCCGACGTCCTCGAGGGGCGCGCCCGCTATGTCGCGCGCGGCGTCTCGACGCCGAGGCTCGTCGTCGCGCGGGCAGAGGGTGCGCAGGTGGAGGCAGCCGACGGCACCGTCTACCTGGACTTCGCCGGCGGGATCGCCTGTCAAAACACCGGCCACGGCTTCGCCCCCGTTGTGGCCGCGATTCACGAGCAGGTCGACCGGTTCCTGCACCAGTGCTTCATGGTCGGCACCTACGAGGCCTACGTCGAGGTCTGCCGCCGCCTCGCCGAGCATTCTCCGTGCGCCGGTGCCGACCAGAAGTCGATCCTGGTCAACAGCGGCGCCGAGGCGATCGAGAACGCGGTCAAGATTGCGCGGGCGGCGACCGGGCGGCCCGCGGTCGTCGTCTTCGAGAACGGCTTCCACGGCCGGACGCTCCTGACGATGGCCATGACGAGCAAGGTACGCCCGTACAAGGCGGGGTTCGGGCCGTTCCCGGGCGAGATCTACCGCGCGGCGGCGCCGTATCCCTACCGCGGCATCGACACCGATGCCGCGATCGCCTCCCTCGAGCACCTGTTCAAGAGCGAGGTGGAGGCTGAGTCCGTGGCCTGCGTGGTGCTCGAGACGGTGCAGGGGGAGGGCGGCTTCATTCCCATGCCGGTGGACTACCTGCCGCGGCTCGCGGAGGTTTGCGACCGCCACGGGATCCTCTACGTGGCGGACGAGGTGCAGTCGGGTGTCGGCAGGACCGGGCCCGTGTGGGCGATCGAGCACTACGAAGGGGTGCAGCCCGACCTGCTCGTCTCGGGGAAGTCGCTCGGCGGCGGGCTCCCGCTCGCTGCGGTCACCGGCCGTGCAGAGATCATGGACGCCCCGGGCCCCGGCGGCCTAGGAGGGACGTTCGGCGGGAATCCCGTTGCGTGTGCGGCAGCAGCGGTCGTGCTTGACACCGTCGCAGAGCCCGCGTTCAGGGCTCGCGCCGACGAGCTCGGCATCGAGCTTCGCTCCCGGCTCGATGACGTGGCAACGCGGCACGACGCGATCGGAGAGATCCGCGGGCTCGGCCCCATGCTGGCACTCGAGCTGCGCGAGCAGGGCCCGGACCTGGCGCAGGCCGTGACGGCCGCGGCTTTCGAGCGCGGGCTGCTCCTCCTCGCCTGTGGCCTCTACGGCAATGTCCTGCGGCTGCTGCCGCCGCTGACGGTCACGGACGCCGAGCTCGACCGCGGCCTCGGCATCCTGGAGGAGTCGCTTGCCGCCGCAGGCTGAGATCGATGTCCGCGTCGCCGGGCTGCGCAAGCGCTATGGCGACACGACCGCCGTGGACGGCGTCGACCTCGAGATCGGACGGGGCGAGTTCTTCACCATGCTGGGACCGTCGGGCTCGGGCAAGACGACGACGCTGCGCGTGATCGCGGGGTTCGAGCGCCCGGACGAGGGAGTCGTGGAGCTCGGCGGCAAGGATGTCTCGCAGCTGCCTCCGTACGCCCGTGATGTGAACACGGTCTTTCAGGACTATGCGCTCTTCCCCCACATGACCGTCGAGGAGAACGTCGAGTACGGCCTGCGCGTCAAGAAGGTGGCCCGTGGCGAGCGTCGGCGGCGCACGAGCGAGGCGCTCTCGCTGGTGCAGCTCGAGGGCTACGGCGGCCGCAAGCCGGCGCAGCTCTCGGGCGGCCAGCGCCAGCGCGTCGCGCTCGCCCGGGCGATCGTGAACCGGCCGCAGGCGCTCCTCCTCGACGAGCCGCTCGGAGCCCTCGACCTCAAGCTTCGGCAGGAGCTGCAGGTGGAGCTGAAGCGGATCCAGCAAGAGCTCGGGATCACCTTCGTCTACGTCACGCACGATCAGGAAGAGGCGTTGACGATGAGCGACCGCCTCGCGGTGTTCAACGAGGGGAGGATCGAGCAGGTCGGCGCGCCGGCGGAGGTATATGAGCGGCCGGCCAGTGAGTTCATCGCGGGGTTCATCGGCGTCTCGAACGTGCTCGAGCGGGACGGCCGTCGTTTCACGGTGCGGCCGGAGAAGATCCGGCTGCTCGGCGAGGGAGAGCAGCCGGAACCGAGCGTCAACGTCGAGCAGGGCCGCATTCGCGACGTCGTCTATGTCGGAGCGATTACGCGCTACCACGTCGAACTGGACGCCGGTGGGGAGCTGACCGTGGTGAGCCAGAACCTGGAGAGCGGCTCGAGCGAAGTGTTGGAGCGACAGGGAAGTCGGGTGCGGCTGTGTTGGCGGCCGGAGCACGCTTTTGCAATCGAAACCGGGTCGAATGGAGGAGAAGCTCGATGAGGAAGGCCAGAATGAGCAGGCGCAGGTTCGGTGGCTGGTCGGCGGCGCTGCTGCTGACCGGGGTCCTTTGCGTCCTGGCCGCCGGCTGCGGCGGCGACGACAACGAGGCGGGCGCCGGCGGCACGACCGCAGCCGAGACGACCGGGGGTGCCCCCGAGGGCATGCTCCAGTCGCTGGGCAAGGGCGAAGGCCAGGTCGATCTGATCGCCTGGGCCGGCTACGTCGAGGATGGCAGCACCGATCCGAAGGTCGACTGGGTGACCGATTTCGAGCAGGAGACCGGTTGCCAGGTCAACACGAAGGTCGGCAACACGTCCGACGAGATGGTGACGCTCATGCGCACCGGTCAGTACGACGGGGTCTCGGCCTCAGGCGACGCGACCCTGCGGCTGATCGCGGCCGGTGACGTCGCGCCCGTGAACACCGATCTGATCCCGAACTACGCCGACGTCTTCGACGGACTCAAGGACCAGCCGCACAACTCCGTCGACGGCCAGATGTACGGCGTCCCGCACGGGCGCGGCGCCAACCTGCTGATGTGGCGCACCGACAAGGTGACCACGGCGCCTGACTCGTGGAGCGTCGTCTGGGACGAGAGCTCGCCGTACAAGGGCAAGGTCACGGCGTACGACAGCCCGATCTACATCGCGGACGCTGCGCTCTACTTGAAGGCGACGCAGCCGGACTTGAAGATCGACAACGTCTACGAGCTCGACGACACACAGTTCGAAGCGGCCAAGGAGCTGCTGAAGAAGCAGCGTGGGATCATCGGCGAGTACTGGTCCGACTACACCAAGGAGCAGGCCGCCTTCGCTGCGGGGAACTCCGTGGTCGGCACTACCTGGCAGGTGATCGCGAACCTGCTGCTCGCGGACAAGGCCTCGATCGAGACGACGCTGCCGAAGGAGGGCTCGACCGGATGGTCGGACACCTGGATGATCTCCTCCAAGGCGAAGCATCCGAACTGCATGTACCTGTGGATGGACCACATCATCGGGCCGAAGGCGAACGCAGCCGTGGCCGAGTGGTTCGGGGAGGCACCGTCGAACGCGAAGTCCTGCGACCTGACGGCGGACAAGAGTCACTGCGCGACCTATCACGCTGACGACGAGGACTACTTCTCGAAGGTCGCCTACTGGACGACGCCGGTGAAGGACTGCGGCGACGACCGGGGCGAGGTTTGCAAGGACTACTCCGAGTGGGTGCAAGCCTGGACTGAGATAAAGGGGTAAGCCGTCTCAGCTCCTGAAGTGGCCGAGGCGCCGCCCGGGAACTCCCCCGGGCGGCGCCTCTCTTCGTTCCTGCACCGCCATCCTCGGCTGCGTCTCGGCCTGCTGCTGACGCCGCCGCTCTCGTGGCTGCTGCTGGCCTATCTGGGCTCGCTGGCAGTGCTGTTCGTCGCTGCGTTCTGGCGACTCGACCCGTTCACCGCAGAGATCGTCCACGACTACGGCTTCCAGAACTTCAAGCTCCTCTGGGAGAGCGACGTCTACCGGACGATCACGCAGCGGACGGTCCTGATCGCCGCGGCAGTGACCGTGACCGACGCGCTGCTGGCCTTTCCGATCGCGTTCTACATGGCCAAGGTGGCGTCGTCGAGGACGCGGAACCTCCTGGTCGTCGCCATCCTGCTGCCGCTCTGGGCCAGCTACCTCGTGAAGGTCTACGCGTGGCGGATCATCCTGCAGGAGCAGGGGATCCTGAACTGGGCGCTCGATCCGCTCGGCTTGTCCGGGCCGGGATTCGGGAACGTGGCCACCTGGCTCGTCTTCTCGTATCTCTGGCTGCCGTTCATGATCCTCCCGGTGTACGCCGGGCTCGAGCGGATCCCGAGCTCGCTGCTCGAGGCCTCGTCCGACCTCGGCGCGAAGGGGCTGCGGACCCTCTGGCGGGTCGTGCTGCCGCTCGCCCTCCCGGCGATTGCGGCCGGCTCGATCTTCACGTTCTCGCTCACGCTCGGCGACTACATCACCCCGCAGCTCGTCTCGAGCACGCAGTTCATCGGCAA
>DATLDK010000133.1:0-3851 GCA_035525905.1 Gaiellaceae bacterium | reverse complement strand
CGGATCCTCGGGTTCAGGACCGCGTACGAGACGTCGACGATCAGGTTGACGAGCACGAAGACGAGCGCCACGAAGAGGATCCCGCCCTGGAGCACCGGGTAGTTACGGCTCTCGATCGCGTCGACGAGCCACGTCCCGATGCCGGGCCACGCGAAGACCGTCTCGGTCAGCACGGCCCCCGCGAGCAGGAACCCAACCTGGAGGCCGATCACGGTCACGATCGGCAGGAGCGCGTTCCGGAGCACGTGGCGCCGGTCGACGATGCCGGGGGACATGCCCTTGGCGCGGGCGGTCCGGACGTAGTCCTCGTTCTGGACGTCGAGCACTGCGGCGCGGGTGATCCGCGCGATGATCGAGAGCGGGATCGAGCCGAGGGCGATCGCGGGCAGGATCAGGTGCTTGAGCGTGTCCAGGAACGCGTGCATGTCGCCGGCGAGCAGCGCGTCGAGCACGTAGAAGCCGGTCGGATGGTCGATCTCGATCAGGACGTCGATCCTGCCCACCGTCGGCAGCAGGCCTAACTGGATCGCGAAGATGTACTTGAGGATGATCCCGAGAAAGAAGATCGGGATCGAGACGCCGAGCAGCGAGCCGACGAGGCTGAGGTTGTCGAAGAGGCCTCCGTAGCGCTTCGCTGCAAAGAAGCCGAGCGGGATGCCGAAGACGATCGAGAAGAGCATCGCGGCCACTGCCAACTCGACCGTCGCGGGAAACTTCTGCTTGAGCTCCGTGGTCACGTCTCGGCGCGTCGTCACCGACTGGCCGAAGTCGAACTTGCCCACCGTCTGCAGGTAGCGCCAGTACTGGACGGGGAGCGGCTTGTCGAGCCCGTATTCGTGCTCAATCTGCTGGATCGCCTGCGGGGTTGCGCGCTCTCCGAGCAGCGCCTGTGCCGGCCCACCCGGGAGCGCGCGGATCCAGAGGAAGACGAGGATCGATAGCCCCAGGAGGATCGGGACGAGGAGGAGGAGTCGGCGGACGACGAACCGAAGCATGTCGTCCGCCGACTCTAACGGCTAGTCCGTTATCCCTTGCTCACGGTGGCAAAGGACTCGAGCGACACCGGGCTCGGCGCGTAGCCGGAGATTCCCGCCTTGAAGGCGAGAGCCGGCTGCGAGTGCGCGTACGGGATGCCCGGAAGCCAGTCCATGATCTTCCGGTTCGCGTCCTCGTAGAGGCCGGTGCGGGCGGCGATGTCGGTCTCCGACTCCGCCTTGTCGAGCAGGTCCGTGACCTCCTTGTTGGGCTTGGCGATCGTTCCCCAGGACTTCTGTGAGCTCTGGAAGAACGTGCCGACGAAGTTGTCGGCGTCGCCGAAGTCACCAGTCCAACCAAGCAGGTAGACCTGGGCCTTGCCCTCGTCCACCGCGCCGAGGTAGTCCGGCCGCCATGGCGCCGACTTCGGGGTGACCTTGAAGCCGGCCTCGTTCAGGCTGGCGGCAAAGGCCTCGAAGTTGCGCTGCGGGTCGGGCATGTATGGCCGCGAGACGTCAGTCGGGTACCAGAACGTGATCGGCACCGGGAGCGTCAGGCCGGCAGCCTGCAGCAGCTCCTTCGACTTCGCGGGGTCGTACGGGTATTCGGTCACGTCGTCCGCGTAGCCCTCGACCTCCGGCGGCATGAACTCCTTCGCCAGCTGGCCGCGGCCCGAGTAGAACGAGTCCACGACCTCCTGCCGGTTCAGCCCGTAGGCGAGCGCCTGCCGGACTTCGAGCTTGTCCATCGGCGGGATCGCCTGGTTGATGCCGACATAGGCCACGTTGAACGCCGGCCGGTTCAGCAGCTGCAGGCTCTGGTCGCCCTCGATCGTGGCGATGTCCTGCGGCTCGACGAGGTCGTAACCGTCGATTTCGCCGTTCTGCAGCGCCTGCAGACGCGCCGCGTTGTCGGCAATCGGCCGGAAGATCACCTTGTCCAGCTTGGCCTTGTCGCCCCAGTAGTCGTCGTTGCGGACGATGACGAGACGGTCACCGACCGTCCACGACTCGAACTTGAAGGGACCCGTGCCAGTCGGATGCTCGGTGCCGTACTTGCCGGTCGGATGGAAGATGCCGTCCGCGTCGACCTCGCCCTCGTCGGCACCGAACTCCTGCAGCGCCTTGGGGCTCGCGATCGCGAACGCGGAGAGCGACAGCGCTCCGAGGAACGACGAGGACGCCTTGGTCAGATTGAGCACGACCTCGTTGTCGCCGTTCGCGACGCAGCTCTTGTAGAGGCTGGTCGCCGGTGCACCGCTCTTCGGATCGGTCTTCTTGAAGCCGCCGAAGACCGTCTGCCAGTAGTAGGACGCGCTCGGGTTCTGGAACGACCCGGTGAAGTTGTACCAGCGGTCGAAGTTGTAACAGACCGCCTCGGCGTTGAACGGCTCGCCGTCCTGGAACTTGACGCCTTCCCGGAGCTGGAACGTCCAGGCCAGGCCGTCGTCCGATGCTTTCCAGCTGGTTGCGAGCGAAGGTTCGAGCTCGGTCGTGCCGGGCTTCAGGCCGACGAGCGTCTCGTAGATCTGGTCGATCACGCGCAGCGACTCGCCGTCGGAGACGAGTGACCCATCGAGCACGACCGGGTCGGAGGCCGTCGCAAAGACGAGCGTGCCGCCCTCCGCGCCGCCCGCCGCGGCCTCGGTCGTCGTGCCGTTACCGCTCCCCTCGTCGTCGCCGCCACAACCCGCCGCGACGGCGAGCATCGCCACGACGAGCAGCATCAAAATCCTGTGCCACTTGATCCTCAACGTGTCTCCTTTCAATCCGGCACCCCCGGGTTCAGCAGGAGTATCCAGGGGTGCGCTGCCAGGCGCAAATGCAAAACGACGAAGGGCGGCCCTCGAGCCGCCCTTCGGATCACTCGGATGCCGGCTGACTACGCGGCGAGGCTGGCCAGGTCGCGCAACGCGGCCAGGCGGGAAAGCGCCTGGCCCTCGAGCTGGCGGACACGCTCCCGTGTCAGGTCGAGCTCGTGCCCGATCGCCTCGAGCGTCCAGGGCTCGCCCTCAAAGCCGAACCTCAGCTCGAGGATGCGCCGCTCGCGCTCGGGCAACGCGTCCAGCGCGCGGCGGACGCCCTGCTTGCGCAGCGACTCCTCCGCCTCGTCGAACGGATCGGCGGCCTCGCGGTCGGCGAACAGGTCACCCAGCTCGCCCTCGTCGTCCGCGCCGACCGTCTGATTCAGCGAGACGGACGCGTGGGCGGCCCCGAGCGCCTCGTCGACGTGCTGGAGCGGCAGGCCGGTTGCCTCAGCGAGCTCCTCCTTCGTCGCCTCGCGGCCCAGCTCGACCTCGAGCCGGCGCGCTGCGCGCGACAGCTTCTGCTGCCGCTCGACGACGTGGACGGGCACGCGGATCGTCCGCGCGTGGTTCGCAACGGCGCGCTGCACCGACTGGCGGATCCACCAGGTGGCGTAGGTGGAGAACTTGAAGCCACGGCGCCAGTCGAATTTCTCGACGGCGCGGTTGAGGCCCAGCGTCCCCTCCTGGATCAGGTCGAGGAACGGCACGCCGAGGCCGCGGTAGCCCTTGGCGATCGACACGACGAGCCGGAGGTTCGACTCGATCATCGTCCGCTTGGCGATCGGGTCGCCCTTTTCGATCTGCTTGGCGAGCTGCACCTCCTCGGCCGCGTTCAGCAGCTTGTGGCGGCCGACGTCTGCGAGGAAGAGCTGAAGGCTGTCTGCGGCGCCGGTCGCGACGGAGGCCACCGGGGCCGGATCGGCGTCGAGGTCCTTGTCCTTGTCGGCGTCCTTCGTCTTCTCCCTACCGGCGCGCGGCTGCCCGACCTCTAGGCCGAGCGTCTCCAGCTCACGGGTGAGCTGCTCCTGCTCCTCGTCGTTGAGGTCGTGCTCGAGCGCGAACGCCTCGA
>DATLDK010000129.1:0-2365 GCA_035525905.1 Gaiellaceae bacterium | reverse complement strand
TCGAACGGGAGCCAGGTCACCTGCGCGCCCAACTGGCGCTGCATCCACGCGGCCGTCGGCTGGCTCGCGCGGCAGAACGGTCAGATGTAGTCGCTCCAGATCTCGACGACGTGCTCGCTCATGGCTCCCTCGACAAGAGATCGTCAACCGTCTCTCGCCTCAGTATCAGTCGCGGCTCCCCTTTCGAAACGAGCACCGCAGCCGGACGTGGCACGCCGTTGTAGTTGGAGCCCATCGCCAGGGTGTAGGCGCCCGTCGCCGGGACCGCCACGAGGTCTCCTCGCCGGGGCTCCGGCAGCGCGGCTCGCTCGATCAGCACGTCGCCCGACTCGCAGTGCTTTCCGACGATCGTGAACTGGCTCTCCGCTGGCTCCTCGTCGGCGCGGTTCGCCAGCAGCGCCGAGTAGCGGGCGTCGTAGAGCTGTGGCCGGGGGTTGTCGGACATGCCGCCGTCGATCGCCACGTACCGGCGCTCCGCGGCCCGCTTGACCGCGCCGACGCGGTACAGCGTGAACGCCGCCGGCCCCACGAGGGACCGGCCAGGCTCGACCATCAGCCGCGGCGCGGGGAGCTCCCGCACGAGCCAGGCGCGTGCGAGCGCGCCGGAGACCTCGGCCAGGAGCTCTTCCAGCCGCAGCTCGGGATCCTCCTCGACGTAGCGGATCCCGAAACCGCCGCCGATGTCGACGATCGCGGGTGTCCAGTCGAGCTCCTCCCGGCAGTGGACGGCGAAGTCCCCGAGGAGCTCCACCGCGAGCAAATGAGCCCGGACGTCCGCCAGTTGCGAGCCCACGTGCACGTGCAGCCCCTCGACCGTCAGGCCCGCCTGCAGAGCCGCACGCACCGCGCCGAGCGCATCGTCCGCGTCGAGCCCGAACTTGGAGCCGCGGTGACCGGTGCGGATGGCCTCGTGGGTCTCGGCCTCGACGCCCGGAGTGACCCGGACGAGTGCCCGTCGCACGCCCGCAGCGGCCGCGCGCTCGGGCTCGTCGACCGCGTCCAGCACGACGAGGGCGTGAGCCTCGGCAGCCGCGCGCAGCTCCTCGTCCGACTTGTTGTTGCCGTGCACGACGAGCCGGTCGCCGCCGATTGCCGCGCGGCGTGCGAACTCGAGCTCACCCAGCGTCGAGACGTCCGCGCCGACCCCCTCCTCGGCCAGAAGCCGCATGATCGCGACGTTCGGGAAGGCCTTTGTGCCGTAGACCACCTTGGCTTCAGGCAGGGCTCGGAAGAACATCCGTGCACGTTCTCGAAGCGCGGCCTCGGAGTAGACGACGAGGGGCGTCCCGAAGCGCTCCGCGAGCTTCGTTGCGGTGACCCCCTCCAGCTCCAGCTCGCCCGCCGCGACACTGGTACCGGCGGGGAACAGTGCTAGCATTCGAGCAGTGAAGCAGCTTCTTCCATAGAGCAGGAAGCCACCGCGGCGGCCCGCCGCGAGAGCTTCCCCTGGGCCTCTCGCACGAGAGGCTTTTTTGTACCCGGAGACCGACATGAGCGAGCAGTACGACCCGAAGGCGATCGAGCAGAAGTGGCAGCGCGTCTGGGAGGGCGAGCGCGCCTTTCACACGCCGAATCCCCAGCCGGGTCAGGTCGAGGAGGCCAAGACCTATGTCGTCGAGATGCTCCCGTACCCGTCGGGCGAACTGCACATGGGGCACGTCCTCAACTACACGATCGGAGACGTCGTCGTCCATCTGCGCCGCCGCCGCGGCTATCGCGTGCTGCGGCCGATGGGTTACGACGCTTTCGGACTGCCGGCCGAGAACGCCGCGATCCGCGGCGGCGTGCATCCCCGCATCAGCACCGAGCGCAATATCGCCGCAATCCGCGACCAGATGCGCCGTATGGGCTGGGCGATGGACTGGGACCGTGAGATCTCGACTCACGATCCCGACTACTACCGCTGGACGCAGTGGCTGTTCCTCCGCTTCTACGAGCGGGGTCTCTCCTACCGCAAGGAGGCGCCGGTCAAGTGGTGCCCGGTCGACCAGACGGTGTTGGCGAACGAGCAGGTGATCGACGGCCACTGCGAGCGCTGCGGCGCCGAGGTCGAGTCCAAGAACCTGACCCAGTGGTTCTTCAAGATCACCGACTACGCCGACCGGCAGCTCGACGACATGGCGTCGCTCGAGTCGTGGCCCGAGCGCGTGCTGACGATGCAGCGCAACTGGATCGGCCGCTCGGAGGGCGCGCGGGTGATCTTCCGCGTCGCCGACTCTGGTGAGGAGCTGCCGGTCTTCACGACCCGGCCGGACACGCTCTTCGGCAGCACCTTCTTCGTGCTGGCACCGGAGCACCCGCTCGTCGCGCAGCTGACCGACTCCGAGGAGGTGCGCGAATACGTGCGCCATGCCGGCGCGCGCTC
>DATLDK010000113.1:0-18438 GCA_035525905.1 Gaiellaceae bacterium | reverse complement strand
CCGCCCCAATTCAGCGGCGGCAGCTCGTTGTCCTTGACGTCGGTCAGCTCGAGAAACGCCACGGGATCGACCTGCGAGCAGAGGTTCGACCGCCACAGCTCGCCGTCGCGGTCGAGGAGCAGCCCGACGCGCTGCCCGATCGCGACCTCGAGCCCACACGTGCCGCCGTCGCGGGAGGTCTCGACCTCGATCCGGTTCTCGATCTCGCCTTTGTAGACCTGCTCGACGCGGAAGAGCAGGAGCTCCGACGCCTCGGTCGACCTGCGCTCGAGCACGGTCCCGACGAAGGCGCCGTCCGCGCCGGGGAGGTCGCGGGCAAGGTCGACGGGGAGGCAGGAACAGGCCGCCGCGTCGCCTGCCAGCGCGAGCGCCAGGGCTCCGATCAGGGCGAGCCGGATCAGACCTCGATCAGGAGCGCGTCGCCCTGGCCGCCACCCGAGCAGATGGCCGCCAGCCCCAGCCCGCCGCCGCTTCGGCGCAGCTCGTGCACCATCGTGCCGATGATCCGGCCGCCCGAGGCGCCGATCGGGTGACCCAGCGCGACCGCGCCGCCGTTCACGTTCACGATCTCCTCCTCCGCTCCGAGGAGCCGGGTCGAGTTGACGGCCACCGAGGCGAAGGCTTCGTTGATCTCGACTCGCTTGACGTCCTCGATCGACTTCCCCGCCTTGGCGAAGGCCTTGGCGGCCGCCTTCGCCGGAGTGCGGACGAGGTACGCGAACTCGTCGGCCACGTAGCCCTGAGCGAGGATCGTCGCGAGGATCTGGAGCCCGCGCCGCTGCGCGAACGCCTCCGAGGTGACGACGACGCACGAGGCTCCGTCGTTCACGCCCGGCGCGTTGCCGGCCGTAGTGGTGCCCTCCGGATCGAAGACCGGCTTGAGCTTCGCGAGCGCCTCGAGCGTCGTGTCGCGGCGGATGCCCTCGTCGGCGGTGACCTCGCCGACCGGAACGATCTCGTCGTCGTAGCGCCCCTCGTCCTGGGCCGCCACGGCGCGCTGGTGCGAGCGAAGCGCCCAGGCATCCTGCTCCTCGCGGGTGATCCCGAGCTCCCGGGAGACCATCGAGTTGTGCTGGACCATCTGCATGGAGTCGTAGGCGTCGGTGAGCCCGTCGAACACCATCGAGTCGATCAGGTCGCCGTGACCCATCCTGTAACCGAAGCGAGCCTTCCTGAGCAGATACGGCGCGTTCGACATCGACTCCATGCCGCCCGTGACGACCACGTCGTGCTCACCCGCGCGGATCATGGCGTCCGCGATCTGGACCGCTCGGATCGACGAGGCGCAGACCTTGTTCACCGCGTCCGCCGGCGTCTCCTTGGGCAGCCCCGCGCCGATGGCGGCTTGCCGCGCCGGCGCCTGCCCCGCACCGGCCTGCAGCACCTGGCCCATGATCACGTACTCGACTTCGTCGTCCTCCAGCCCGGCTCGATCGAGGCCGGCCCGGATCGCCAGCGCCCCGAGCTCCGTCGCCTGGTAGCCGGCGAGGCCGCCGCCGAGCTTGCCGAAGGGCGTCCGCACGGCCGAAACGATGACGGAGCGGGCCACGCGTTGAGGTTACCGGGCGTAGCTCGCGTCGGGCTCGAGCTTGCCCGCGAACGCGACCAGCAGCCGGATGCACGCCTCGAGATCCTCCAACTGGACGATCTCGTTCGGCGAGTGCATGTTCCGGAGCGGGATCGAGACGAGGCCGGTGGGGATCCCCTCCCCGGCTGCAAACGTGACGTCGGCGTCGGTGTAGGTCTTGGCCCCGGTCTCCATGGTGTACTCGATGCCCTCCGCGCGAGCGGCGTCGACGAGCAGCTCGAGGACACGGGGAGTGACCGCCGGGCCGCGGAAGATCGCGGGGCCGCCGCCGAGCACATGTTGCCCGCCCGTGCTCGGGCTGTCGGCACCGACGTCCGTCGCGTACGTCACGTCGATCGCGATCGCCACATCGGGACGAAGCCGGTGCACGGCGGCTCTGGCGCCGTCGGCCCCGAGTTCCTCCTGCGCCGCAGCGACGACCGCCACGTTGGCGACGTCCAGCCGCCGCAGCGTTTCGAGTGCGACGTAGACGCCGGCTCGGTTGTCCAGGCCGCGGGAGGCAACTCGGCCCCCCGCGAGCTCCACCGGCAGCCCCACGGGGACCATGGGATCGCCGGGCTCGACGAGAGCGCGGGCCTCCTCGGCGTCGCGTGCGCCGATATCGACGTAGAGCTGCTCCCACTCGACCTTCTCGTTGTCCTTGACCTTGCGCGAGACGACCCCGGGAATGGCGCCGTCGCGCGTCCGGATCTCGACACGCTGGCCGTACGCGACGTTCGCCCGCCAGTGGCCGAGCTGATGGACGGCGATCAATGCGTCCTCCGGGATGTGCGCGACCGCCAGCCCGACCACGTCGAGATGCGCGATGAGCGCGAGGAGCGGCCCCTCACCCGGACGGCGCACGACGAGGTTCCCCACCGAGTCCGTCTCCACCTCGCCGACCTCGACGACCGCCTCGCGTACCGCGTCGAAAGCCAGGTGCTCGTGCCCGGAGGGGCCGTGAGCGCGCAGGAGCGCGTCGAGGAGCGAAGGGATCGCCATCGCGGCGGAGTCTAGGCTGGCCGCGCCTTGACGTCAGGTCGTGCTGCGCCTAGCCTCTGAGAGATGCCTTCCCCCTCGTCCACCGCCTGGCTGTGGCGCTTCGAGCGAGGCGGGAGCCTGCGCCGGGTCTAGCCTGGCGCACACAGCCCGCTTCGCTCCACCGACGACCCTGCGGGGTCGTTTTTCGTTCCCATGAGCCAGAACTCCCACATACCCACTGACCTGCTCACCCCGCTCGGGGCCTACCTGCGGCTGCGCGACGGCGCTGTCGCGAGCTTCCTGCTCGAATCGGTGGAGCAGGGACGCCTCGGCCGCCACTCCTTCATCGGCTCCGGGAAGCGGCTCGTCGGCTTCGAGGAGGCGGAGACCCTCGACCAGCCTGTCGTCGGGTATCTCGCCTACGACCACGTCGCGAAGCTCGAGCCGACGGTGCCGCTGCCCGCGGACGGCCCCAACCTGCCGGAGAGCCGCTTCATCGTGGCTGAGACACTCGTGCGCTTCGACCACGGCAGCGGCACCGCCGAGGTGCTCGCCGGCGACCAGGCCGCGATCGCAGCGCGGCTCGAAGGCGACTTCGCCTTTCAGAAACAGGAGCGCTCTCCGGCAGGGGAGGTCAGGCGCTCCCCCGAGCAGGCCGCCTATGAGGACGGCGTGCGGCGGATCAAGGAGCTGATCCGGGCGGGCGATGCGTTTCAGGTCGTGCTCTCGCAGCGTGCCGAGCGCCCCACGTCGGCTTCCGCGCTCGAGCTCTACCGCGCCCTGCGCCGCGTCAACCCGTCCCCCTACCTCTTCCTGCTCGAGCTGGGCGAGCTCGCGTTGATCGGCTCCTCGCCCGAGACCCTCGTCAAGTGCGAGGACGGCCGCGCGAGCCTGAACCCGATCGCAGGCACCACCCATCCCGGTGAAGGGGACGCGGAGCGGCTGCTCGAGTCCGAGAAGGATCGCGCGGAGCACGTGATGCTCGTCGACCTCGGCCGCAACGACCTCTCCCGCGCCTGCACGCCTGGCAGCGTCCGCGTCGCGCGCTACCTCGAGCCCGAGCGTTTCTCGCACGTCACCCACCTCGTGTCGGAGGTGACGGGCGAGCTGCACGACGGCGTCACCCCGTTCGAGCTGCTTCGCGCCTGCTTCCCGGCCGGCACCGTCTCCGGCGCGCCGAAGGTACGCGCCATGCAGATCGTCTCGGAGCTCGAGCACCACCGCCGTGGTCCGTATGCCGGAGCCGTGGGCTACGTGCTCCCGGGAGGGACGATGGATACCTGCATCGCGATCCGCACGATCGTCCTGCACGAGGGCGTGGCGCTCCTCCAGGCGGGCGCCGGAATCGTGGCAGACTCGGATCCTGCGGACGAGCACCGCGAGTGCCTGAACAAGCTCGCGGCACTCGAGGCCGCGATCGACCTCGCCGAGAAGGACGCCTGATGCTCTTGATGATCGACAACTACGACTCGTTCACCTACAACCTCGTCCATCTGTTCGAAGAGCTCGGCGCCGAGGTGTGCGTCTTCCGGAACGACGCGATCACGGTCGAGGAGGCGGAGGCCCTGGCGCCGGACCAGCTCGTGATCTCACCAGGCCCCGGCAGGCCGGCGGATGCGGGCGTGTCGGTGGAGTTGATCCGGCGGCTCGGCCCGACCGTCCCGACGCTCGGAGTCTGTCTCGGCCACCAGGCGATCGTCGAGGCCTTCGGCGGCGAGATCGGCCAGGCCCGCGCCCTCCTCCACGGCAAGGCATCTCCGGTCGAGCACGACGGCAAGGGTGTCTTCCGGGGCCTGCCGGATCCGCTCGAGGCCGGCCGTTACCACTCCCTCGCGGCGCTGCGGGTGCCCGAGGAGCTCGAGGTGACGGCGCGCACGCAGGACGGCGAGGTGATGGCCGTTCGGCACCGCTCGCTGCGGATCGAAGGTGTCCAGTTCCACCCCGAGAGCGTGCTGACGCCGCTCGGCCCGGAGCTCGGCCGGAACTTCCTCACGTGATCCAGCAGGCGCTCGCGGATTTGCTCGACGCCCGCTCGCTGACGCGGTCGCAAGCACATGACGTGATGGACGAGATCATGCGCGGCGAGGCGACCCAGGCACAGATCGGCGGCTTCCTCGTCGCGCTCCGGCTGAAGGGCGAGACGGCGGACGAGATCGCGGGCTGTGCGGAGGCGATGCGCGGCCATGTGCTCGCAGTACGGCCGCAGCGCGAGGACCTTGTCGACACGGCCGGTACCGGGGGCGACGGCGCCAGCACGATCAACATCTCGACCGCGGCGGCCATCGTGGCAGCCGCCGCCGGCGCCGGGGTGGCGAAGCACGGCAATCGCGCCGTCTCGTCGGCGTCCGGCTCGGCGGACGTGCTCGAGGCTCTGGGCTTTTCGCTCGAGCAGCCTGTGGAGCGCATCGAGCGGTCGATCGACGAGCTCGGGTTCGGCTTCATGTTCGCGCCCTCTCACCACCCGGCGATGCGGCACGCAGCACCTGTGCGACGGGAGCTCGCCGCGCGTACCGTGTTCAACGTGCTCGGCCCGCTCACGAACCCGGCAGGCGCTCGGGCGCAGGTGATCGGGGTCTACACGCCGACACTCGTGCGGACGATCGCCGAGGTGCTAGCTCAGCTCGGGGCGCGGCACGCCTACGTGGTCCACGGCGCGCACGGGATCGACGAGCTCTCCCCGGCAGGCCCGAACGACGTGTGCGAGGTCGTCGACGGCGAGGTGCGCGAGCGCGTGATCGACCCGATCGAGCTCGGGATCGGGCGGTGCGACCCGGCCGAGCTGCGTGGTGGCTCTCCGGCCGAGAACGCGCAGGCGATCCGCGACGTCTTCGCGGGGGCGGACGGCGGCAGGCGCGACGCGATCCTCCTGAACGCTGCGGGCGCCATCGCCGCCGGCGGCCACGCGGAAGACCTCCGCGGGGGGCTCGAGCTCGCCCGCGAGGCCATCGATACCGGCGCAGCAGGCGCGCGGCTCGCCGAGCTGGCGAGGTTCTCCAATGCGGTTTAGAGATGCTCTCGCCGCCCCCGGCCTGGGCGCGATCGCGGAATTCAAGCGCCGCTCGCCCTCGCTCGGGGACATCCGCCCCGACGCGGAGCCGGGAGCGCTCGCCGCTGACTACGAGCGCGCGGGCGCGGCAGCGGTCTCTGTCCTCGTCGACGAACGCTTCGGGGGCGACTGGGACGACCTCCGCGCCGCGCGCGCGAGCGTCGAGCTGCCCCTGCTCGCGAAGGGGTTCTTCTCCACCGAGGAGCACCTGCGCACGGCGCGGGAAGCGGGTGCCGACGCCGTCCTGCTCCTTCTCCGCGACCTCGACGACGGCCGGACGGCAACCTTGATGGCGCTGGCCGGTGACCTCTCGCTGGACACGCTTGTGGAGGCCCACGACGCCGCCGAGCTGGAGCGGGCGATCGCGCTCGGGGCCCCCATCATCGGCGTCAATGCCCGCGACCTCGGCACGTTCGCGATCGACCGCCGGGCGCAACTCGAGCTCGTCGCACGCATCCCCGCCGACCGGATCGCGATCGCAGAGAGCGGCGTGCACACGCGGGCCCAGGGCGCGGCCGCGGAGCTCGCCGGTGCCGACGCGATCCTCGTCGGCTCGGCCCTGATGCAGGCGCCCGAGCCGGGTAAGAAGCTGCACGAGCTCCTCGCGCGGCCGCTCGTCAAGGTCTGCGGCCTGACCCGCGAGGAGGACGTCGCCCTCGCGGCGGAAGCCGGCGCGGATCTGGCCGGCTTCATCCTCGCGCCGGAGAGCCCCCGCGCAGCCGACGAGGTGCTGTCGGTCCCCGACGAGCTCCTCGCGGTGGCCGTCTGGGTCGGAGAGCCCGGCACGAGCGCCGCGTCCCTCGACCAGGTGCACGAGCGGGAGGAAGGTTCCGTACGCGGGCGCGATGCGGTGCTCCTGCGGGACGGCGAGCCGGTCGCGCAGCTCCTGGATCTTCCCTGGAGTGCTGACGACCCCGGGCATTGGGAACGAGCCGCCTCGATGCCGGGCCGCGTCGTGCTGGCCGGAAAGCTGGCAGCGGACAACGTCGGGGACGCGATCCGGAAGGTTCGACCGTGGGCCGTCGACGCGAGCTCGCGCCTCGAAGCCGAGCCCGGAATCAAGGATCCGGACAAGGTTCGAGCGTATGTGGCGGCTGCTCGTGCCTGAGACGTATGGAGCCTACGGCGGGCGCTACGTGCCGGAGACGCTGATCCCCGCCCTCGACGAGCTCACCGCGGCGTGGGAAGAGGCGCTCGCGGACGAGGGCTACCGCCGAGAGCTGGACGAGCTGGCGCGCACGTACGCCGGACGCCCCACCCCACTCACCCGCGCCGAGCGGTTCGCGCCGGCGAAGCGGCTGTATCTGAAGCGGGAGGATCTCCTCCACACCGGCGCTCACAAGCTGAACAACGCACTCGGGCAGGCGGTGCTCGCCCGACGGCTCGGCAAGCAGCGAATCGTCGCGGAGACCGGCGCGGGGCAGCACGGGGTCGCCACGGCCACCGTGTGCGCGCGGTTCGGGCTCGACTGCGTCGTCTACATGGGCTCCGAGGACATGCGCCGCCAGAAGCCCAACGTCGAGCGGATGGGCCTGCTCGGCGCCGAGGTGCGGCCGGTCGAGTTCGGGACCAAGACCCTGAAGGAAGCGACGAGCGAGGCGATCCGCGACTGGATCACGAACGTGGAGACGACTCATTACCTGATCGGCTCGTGCGTGGGGCCAGAGCCGTACCCCGCGATCGTGCGGGAGCTGCAGGCCGTCATCGGCCGCGAAGCGCGCGAGCAGGTGCTCGAGGCGGAAGGGCGGCTGCCCGAAGCAGTGATCGCGTGTGTCGGCGGCGGCTCGAACGCCATCGGGATGTTCGCCGGTTTCGTCGAGGACGCCGATGTCGAGATCGTCGGCGTGGAAGCAGCCGGCGCCGCGAGCCTGGGCACCGGCCGGACGGGAGTACTGCACGGGTCACGCTCTTCGGTGCTCGCGGACGAAGACGGCCAGATCGCCGACGCGCACTCGATCTCGGCCGGGCTCGACTACCCCGGCGTCGGGCCTGAACACGCGTTCCTGCGCGACTCCGGTCGCGCGCGCTACGTCGGCACCACCGACGAGGAGGCACTGGCCGCGTTCCGCCGGCTGACGCGTACCGAGGGGATCATCCCGGCGCTGGAGCCGTCGCACGCACTGGCGCGGGTGGAGGACCTCGACGCCGAGCTCATCGTCCTCTGCCTGTCCGGCCGTGGAGACAAGGATCTCGCCGAGGTCCTCGCTCGAACGTGAGCAAGACCCTCGCGATCTACCTGATGTCCGGCCCGGACACGCCGGAGCTGGCCGAGGCGGCTGTCGAGGGAGGTGCGGACATCGTCGAGCTCGGCTTCCCGTTCTCCGACCCGCTCGCGGACGGGCCGGTCGTCCGGCGCGCCGCCGAGAAGGCGCTGGCACAGGGGATGCGCACGCAGGCGTGTCTCGATTGCCTGGCCGAGACGCGTGCGCGGGTCGACGTCCCGCTCGTGCCGATGACGTACGCCTCGCTGCTCGAGGCATACGGTTGGGAGCGCTTCGCAACCGACGCGCGCGCCGCGGGCGCCACCAGCCTGATCGTGGCAGACCTGCCCGCGGGGGAGCGGCAGGGCCTCCGGCGCGTCCAGCTCGTCGCCCCCACGTCGACCGACGAGCGGCTTCGCCTCGCGGCCGAGCTCACGGACGGCTGGCTCTATCTCGTCACGCTGACGGGCACGACGGGCGCCCGGACCGGGCTGTCCGCCTCCCTGCACGGGCTGGCTGCGCGCGCGCGGGCGATCGCAGGTTCGGTACCGCTGTACGCGGGCTTCGGGATCTCGACGCCGGCCGATGCCCGCGCGGCCGCGGAGCTGACGGACGGCGTCGTCGTGGGATCGCGCGCACTCGAGGCGGCCGAGGGCGGGCCGGAATCGCTGCGCCGATACGTGCGCTCGCTCCGCGACGCCCTGAGCTGAGTCCCTCGAAAGGGGTACGCCCGCACGCCGTTTCGGGGATGGCCCGGACGCGGAATCGACGATTCAGATTTTGTCAACATTGGTCAACTATGGGGAGGTCGCGCGAGCAGGGGTGCTCACGCAAACCGAGCAAAGGGGATGGATGATGGGGAACACGGACCTGCAGGGCACGTCGAAGCGCATCCGCATCGTGCTGTGCATGCTCGTCGTGCTCGGCGTGACCGTTGCTGCGCCGGCCGCCGGCCTCGCGGCCGACTGGTCGTCGAAGGCCAAGCCGTCGGCGGACTGGTCGAGCTAGGACGTTCCTTTTCGTCGCGAGCAGGCGCCGGCGCGGAGACGTCGCGTCGGTGCCCGCTCGTGCTGCCCAATGTCAGTAGCTCCGGCATAACGCCTGTCAGCGCAGTACCGTGATGCCATGCGGCAGGCGCGGGACCCAGCGGTGGCGGAACGCTCGGGGTGGCGCTCGCGCCGCTTCGGACCGCTGTCCCGTCACGCGTCGGCCTACGCCTCCATCATCGGGCTCGCTGCCCTCGTCGCCGCGGTCGCCGCCGTCGTCTCCACCGACCCGACCCGCACCGAGTGGATCTCCTTCGCGCTGCTCCTCCCACTCGCCGCCCTGGCCCCCCGGTTCCGGGTCGCCGTTGGCCGCAATCACTCCTTCCACACGGGCCCCGCGTTCATCGTGGCCGGCGCCCTCGCCCTCCCTCCTGCTCTCGTCCTCGGGCTCGTCCTCGCGCTGCACCTGCCGGTGTGGTCACGAGACGATCACCCGCCCTGGTACATCCAGGCCTTCAACCTCTCGAACTACACGCTCAGCGCGCTGGGCGCCTGGGCGGTTGCGGACACGGCCGGGCCAGGCGACGCGTCCTTCGCGCTGGCGGGATTGCTGGCTGCGGTCGTGTTCGTCGCCGTCAACCATGCCCTGCTCGCGATCATGCTGCGGCTCGGTCGGGGGCATACGTTCCGCGAGAGTGGGCTCTTCTCGGCGACCGGATTCGGGATCGAGCTCGTGCTCGCCTTGCTCGGCGTGGCCATAGGGGCGTTCGTCGAGTTCAATCCCTGGCTTCTGCCGGCCCTGATCGCACCGCTTGCGCTCGGACACCGCACCCTCTCGACCGTCGCGCTCCTGCGCGAGAGCGAGGAGCGGTTCCGCACGATGTTCGAGTCTGCGCCGACGGCGACGATGCTGATCGGCGTCGACGGCACGGTACGTGCCGCAAACCGGTCGCTGCAGGCGCTACTCGGCTACACAGAGGAGGAGCTGCGCCAGGCGTCACCCGCCGACCTCGTCCATCCGGACGACCGGGCGAACGGAGCCGAGGAGTATGCGGCGCTCGTCCGGGGTGATTACGACGCGTACAGGCGCGAGGCGCTGTTCGTGACCAAGGAAGGACGGACTGTCGTGACGCACCTCGCGGCTGCGCTGGTTCGCGACGCGGACGAGAAGCCGAACTACGTGATCGGCATGGCTGAGGACGTCACCGAGCAGAAGGTGCTCGAGGACCAGCTGCGGCAGAGCCAGAAGCTCGAGGCGATCGGGCGGCTCGCCGGCGGGGTCGCGCACGACTTCAACAACATGCTCACCGTCATCGGTGGATACACCGCGTTCGCGTTGGACCACTCGGCTGACGGCTCGCCGCTCCGCTCCGATCTCGAGGAGATCCGAAAGGCAACCGAGCGCGCCTCGCAGCTGACCCGGCAGCTCCTCGCTTTCAGCCGCAAGCAGGTGCTCAAACCGGAGCTCCTCGACCTCAATGAGATCGTGGTCGAGCTCCATTCGATGCTCCAGCCCATGATCGGAGAGGACATCGTCATGTCGCTCGCGCTCGACCCCGCGCTCGGCCGCACGGAAGCAGACCCCGGCCAGCTCCATCAAGTGGTGCTGAACCTGATGGTGAACGCGCGAGACGCGATGCCCGCAGGCGGCTCGCTCTCGATCGTGACCGCGAACGCCGACGTCCCGGAGGAGTTCGGCGACGGCTCGATCGCCCCGGGCAGGTACGTGACGCTAACCGTACGCGACGCGGGTGAGGGCATCGACGAGGAGACCCTGTCGCAGATCTTCGAGCCCTTCTTCACCACGAAAGACACCGACAAGGGGACCGGGCTCGGCCTCTCGACGGTCTACGGGATCGTCAAGCAGAGCGGTGGCTACATCGTCGTCGAGAGCGAAGTCGGCGTGGGCTCGGAGTTCACGATCTACATGGTGCGGGCGGACGTGGCACGCGGGCACGCACCGGAGCCAGTCGTCGCACCAACCCCGGTGCCGCAGGACACTGCGGGCAAGACCGTCCTCGTCGTCGAGGACGAAGACGTCGTGCGGGGGCTCGTGCGCACCGTTCTCGAGGGGGTCGGCTTCACCGTTCTGGTCGCCCGGAACGGCGAGGAGGCGTTCGCGCTGGCCGCGAAGCACCACGTCGACGTCCTCCTATCCGACCTGGCGATGCCCAAGCTTGGGGGACAGGAGGTCGTCGAGCGGCTACGCGCCTCGTATCCGGAACTGAAGGTCGTCTACATGTCCGGCTACGCCGAGAGCGGGATCTTCTCGGACGGCGTCCTGCCCCCGGGCACCGCGTTTCTCGAGAAGCCCTTTACGTTCTCCGAGCTCACCGAGGCAGTGCAGAAGGTGCTGCCGGGTTAGTTTATTCTAACTAAACATCGGTTCATCCGTCGTATTCCCTATCAGCTCGACCGCCGGCCGGCGGTCCGCAACCGAAAGGGAATCCGATGCACAAGAAGCTCTTGCCCTCGCTCGCCGCGGCGGTGATCGGGGCGGGCCTGCTCGTCGGCGCCAGCTCTGCCGGCTCGGCCGGCGGCGCGGCCCCGGGAAAGGCCGGCGGCAGCGAGGTGAAGCGGGGCGGCACGCTCCGCATCAACCTGTCGACCACCGACTACGAGTTCCTCGACCCCGCCCTCTCGTACGAGGCCCCGGGCTGGCAGGTGCTCTTCATGACGAACCTGATGCTCCTGAACTACCCGGACAAGCCTGCACCGGAAGGATCGCGCCTGACTCCGGATGCAGCGGGCTTCCCGCGCATCTCACGGGACGGCAAGACGTACACGTTCACCGTCAAGAAGGGACTGCGCTTCAGCGACGGCTCCGCGGTCACCGCAGCGGCATTCAAGCGCGCCTTCGAGCGGGCGGCCAGCCAGCAGCAAGCCTCGCCGGCGATCGCTTTCCTGCACGACGTCGTCGGCGCCGACGCCCGTAGCGAGGGCAAGGCGAGCTCGGTCACCGGCGTCGTCGCGAAGGGCCAGACGCTCACGATCCGTCTCCTTCGCGCGAACCCGACGTTCCTGGCCGAGGTGGCGATGCCGTTCTTCGCGGCCGTCAAGCCCAGCATGCCGATCGATCCGAAGGGGATCAGCGTCTATCCGTCAGCCGGTCCGTACCACATCGCGAGCCGGACGCCCGGCAGCCAGGTCGTGCTCGAGCGGAACCGCTTCTACAAAGGAACGCGCCCGGCCAATGCCGATCGGATCGTCATCTCCACCAACACCGATCTGAACCAGAGCCTCCTGCAAGTGCGGGCGGCCCAGGTGGACTACGACCAGTTCGGGCTGCCGCCGACCGCGCACGACGACCTGTCCCGCCAGTTCGGGATCAGCAAGGGTGGGAACGGGCGGTACTTCGTCAATACGGGCATCAACACGACCTACTTCGCGCTGAACACGAGCCGCCCGGCTCTGCGGAAGCTGAACCTACGACAGGCGATCAACTATGCGATCGACCGGCCGTCGATGCTGCGCGTTGCGGGCAAATACGCGGGCAAGCGCACCGACCAGATCCTCGCCCCCAACCTGCAGGGCTTCCGGGACGCGAACATCTACCCGATCAAGGGAGCGAACCCGGCCAAGGGGCGCCAGCTCGCAGCTGGTGCGAAGGACGACATCACGCTCCTGCACACGACGAGCCCGACCTCGGTCGCGAGGGCACAGATCCTCAAGTACAACCTCGAGCAGATCGGCCTCAGCGTCAGCCTCAAGCCACAGCCGTTTGGGGTTGCGATCAAGACGGCGGGAACCCGTGGGTCCGACTTCGACATGTTCCTGATCGCCTGGTTCGCGGACTATCCGGACCCGTTCGACTTCATCAACGTGCTCCTGGACGGACAGAACATCCAGGAGGCGAACAACTCGAACTACTCCTACTTCAACAGCCCCAAGTACAACAGGGCCATGACGGACGCGGCGAAGCTCTCCGGCGGAGCCCGCTACGACGCGTACGGGAAGCTGGACGTCGACATGATGAAGAACGCGGCGCCGTGGGCGCCGCTCTCGAACGCGAACGTGCGCGAGTTCGTCTCCTCGCGCGTCTCCAACTACCTGTTCCACCCCGTCTACGGCGGTGCGATCATGAACGCGCTGGCGATCAAGTAGCCCACGATCTTCGGTCGCAGGAACGGGATCCGCGAACTGCGGATCCCGTTCCGCGTACGCTCCGGAGATGAGCGAGACGTTACGCGGCAGGCTTCTGGTCGCAGCGCCGATCCTGCACGATCCGAACTTCCATCGAACCGTGGTGCTCGTCGCAGAGCACGGAGAGGAAGGTGCGATGGGGCTCGTCCTCAACCGGCCCACGGACACGCCCGTCGCGGACGCCCTTCCGGAGCTCGTCCCGCTCGCCGGTAAGGACCCGGTCTACGTCGGCGGCCCGGTCGCCCTCGAATCGGTGCTCGCGATCGCCGAGCTCGACGACCCCGAAGACGCTTCGGAGCTCCTCTTCGGCACGGTCGGATTCGTGCAGGAGCCGGACGTGCCGGTGGCGCGCGGCCGCGTCTATGTCGGCTACGCCGGCTGGAGCGCGGGCCAGCTCGAGGAGGAGCTCGAGGGGGAGTCGTGGTTCGTCGTCCCCGCCGAGGCGGACGACGTCTTCAGCGACGATCCGGACGGGCTGTGGAGCGCCGTGCTGCGCCGGCAGGGTGGGTCCTATGCCCTCCTCGCCCTCATGCCACCCGACCCGTCGCTCAACTAAGCTGCCTGTGGGCACCGAACGGAAGGAGGCCCATGGAAGAGGGACGTAAAGCACGTAGGGCTCCGCTCCTCGTCGCGCTGGTGGGGATCTTCCTGCTCGCCGCCGTGTGGGCGACCATGGCGTTCGCCGGCGGCTCTGCGCCGGCGGCGAAGCCGGTCAAGGCCAAGGTGACGCCGACTCAGTCCGCCAAGGCACATGGCACCTTCACCGGCAAGTCCGGTCGGGAGCAGTGCCCGTTCGCGGATCACGCGTCGAACGACCTCTGACACGTGGAGCCCAGCGACAGCTGGGCTCCACGACTCATCGCTTGGGTATCGTCGCGGCGTGTTCGACCACGTCACGATCCGGGTCTCGGACCGTCCCGCGTCGGAGCGGTTCTACGAGATCGTCCTCGGCGCCCTCGGCATCGAGCGGGACCACTCGAACGAGCACTACGCGGAGTGGAGCGACTTCGGCCTCGCCCAGGCCTCGACCACGAGCCCGACGACGCGGCGGCTGCACATCGGATTCGCTGCGCCCTCGCGTGCCCACGTGGACGAGTTCTGGCGTGTAGGCACCGGGGCGGGGTACCGGGACGATGGCGCACCGGGGCTGAGGCCGCAGTACAGCGACGATTACTACGGAGCCTTCCTGCTCGATCCGGACGGCAACAGCGCAGAGGCGGTTCATCACGGCGGGGTAGGGCACCGCGCAGCGATCGACCATCTCTGGATTCGTGTGGCAGACCTCGCGGCATCCACGCGCTTCTACGAGACGGTGGCCCCCGCGACGGGGTTTCGGAGCGGCCGCGAGCTTCCGGGCCGGACGCAGTTCGCATGCGTGAGCGGCTCCTTCTCCGTCGTCAGCAATGGTCATGCGACAGAGCACGTCCACCTCGCATTTCCTGCGACAGACAACGAGACCGTCGACCGGTTCCACCGCGAGGCCACGGCGGCGGGCTATCGGGACAACGGAGGGCCGGGCGAGCGCCCCGTCTATCACGCGGGGTACTACGGCGCGTACGTGCTCGACCCGGACGGGAACAACGTCGAGGTGGTGAACCACAACCGGTGAAGGAGCGGCCGGTCGAGAAGGCGGCAAAGCGGCGTGGCGAGCGCGAGCGCATGGTCGGGCTCGACCCCGAGGACGACGCGGCGCGCTGGCTCGAGGATCACGATCCAGCGCCGCCGGTGGAGCCGTCGAAGTCGGTCTTCAAGTCGAAAGAGCTACATCGCTGGCGCCAGAAGCGCAGTGGCTGACGTCTAGACGTCGAGGCCGCGGCCTGGCTTGGCGGCGTCACGCTTGGCTGCGCGCTTCTCTTTCAAGGACTTGACCGGCGCTTTCTTGGCCAGTTTCTTCGGTTTCTGCTGACCCTTCATCTGCGTCCTTTCCCGTCCGGGGATCGGCGGTCAGTATCGCAGACGGTCCTGCTGTCAGTCGATCAGCTTGCGGGTCATCGCGTAGATGGCGAGCCGCCACATGACCAGGCCGAATGCCGCCAGCGCGCCCACTCGAGCCAGATCCTCCCATCCATCCCAGCCGAACGCCGCGTGCCGGACGAGCTCCACGCAGTGATGCAGCGGGTTGACCTCGCCGAGGATCTGCGCCCAGCGCGGCAGTCCGTCGAGCGGGAAGAACGTGCCGGCGAGGAGGAAGAGCGGCGTCAGCACGGCGCTGATGATGTAGCTGAAGTTGTCGATGGACTTCGCAAACCCGGCAACGGAGACCCCAAAGCACGCCCAGCCGAACCCGGCGACCCACGCGATCAGCGGCACCGTCAACATCCCCCACGCCGGGTCGAGCCCGAAGACGATCGCAACCAGCATCGGCACGCAGCCGTAGACCCCGGCGCGAGCCGCGATCCAGAGCGCCTCGGCGGTGACGAGCTCCTCGGTGTCGACGGGCGCCGCGAGGATCGCGTCGTAGGTGCGCTGGAACTGGTACTTGATGAAGGTGCCGAACATCGCGGCGAATGCGCTCGAGAAGAGCACCGCGGTCGCAACCGTGCCGGTGCCGACGAACTCGACGTAGTCGTAGCCGCCGACCTTGCTGACGAGGGCGCCGAACCCGAAGCCGAACGCAAGCAGGTAGATGGTCGGCTCCACGGTCGACGAGAACGTCGCGGAGCGCCAATAGGACGAGAAGTTGATCACCTCGCGCACCAGCACGCCGGTGATCGCCGGGCGTTCGAGTCGCCCCAGGCGTGGCCGGGCCACGGGAGTCGCCATCAGGCGATCTCCTCGCCGGTGAGCAGCACGAACACGTCCTCCAGGTTCGCCGGACGCCGCTCCCCGTCGATCGGGAAGCCGTTCCCGTCCTCGATGCCGAGGATCGCGATGCTCGTGCCGGTCCGGCGCGTCCGCAACCCCGAGGCACCTGCCTGCTGTTCGACCTCGGCGAGCCGCGCCGGCTGCCCGTAGACCTCGAGCACTTCCGCGCCGGCGTGCTCGACCACCAGCTCGGCCGGCGGCCCCGCGGCGACGGCCTTGCCGTGGGACATGATCAGCACCGTGTCGGCGAGGCGCTGCGCCTCTTCGATGTAGTGCGTGGACATGAGGATCGTCGTCCCCTCGCTGCGGAGCGCGTCGATCAGCGCCCAGAGCTCCTGACGGACCTGCGGATCGAGACCGACGGTGGGCTCGTCCAGGAGCACGAGCCGCGGCCGATGGACGAGCGAACGCGCGATCAGAAGGCGCCGACGCATGCCGCCGGAGAGCTTGTCCACCCGGGTGTCGCGCCGGTCCTCGAGCTTCGCCATCTCAAGCGCGCGCTCGATCGCGGCGCGCCGGTCCGGGCGTGGAATCCGGTAGAGGTGGGCGAAGACGAGCAGATTCTGCGCCACCGTTAGCGTGACGTCGAGGTTGTCGAGCTGCGGCGTCACACCGCACTGCGCGCGTGCCGCCTTGGATTCCGCCGGCAGCCTGAACCCGAGCACCTCGATCTCGCCCTCGTCCGCGATCGACTGCGCCGTGAGGAGCCGCATGGTGGTCGACTTGCCGGCCCCGTTGGGGCCGAGCAGGCCGACACACGTTCCCTCGGGCACGTCGAGGTCGAGCCCGTCCACGGCCGTGATCTCGCCGTACCGCTTGACCACGTCACGGAGGCGGATCGCGAGCTCGGTCACGCAGCCAAGGCTTCCGTCGCGGGCGCCTTCGCGGGCAGCCCGCGCATGAAGACAGCGGCGACGACCCCCGCCGCGACGGCGAAGACCGTTCCGATCAGGAACGCCGCGTGGTACCCGTCGACGAGGTGGGCCAGTGAAGGATCGTCGCCCGCCCGGGCCGCCGCGACGCTGGCGAGGACAGCCAGGCCCAGGGCGCCGCCCAACATGAACGACGTATTGACGACACCCGACGCGAGCCCCGATTCCTGCGGCTCGACATCGCTCATCGCGGCCAGGAGCAACGGATTCATCGCCATCCCGATCCCGAATCCGAGAATGATCATGCTCGGCAGGACGTCGACCGCGAAGCTCCCGTCGACCGGGGCCCTGGCGAAGAGCGCCAGACCCGCTGCGACGAGGGACATGCCGAGGACGAGTGGGAGCTTGACCCCGAAGCGCATGACGACCTTGGCCGAGAGACCGAGGGAGAAGGCGCCCATGATCAGGTTCGCCGGCAGGAAGGCGAGGCCGACCTCGAGCGGGCTGTAGCCGAGCACGAGCTGGAGGTACAGCGCAGAGAGGAAGAACATCGCGAACATCGCAGCCGACCAGAGCACGCCGACGATGTTCGACGTGGCCACGCTGCGAAGGCGGAAGAGTCCCAGCGGCATCAGCGGCGACTCGACGCGGGCCTCGATCGCGAGGAAGGCTGCGAGCCCGGCCACCGCGGCGCCGAGCAGGCCGAGCGTCCTGCCGGACGTCCAACCCTGCTCGTTCCCGTTGACGATCGCGTACACGGCCAGCATCAGCGAGGCCGTCACCGCGATCGCGCCTGCCACGTCGAGCCTGGCTTCGCTGCGCTGGCCCCTCCCGCCGGGGAGCAGCATCAGGCAGAGCGCGATCACGGCTGCGCCGACCGGGAGGTTGACGAGGAAGATCCAGTGCCAGTTGAGGACATCGGTGAGCACACCGCCGGCGAGCACTCCGATCGAGCCGCCGCCGGCGGCGACGAAGCCGATCACGCCCATCGCCTTGGCGCGCTCCGCGGGCTCCGTGAAGAGCGTCATGATCAGCGACAGGGCGACGGCCGCCACGACGGCGCCGCCGATGCCCTGCACCGCACGGGCGCCGACGAGGATCTCCTGCGATGTGGCGAGCCCGCACGCCAGGGACGCGAGCGTGAAGAGCCCGACCCCGAACAGGAAGATGCGGCGGTGGCCGAAGAGGTCGCCGAGCCGTCCCGCCAGCAGCATGAAGCCGCCGAAGGTGAGCGTATAGGCGTTGATCACCCAGGCGAGCGACGCCTCCGAGAAACCCAGGTCCTCTCGAATCGACGGCAGAGCGACGTTCACGATCGAGATGTCGAGCACGATCAGCAGGTCTCCCAGCGCGAGCACGTAGAGCGCGAGCCATTTCCTGCGGGTGTCGGCGATGGTCATCTTGTCCTCCTCACGGTGACGTTTCTACAGGTTCGACCGGGCGTCTCGGCGGAACTCATCGGTCGAGCGCCGATGAATTTCGGCGGGCGCGGAGGTCCTTACCGGCATGGAGTTCGCCATTTGGGGCCCAATCGCCCGAGACGACATGCCGGGTCTCTGCGACCGCGTCTGCGCGGTCCTCAGTGGCAGCGATACGGGCTTGGCGGAGTGCGACGTCAGCAGCGTCCGCGTCGATGCGGTGACCGTGGATGCGCTCGCCCGCCTTCAGCTCGCGGCCCGGCGGCAGGGCTGCCGCGTCCGGCTGCGGAATGCTTCCGCGGAGCTGGTCGAGCTCCTGGACTTCATGGGCCTGACCGAGGTCTTGACGGATTAGGCGTCGAGCCGGGGCGGCAGGCCGAACAGGGGAAAGAGCGTGTCGGTGTCGAGGAAGAACGTGA
>DATLDK010000076.1:0-13204 GCA_035525905.1 Gaiellaceae bacterium | reverse complement strand
GATCCGCCGCGTCTCCTGCGCGTCGACGAGCCGCTGGTCGACCGCACGCGTCTCGCCGAGCGCCCGCCGGATGGCGTCGCGCGTGATCTCGTGGAAGACCATCCGGCGGACCGGCACCTTGGGCTGCAGGACCTCGAGCAGATGCCAGGCGATCGCCTCGCCCTCGCGATCCTCGTCCGTCGCGAGCAGCAGCTCGTCGGCGCTCTTCAGCAGCTTCTTGAGGTCGCTGACCTTGCCCTTCTTGTCGGAATCGACGACGTAGAGGGGCTCGAAGCCGTTTTCGACGTCCACGCCGAGCCGCGCCCACGATTCTTTCTTGAACTTCTCCGGGATCTCGGAAGCTCTGTTCGGGAGGTCGCGAATGTGGCCGATGCTCGATTCGACCACGTAATCGCTGCCGAGATAGCCGGCGATGGTCTTCGCCTTCGCAGGGCTCTCGACGATCACCAAGTTCTTTGCCATGGCGCGGGACACGTTAGCGACCCACTGGGATACTCCTCTTGTGTCGCCCCGGCCGAGCCCCATGTACCTCGCGATCGCCGGGCTAAGCTGGCCTCTCCTGTTCGGGCTGTTCCGCCTTCGTGCGAAGGGTCGGGAGCACCTGCCACAGGGCGGCTTCGTCCTCGCCGCCAATCACAATTCCAACTTCGACCCCTGGCCGCTCGGACTGACCCTCTTCCCCGCGCGCTACCTGCGCTTCATGGGGAAGTCCGAGCTCTTCTGGACTCCGTTCAAGCAGATCGCGACCGCCGCGGGGGCCTTCCCCGTGCGCCGCGGCCAGGCCGACTTCGAGGCTATCGAGACGGCGACCCAGCTCTGCCGTGACGGGCACATCGTCGTCATGTTCCCCGAAGGGACGCGGCGCAAGAAGGGGATGCGGAAGAAGTACGAGGCGCGCGCCCACACGGGGGCCGCGCGAATCGCTCTCGACGCCGACGTGCCGCTCGTCCCCGTCGGGATCGTCGGCACCGACCGGCTGGGGCGCCTGGCACAGCTTCGGGTCGCCTACGGCCCGCCGATCCCGCTGAACGACCTGGCGGGTCGCGAGGACGCGCCGCAGGTCGCGACGGAGCGCTTGATGGCCGCAATCGGCGAGCTCGAGCGCTCGGCGTGAAGCCGCTCCTGATCCTCGACGGCGACTCCTTCGCCCACCGTTACTACCACGCGCTGCCGAAGTCGATCCGGCGCAAGGACGGTGGAGCCGGCAACCTGCTCGATGGCGTCGGGGGCCTCCTCGTCCGCCTCTGGCAGGAGGAGCGTCCGCGCGCGGCCCTGGTGGCCTGGGACACGTTGACGGTGCCGACCTACCGGCACGAGGCCCTCCCCGCCTACCAATCCGGCCGTGTGTTCGACGCCGAGCTCCTCGACCAGCTCGATCTGGCGCCGCAGCTCGTGGAGGCGATGGGATTCGCAGCTGCCAAAGAGGACGGCTACGAGGCGGACGACTTCCTTGCGGCTGCCGTCGCGTTCGAAGAGGCGCGAAGCGGCACCGCCCTCGTCGCCAGCGGCGACCGTGACACCTTCCAGCTGGCGAGTGAGCACACGACGATCCTGCAGCCGCAGACCGGAGGAGGAGCCTTGGCGCGGATCGGGCCTGCCGAGGTGAGGGAGCGCTACGGCGTCGATCCCGCGCAGGTGCCCGACTTCATAGCGCTCCGCGGCGATCCGTCGGACAAGATCCCCGGTGCGCGCGGCGTCGGAGCCAAGACGGCCGCCACCATCCTGGTGCAGTACGGGAGTCTGGAGGCGGCGCTCGCGGAAGGCAGGTTCGCGGCGGAAGCCGAGGCGCTGCGGCTGTATCGCCGCGTGGCGACGATGGACGCGCAAGCCCCGCTGCCTCCGCTCCAGGATCAGCAGCCGACGTGGGCTCGCGCTGCCGCCCTCGCCGCGGAGTGGGGCCTCGGCCGGCTCGCGGGCAGGTTGGAGTCCCTGTCGAGCTCCTGACCCACTCGGCGCTCTCGCGTCTGCACCCCACGGGCGACCATCCCGAACGGCGGGAGCGTCTGCTCGGGCTGGACGGGGCGAAGGTCGAGCGCTATGCGTCCGAAGCCCAGCTCGAGCGCGCGCATACGGCTGAGTACCTGGCGTTACTCCGGGGGATCGACCGGCCGGGGTGGGTCAACGCGGAGACCGTTGCCTCGGAGAGTTCGTGGCAGGCTGCCACCCTGGCTGCGGGAATCGCGCTCGAGGCCGTCGACCGCAGCGGCTTCGCGCTCGTCCGCCCACCGGGTCATCACGCCCTCGCCGACCGGGCGATGGGCTTCTGCCTCCTCAACAACGTCGCCGTGGCGGCGCGCTACGCCCAGTCCGAGCTCGGGCTCGAGCGCGTCGCCATCGTCGACTTCGACGTCCACCACGGGAACGGCACCGAGGCGATCTTTCGCGGCGACGGGTCGGTCCTCTTCGTTTCGCTGCACCAGTGGCCGTTCTATCCGGGCACGGGCGGGCCGGGGACGAGTGACGAGTCAACGGCGAATCTGCCGCTGCCCGCCGGGTGCGGAGACGAGGAGTACGCCGTGGCGTTCGGCGAGGTCGAGCGCGTGGTCGAGTCCTTCGAGCCCCACCTGGTGCTGGTCTCGGCAGGGTTCGACGCACACGTCGAGGATCCGCTCGGCGAGATGCTCCTGTCCGACTCGGGATTCCGCGAGCTCGCACGACGCTGCGCCGCCCTCGGCCCACGGGTCGCTGCCGTTCTCGAGGGCGGCTACAACCTCGGGACCTTGCCACGGCTGGTCGCCGCGGCCCAGGACGGCTTCTCGTCGTAGAACGAGGAACGGCCGGCTTACGCCGACCGTTCTGCCACTTGACGCCGCCGCGCTCGGAGAATCGCTTGGCTCAAGTATCGGCGCAGTTGCCCGCCGGCTCATCGCCCCGGCCACGTGAATCGCATCCCCCGCGGTGAGGGATCAGCGGCGCGCGAGTGCGAGCTGCTCGAGCGCGTCGCGACGTGAGGAGACGCCGAGCTTGCGCAGCATGCTCTTGACGTGCGAGCGCACGGTGTGCTCGGAGATGAACAGCCGTTTCGCGATGTCGTCCGTGGAGAGATGATCGTCGAGCAGGAGCAGAACCTCGACCTCGCGGGCCGAGAGGGCGTCTGCAATGCCGTTGGGCACGCCGCCGCCGAGCCGGCCGCCGGTCCGAAGCTGGTCGAGCAGCCGGCGGGCGATCTCACCGGAGAGGGCGGCCTCGCCGTTGACGACACCGCGGAGGAACGCGACGATGCGTTCCGGCGGCTCGCTCTTGAGCAGGTAGCCAGCGGCGCCGGCGCGAATGGCCGCCAACAGGTTCTCCTCCGTCCCCGACGCCGTCAGCACGACGACCTCGCATCCGGGGGCGACCGCGCGCAGCCGCGGCAGGGCCGCGAGCCCGTCCAGATCCGGCATCGACAAGTCGAGCAGGACGAGATCGGGCTGCAAATCGCGTGCAAGCACGAGCGCGGCGGCCCCGTCGGCGGCCTCTCCGACCACATCGAAGCCCCCTTGCGCCAGCAGCGACGCCAGGGCGTCGCGCGTCAGGGGATGGTCGTCGACGACGAGGATTCGCTCGGACATGTTCCTCTCATCGGCAGACCGCTCCTTGCCGATTAGGGGAACGTGCAGAGAAGCGTCAAAGACACGTTCGAGTCGTGGCTCGTAGGTGAGC
The DNA here is from genome assembly GCA_035525905.1 of Gaiellaceae bacterium. Classification (GTDB taxonomy): domain Bacteria; phylum Actinomycetota; class Thermoleophilia; order Gaiellales; family Gaiellaceae; genus Gaiellasilicea. Next base: position 9,562 of record DATLDK010000076.1, on the reverse strand, counting down.
TGCTGCTCGTCGCCCTCCTGGGTTCGGCGACGGCGCTCTTTCTCACCAATCCGATCCTGCGGAACACGTACGAGCTACCCGAGGGGCGGCTCGTGCTCGACACGGCGGTGGTGCTGGCAGCGACGATCGTGGCGATTCTCGCCGGCGTGCGCTTCTCCGTCGAAGGACGGATGCTCGACCTCCTGCTGGCGGCGGGCTTCCTCGTCGCCGGAATCGGGACGCTCGCTTTCTCGGTGGCCCCGGTGCTCGGCGGCTCCAATCAGGGCGCCCCAGAGGCCTGGGCCGCGATCGGATCGCGCGTCCTCGCTGCGACGCTGATCGCGCTGGCGCCGCTCGTGCCCGCGCCGCGGATCGTCGCCCGCAGGCGCGCGCTCCTGGCCGGCATCGGGGTGCTTCTCGTCACGCTCCTCGCGATCTGGCTACCCCTGCACGGGTTCGGCGCGCGGCTGAGCGTCTTCGAGGGAGACGGGGGCTCCCGGACGTTCGAGCTGACCGTCGCCACCTCCTTTCTCGCGCTGCTCGCCCTCGTGGCCGTCGTCGGGTTCGCAGTGCGCTATCGCTCCCATGGCGAGGATCTCGACAGCTGGCTCGCGCTCGGCGCGACGCTGACGCTCTTCGCGGAGCTGCACTACGTGCTGACGCCGCATCAATCGAGCGACTTCATCTCGCAGGGCGACTTCCTACGCCTGCTCTCCTACGGCGTACTCCTCGTCGGGGTGTGGCGAGCGATCAGCTTCGCCGAGTTCGGCCGTGCGGTCGCGGAGGAGCGTGCCCGCGTGGCGCGGGAGATCCACGACGGTCTGGCGCAGTATCTGTTCGCCGTGTCGACGCACGCGAGCATGTTGGAGTCCGGAGCTCCCCTCGAAACGACGCTCCCGAAGTTGAAGGAAGCCGCGGCGGCGGCGCAGCAAGAGGCGCGCTTCGCCGTGCTCGCCCTCTCGTCCGCGAGCGGAACCGCTCCGTTCGACGCGGCCCTGCGCCGCTACGTCGAGTTCCTCACCGCAGACGGGGTGCTCGAGGTGGACGTCGAGATCGATCCGGCGATCCTGCTTGCGCCGGACGAGCAGATCGAAGTGTTCAGGATCGTCCAGGAAGGTCTCGCGAACGTCCGCAAACACGCCGGCGCCCAGCGCGCGGAGGTCTGGATCGGCCAGCGGCTCGGCCGGCGGATCGTCCGCGTCAGGGACGACGGCGTCGGCTTCGACGGCGGCGACGCGGCGGCGGGGCAGGGCCTGAAGAACATGCGCCTCCGCGCCAAGACGATCGAAGGCGGATTCGCGCTCCGCTCACGCCCCGGCCGCGGCACTGCGCTCGAAATCGTCCTGCGCGCTTAGCAGGGCCGGGTGACCTGGTAATACAGGCTGGCCTGTGCGATCAGGCCGGAGGCGACGTGCGTCGTCTTCGTGTTCAGCGAATAGCGCCCGGGGCGCCACCGCCCGTCGGCGCAGCCCATCCCGAGCGCACGCGGCGCCAGGTCGAACCCGAAGTTTGGGCCGCCCTCGGCGCAGTTGTCGACGAAGCCGGCGCGCGACCGCCTCACGCGGGTCGTCTTTCCGGAGCTCGAGACCAGGTCGATCTGGATCGCGACGCGGAGCGTACGGCGGTCGCGGCAGCCTTTCTGGCCATCGATCCAGACGCCCTTCATCTCACCGCCGCTCGGGTTGACGAGCACGTTCGAGACCACCTTCAGGCTGCCGCGCTGCGCCAACCCGTACGCGGCAGGCTGATCGGCCGCCGCGGCGGAGGCAGCGAGACCGAGTGTCAGCACGGCGAGCAGCGTGCGCATCGGCGCAACCGTACCGCGGCGGTGTGAGGAGATTGCAAACTGCTTCAGAGCCAGCCGATCCGCCGGAAGTACGTGTACAGCGACACGCAAGCCGCCAGGATCACGCCGAGCACGATCGGATAGCCGTATTGCGATGCGAGCTCCGGCATGTGCTCGAAGTTCATGCCGTAGATCCCCGCGATCATCGTCGGGATCGCAATGATCGCGGCCCAGGCCGAGATCCTCCGCACGTCCTCGTTCTGGCGCACGCTCACCTGCGTCAGGTTCGCCGCCAGCACGCTCGTGAGCAGATCGCGGAAGCTCTCGACCTCGGCGACGACTCTGAGCAGGTGGTCGTGCACGTCACGGAAGTACGCGCGGACGTCCTCATGGACGATCTCGTGGTGCCCCCGGGCGAGCCGGTCGACCGGGCTGACGAGCGGGGCCACGGCGTCGTGCAGCTCGAGCACCTCGCGCTTGAGCTTGTAGATGCGCTCGGCCTGGTTGTTGCGCGACTGCGAGAACACCTCGCCCTCGATCTCGCGAATATCGCGGTCGAGGCCTGCGGCGACCGGTGCGTAGTCGTCGACGATGCGGTCGACGATCGCGTACAGCGCCGCGCCCGGGCCGCAGCCCAGGAGATCGGGACGCTGCTCCATCCTCAGGCGCACGTCGTGGAGCGCCGTCTCTCCGTGGCGCACGGTGATGATGAAGCCGTCGCCGATGAACACCTGGATCTCGCCGAACTCGACGGTCTCCTCGGCTTCGAGGTAACGCGCGGTCTTGAGGACGAGGAAGAGCGACTCGTCGTAGGCCTCGAGCTTGGGCCGCTGGTGCGCCTTGATCGCGTCCTCCACGGCGAGCTCGTGCAGGTCGAACTCACGCCGTACCGAGTCGAACTCGTCAGCGCTCGGCTCGTGGAGGCCGATCCAGACGAAGGCGCCTTCGTGGCGGGAGGCTTCGAATGCGCCCTCGAGCGGCAGGATGCCGTCGCGCCGGAGTCCGTTCTCGTACACCGCACAGTCCACGATCACGACTGTGAGTATCGCTCAAGCGATCGTCGGAACCGGCATCGCCTCGGGCTTCAGCGCACGCGACTCGATCTCGACGACGCGCCTCTCCGCCGCGGCGGCCAGGATGCCCCGGGCGACATCGACGACATGCAGTCCGAGGGTTCCGGACGCGCGCTCCGGCCGGTCGGCGGCGATCGCCTCGACGAGCTCGTGGAGGCCGATCCCCCGAGCGTCGCGCTCGCCGCGGCCGGCGAAGGGAACCTCCTGCCAGTCCTCGCGGGCGCGGCGCATGCGGACCGGGCCGGCAAAGCCGTTCGGGTCGGGGAAGGCGATGACGCCGTCCGTGCCGTGTACCTCGAGGTCGCAGACGTACTGACCGTTCGTCTCGAAGCTCGCCACGAGGTTGGCAGTGACCCCGCTCTCGAGCTCCATCGCGGCGGTCGCGTGCGTCGGTGTCGCCACCGCGAAGCGCTCGCCGGCGCGCGCTCCGATCTCGATCACGCGTTCCCGCGTTCGCATCGACGCGAATCCGGCGACCCGCGCGACCGGCCCGAGCAGTGAGACGATCGCGGTGAGGTAGTACGGGCCCATGTCCAGCAGCGGGCCGGCCCCGTCGGCGAAGAAGATGTCCGGATTGGGGTGCCAGGACTCCTGGGCGCCGACGAGGACGGCGGCGCTGACCGACAGCGGCTCACCGATCGCGCCCTCGTCCAGGAGCGCGCGGCCCGCCTGGTAGGCGCTTCCCAGAAACGTGTCCGGGGCGCACCCGATCCGCAGTCCGAGCCGGTCCGCCTCGGCGACGAGCTCGGCCGCGCCGGCGACCTCAGTTGCGAGCGGTTTTTCCGTGTACACGTGCTTGCCGGCCGCCAGGCAGGCACGGATCACGCTCGCGTGGGCAGCCGGTGGGGTGAGGTTGAGCACGATGTCGATCGACGGGTCCCCGATCAGCTCTTCGGGGTCAGCGACCCGGACGTCGTGCGCTTCCGCGAAGGCCAGTGCCTGTGCATGGTCGAGATCGGCGCAGGCGACGAGCTCGAAGGAGTCGAACGCTTTCGCGTTCTGCGCATAGTGGCGGCTGATCACGCCGCAGCCGACCACTCCCACCTGCGCCGGCGAGTTCATGCGGGCACCTCGGTGAGCATGGACGTGAGAGCCTCGAGCGACCGCTTCGCCGCGTCGAGCGCCCGGCCTTCCGTCTCGTCCTGCTCGACGAGCAGCCATTCGGCTCCGGCGCCGATCGCCGCCGGAGCCACCAGTTCGTAGCCGACCGCGCCGTCGCCGACAGGAGTGAACGAGCCGGGCTCGGCGCTGGAGAAGTCCTTTACGTGCACGAGCGGGCAGCGGCCGGCGAAGCGCTCCAGCAGGGAGACCGGGTCGGCCCCGCCGTACCACGCCCAGCCGAGATCGAGCTCCAGGAACACATCGTCGGCCGTCAGCAGCTCGTCCAGGAAGCTCCCGCCGCCGCCGCGCGGACGCACCTCTGCGTCGTGGTTGTGGAACCCGAGCTCGAGCCCATGCGCTGCAGCGGCTGCGGCCGCCGCGGCGAGGCGTCCGACGAGGGCCGGCCCGAGCTCGGAAGGATCCGCCCAGGCAACGACTAGGCGCCGCCAACCCAGGACGCCGGCCTCGTCGGCGAGGGTCGGCAGCTGCGACTCGACAGCCTCCAGCGACGCGTGTCGGCTGCTGACCGAGAGCCCGGTGTCGGCGAGCCAAGACGCCACCTCCGCGGGCTCGTGTCCGTGGAGATCGAACAGCTCCACGCCCTCATAGCCCATGCGCGCGACTTCGCGGACCGTGGGCTCGAACGCGCGCGCGCAGTCCTCCCGCACGGTGTAGAGCATCAGGCCGATGCGGGCACGGGCGGTCTCAGGCATGCAGGACTTCCGGTGCGGGCGCCGTGACGTGACAACGCGCGCCCTGTCCAGGGCGGGCTTCGACGAGCTCGGGGGTGCGCTGCCGGCAGAGGGAGATCGCGAGCGGACAGCGCTCCACGAAGCGGCAGCCTGCGACGGGGTCGATGCCGGAGTGGTGCGAACCCCGTGCCGAGACATCCGCGAGGCGAAGGCCGGCCCGCGGATCGGGGACTGCTGAGAGGAGCAGCCGCGTGTACGGGTGGAGCGGGTTCTGCAGCACGTCCTCCGTCGGGCCCTGCTCGACGATCTGCCCGGCGTACATGACGAGCATCTCGTCGGCGACGTAGCGGGCGCTCGCGAGGTCGTGCGTGACGTACAGGAAGGCGAGCTCGCGCTCCTCCTTGAGCGCGAGCATGAGGTTCAGGATCCCGATCCGGATCGAGACGTCCAGCATCGACGTCGGCTCGTCCGCCAGGATGACGCGCGGCTCCACTGCGAGCGCGCGGGCGATCGCGACGCGCTGGCGTTGGCCGCCGGAGAGCTCGTGCGGGTACTTCCGCGCGATGTGCTCGGGCGGCACGAGCCCGACCGTCGTGAGCAGCTCGCGGACGCGCTCCGCGACGTCCTTCTTCCGGACGATGCCGTGGATCAGGAGCGGCCGCTCGATGTGGTGCGCGACGGTCTTGACGGGATTCAGCGAGCCGAAGGGGTCCTGGAAGATCATCTGCACCTGCGAGCGGTAGCGGAGGATCTCCGAGCGAGTCGCATCCTGTCCGTCGAAGAGCACTGAGCCACCTGTCGGATCGTGCAGCCTCGCGAGGATCCGGGCAACGGTGCTCTTGCCGCTCCCGCTCTCCCCGACGAGCGCCGTGATCGTGCCCGGGCGGAGGGAGAAGCTGACGTCGTCGACCGCATGGACCTTTCGCCTGCCCGAGAAGAGGCGAGCGCCGCCAGTCGAGAAGTGCTTGGTCAGCCCATGGACGTCGAGCGCGGTGCTCACAGGCCCTCCTCGACGAGGTGACAGGCGACCAGGTGATCCGTCCCCACGGGCTTCAGCACAGGCCGGTCCGCGATCTGCCGCTCGTACAGCACGGCGTCCTCGGACCGGCAGTGCGGACAGCGCGGATGGAAGCGGCAGCCGGTGGGCGGGTTGGACAGGTCCGGCGGCGAGCCGGGAATGCCGATCATGCGCTCGATCGGGCCCGTGAGCGGTGGGAACGAGCCCATCAGACCTTGGGTGTAGGGGTGCTGCGGCGCGCGGTACAGCTCCGCTGCCGGCGCCGATTCCACGATCTCGCCGGCGTACATGATCGCGATGCGGTCGGCGAACTCGAGCAGGAGCGAGAGATCGTGCGTGATGAAGAGGACCGCGAAGTCGAGCTCCCGCTTGAGGGCGTCGATCTGCTGGAGGATCTCGCGCTGGACGACGACGTCGAGCGCGGTGGTCGGCTCGTCCATGATCACGAGCTCGGGCTTGAGGGCGAGCGCCATCGCGATGATCACTCGCTGACGCATGCCGCCCGAAAGCTCGTGCGGGTACGACCGCGTGCGGTCCGGGTCGATGCCGACCATGCGGAGCAATTCGCCGGCCTGCGCCAGCGCGTGCCGCTTCGAGATCCGCTGGTGCGCGTGCATCATGTCGACGAACTGGTCGCCCACGCGCATGACGGGATTAAGCGAGTTCATGGCGCTCTGGAAGACCATCGAGACGTTGCGCCAGCGGAAGCGGCGCAGCTGCTCACGGCTGAGCGCGACAAGATCCTCGCCCTGGAAAAGGATCTGTCCGTTCGTGATTCGCGCCGGCTCGCGCAGGATCTGGAGGATCGCGTTGCCCGTCGTCGTCTTGCCGCACCCCGACTCGCCCGCGAGCCCGACGATCTCGCCCGCGTGGATGGTGAGGTCGATGTGGTCGATGGCGCGCACGCGCCGGCCCGGGATCTCGTAGTCGACCACGAGCTCCCGCAACTCGACGAGAGATTCCTTCTCCACCGCAGGAGCCTCGCGCATCGGGTGGTCGAGCATGTCCGTCATCTGGCTTCCTCCGCACGCACCGCGGGGCGGCCGCTCACGAGTCCGAGCAACGCGCGGCGCTTGCGCCGCGGACCGCGCAGGCGCGGATTGGAGAGCTCGTCGACGCCGTAGTTGATAAAGACGAGAGCGGCGACGGTGAGCGCGATCGCGAGGCCGGGGAAGACGAAGTGCCACCAGGCGCCCTGGAGCACGGTCGAGTTGTTCTGCGCCCAGTAGAGGATCACGCCCCAGCTCGTGCCGTTCACGTCGCCGAAGCCGAGGAACTCGAGGCCCGCCGCGAAGATGATCGAGCCGTAGAAGACGAAGACGAAGCCGGCCGCGATGCGGCTGACCATGTTCGGCATGATCTCGCGCCAGATGATCCCCCAGGTGCCCTCGCCGGCGACCTTGGCCGCCTGCACGAAATCGCGCTTGACGATCGAGAGCGCCTGGCTCCGCAGGATCCTCGCCTCGATCGCCCAGGTGGTGAACCCGAGGATCAGCACCATGATCAGCGGCCCGCGCGTCGGGACGAAGGCCGAGATCACGATCAGGAGCGGCAGCGTCGGGATGACGAGGAAGACGTTCGTGATCAGGTTGATGACGTCGTCGATCCACCCGCCGCTGTACGCCGCGAGGAGCCCCAGCGTCGTGGCGATCACCGTCGACGCGATCGCCGCGCAGGCGGCGACGGTGAGCGACGTCCGCGCGCCCCAGACCACCTGGGAGAAGACGTCGTAACCCTGGTCTGTGGTGCCGAACCAGAAGTCGCGGTTCGGCGGCTGGCCCGGCAGGCCGACGAGGTCGGTGGGGGAGTTCTGTGCCAGCCACGGCGCGGCGACTGCCGCCCCGACGATGCCGGCGAAGACGATGATGCCCGCGCAGGACTTGCGGTTCCCGAGCAGCAAGCGGGCCCAGACCGGCAGGCCGAAGCCGCGACGGCGACGCGACGACGGAAGCGCGAGCGGCCCGACCGGCTCGTCGGAGAGCGACGGGCCGACGGGCTCGAGCGGAGCGATGTTGCTCATCCGGTGCGCACGCGGGGGTCGAGGACGACGTAGAGGAGGTCCATGACGAGGTTCGCGACGAGCACGCACACGGCGAAGAAGAGGAGCAGCGTCTGCGCCAGGGGGTAGTCCGAGCCGAGGGCGGCCTGCTGGAGGGTGAGACCGGCGCCGGGGTAGCTGAAGACGTACTCGATGAAGATGAGCCCGCCGACGGCCGATCCGAATTGGGCGGCGAATCCGGTCAGCGGGGCGAGCACCGCGTTCCGGCCGGCGTAGTGCGTCATCACGCGCCAATCGCGCAGTCCCTTCGCGTGGGCGAGGCCGACGTAGTCCTCCTCGACCGTGTTGATCATGACGTTGCGCATGCCGAGCAACCAGCCGCCCGCGTAGACGAGGACGATGATCAGGATCGGCAGCTGCGCGTGTCTGAACGCGCTCGACAGGAACGCCCAGTCGAACCCTGGCGACAGCCCGAGGTCATAGGCGTGCTGGATCGGGAACCAGCCCAGCTTGAGACCGAGGAAGTAGACGGCGAGCAGGGAGCTGAAGAACGCAGGGAAGGCTCCGAGCGACATGAACGTCGGCGTCAGCAGGTTGTCGACGATGCCGCCGCGACGCCAAGCGGCGATCATCCCGATCGTCGTGCCGAGGAGGAACGAGAGCAGGAACGCGGTGCCGACGAGGAAGATCGAGTACGGCAGCACCCGGCCGATCACGTCCGAGACCGGCGCGGGGAAGTTCGAGGTCGAGACGCCGAAGTCGCCCGTCGCGAGCTGCTTCAGGTAGCCCAGATAGGCCTGCGGCAAGGGCTGCTGCTGGACGTCGAGGTAGGCGCGGAGGTTCTCGACCATGTGCGGGTTCGCTGCGAGCTGGGAGGGAGGCAGCCGCGCCATCAGCCCGTCGATGGGGGAGCCCGGCGCAAGCCTCGGCAGCAAGAAGTTCAGCGTCACCGCGCCCCACAGGGCGATGGCGTAGAAACCGAGGCGTCGAAGGAGGTAGCGCATCGCGTCAGTCCGATTCTCGCCGGTGGGCGGGGTTGCCGCCCGCCCACCGGCGCCTGGAGAGGACTACTGGATCGGGCTGTTCGGCTCGGCTCGCCCGCCGGAGCAGATGCGGGTCAGCGAGACGACGTTGTCGGGGAAGGAGTTGTAGATCGGACGCGTGTAGAAACTCTTCGGCGTCGGGAAGCAGTGGAAGAACTTGGTGGAGTACGTCGACCACTGCGGCCCGATGAAGAGCGGCACGACGGGCAGCTGGTCGAGCCAGAGGCTCGAGAGCTGCGTCGTCAGCTTCTTCTGGGTCGCGACGCTGAGGGTCGACTTCCACTGGTCGAGCAGGGTCGTGGCCTTGGCGCTCTGGAAGTGGGCGAAGTTGCCCGTGTTCACCGCGTCCTGGCCGGACGGCACGAACGTGTTCTTGTGCATGTTGTTGAAGAAGAACCCGAACGGCGATCCGGTTGCGGCCGTCTGCCACATCAGCGTGACGACCTTCGTGCTGGTGGCGTTCGGGAACCAGGAGCCCCAGTCCGGCTGCAGCTTGACGCTGGCGTCGATGCCGATGTCCTGCAGGTTCTTGGTGATGATCTGGAGCGAGGCGACCCAGTCCGACCAGCCGGAGATGACGTGGATCTCGAACTTGACGCGGTTGCCCTTGGGGTCGTAGAGGTCGCTCCCCTTGTAGGTGAAGCCGGCGTCGGTCAGGAGCTTCTTCGCCGCGGTCGGCTGGTAGGAGGCGAGTGCCTTCGCCTTGGCGGCGACGGTCTTGTCGAGCCAGGAGGGGAAGAGGCCCCTGAGGCCGATCGCGTCGGTGGCGGGCGCGTAGCCGTACTCGCCCAGCTTCGAGACCTTGTTCCGATCGATCGCCTGGCTGACGGCCTTGCGGAAGGCGACGATGCTGTACGGGTATTGCTGCGTG
>DATLDK010000095.1:0-3033 GCA_035525905.1 Gaiellaceae bacterium | reverse complement strand
GTGATCGTGCAGGGCACGCTCGCCCTAGCGACGGCGATCATCGACGTCGCCGGCCTCGGTTTCCTCGGCCTCGGCCCGCAGGATCCGGCGACGCCCGAGTGGGGCACGATGCTCACCGGGACGGTCCGCTACCTGCAAACGGCGCCGCACCTGGCGATCATTCCCGGTGTCGCGATCGTGATCAGCGTGCTCGGCTTCAATCTGATCGGCGACGGCCTGCGGGAAGCCCTCGACCCGAAGCTGCGCGGCCGTGCGTAGGGAGCCGATCCTCGCCGTCGAGGACCTGCACGTCGAGTTCTGGACGGGCCGCGGCACCGTGCGCGCGGTCAACGGGATCTCGTTCGAGATCGCGCCGGGCGAGACGCTCGGGATCGTCGGGGAGTCGGGCTGCGGCAAGAGCGTCACCTCGCTCGCGCTGCTGGGGATCCTGCCCCGCGCCGGTAGGGTCACGCGCGGCACCGCCACGTTCGGCGGGCGCGACCTGCTGAAGCTGAACGACGAGCAGCTTCGGGCCGTCCGCGGGCGCGAGATCGGGATGATCTTCCAGGACCCGATGACCTCGCTGAACCCGGTGCTGTCGATCGGCAAGCAGATTCGCGAGCCCCTCGAGGCCCACTTCGGGATGGACCGGGAGCAGGCAGACAAGCGCGCTGTAGAGCTGCTCGACCAGGTCGGCATTCCGAGCGCGAAGCAGCGGCTGAAGGACTACCCGCACCAGTTCTCAGGCGGGATGCGGCAGCGCGCGATGATCGCGATGGCCCTCACCTGCGAGCCGAAGCTCCTGATCGCCGACGAGCCGACGACCGCGCTCGACGTCACGATCCAGGCTCAGATCCTCGAGGTGCTGAAGGAGCTCGTCGCGGAGCGCGACACGGCCTTGATCCTGATCACCCACGACCTGGGCGTGGTCGCCGGCATGTGCGAGCGCGTCAACGTCATGTACGCGGGAATGTTCATGGAGACGGGAACGGCTTCTCGCCTGTTCGCGCAGCCGAGGCATCCCTACACGCTCGGATTGCTTCAGAGCGTGCCTCGCCTCGACGCCGGCCGTCGCCAGGAGCTGCAGCCGATCCCCGGGGCACCGCGCAACATGCTGAGCGCACCTACCGAGTGCCCGTTCGCTCCCCGCTGCCGATTCGAAGTCGAGCAGTCGCGCCAGCAGGTGCCGCCGCTCGAGCCGGTCGAGCCCGACCACGACGTCCGCTGCTTCAACCCAGTGCCGGCGGACGAGTGGCAGCGCACACGGCTCGGGGGTGCCGCGTGAGCGCGAACGGTGCCGGGCCGCTCGTCCAGGTCGATGACCTCAAAGTCTGGTTCCCGATTCGGAGCGGCGTCGTCATGGACCGGCACGTCGGCGACGTGAAGGCCGTTGACGGCGTCTCGCTGACGATCGAGCGTGGAGAGACGTTGGGCCTCGTGGGAGAGTCGGGCTGCGGCAAGTCGACCGTGGGCCGGGCGCTGCTCCGCCTGTACGAGCCCACGGCGGGCCGCATCCTGTTCGACGGAACCGACATCACGCACCTCGGTGAGGGCGAGATGCGGCCGTTGCGCAAGCGGATGCAGATGATCTTTCAGGATCCGTACGCGTCGCTGAATCCGCGCCACTCGGTCGGCCGCATGGTCGGGGAGCCGCTGCGCGTGCACGGCCGTGGCGGCAAAGGCCTCGGCCAGAAGGTGCGCGAGCTGCTCCAGACCGTTGGCTTGCCCGCCGACGCGGCCACCCGCTACCCGCACGAGTTCTCCGGCGGCCAGCGGCAGCGGATCGGCCTCGCACGCGCGCTCGCGCTCAACCCCGACTTCCTGGTGTGCGACGAGCCCGTGTCGGCACTTGACGTTTCGATCCAGGCCCAAATCGTCAACCTGATGGAGAAGCTGCAGCGCGACTTCGAGCTCACGTACCTCTTCATCGCGCACGATCTGGCGGTCGTCCGGCACATCTCCGATCGAATCGCCGTCATGTACCTCGGCCAGATCATGGAGCTGTCGCCCGCGGACGATCTGTACGACAACCCGCTCCATCCGTACACGATCTCGCTGCTGTCGGCGATCCCCATCCCGGATCCCGCCATCGAGCGGAGCCGCACGTCGATCCTGCTTCAGGGTGACCTGCCGAGCCCCGCCAATCCCCCGCAGGCCTGCCGGTTCCACACGCGGTGCCCGTTCGTGCAGGAGAAGCTCTGCCGGGACGAAGAGCCCGCGCTCCGCCCCCTCGAGGGCCACCTCGTCAAGTGTCACTACGCGGAGCAGATCAAGGCCGGCGAGATCCAGCCGCGCCGTCGCGAGGTGGTGTTCGAAGCCGGGATGCCTCCGCCCGCGTACGAGCCTCCTCCCGTCTAGTGCTCCACCTCCGCGTTCGAGACGGCGAGCTCGTGAGCGAGGAGGCGTGGGTGTACGCGTGGGCCGGCGCGGACGGCGTCGTCTACGTCGGCGCCACCGCACTGCATCCGGCGACGCGCACGTGGTTGCATCTCCACGACGACGATCCGGACGTCGGCCGGATGCGAGCCCGGTACGCCGACCTCGCGAAGGTGGAGCTCGACGTGCTCGCGCACCAGCTGCCCGCGGGCGTCGACCGTCAGCAGGTCCGGCACGGAGCGGTAGCCGCGTTCGGCGAACGCGGCCTGCTCTCGGCGAGGCACGTCTGCGATCCGCCGCTTGCCGCGGCGCCGCACCCCGAGACCGATGCATTCGTCGCCGCGGTGGCAGAACGCCTCGACGCATGACCCTCACCGGGGTCTGGCTGCGCGCGCGGATCGACACCGTCCGCTCGCCCGACCAGCAGTACGACCTCTAAGCGGCCAGCGCCCTCGGCTCGACGATCTTGTCCACGAGCCCGTAGGCGAGCGCCTCGGCGGGATTCATGAAGCGGTCGCGATCGATGTCGAGCATCACCTGGTCGTAGGGCTGGCCGGTGTGCTTGGCGAGGATCTCCGCCATGCGACGCGTCATTGCCAGCACCTCCTGGGCGTGGATCTCGATGTCGGCGGGCGTGCCGCGGAAGCCCGCCGACCCCTGATGGATCATCATCTTCGA
>DATLDK010000085.1:0-10696 GCA_035525905.1 Gaiellaceae bacterium | reverse complement strand
CGCCATCTTGTCCGCGGCCAGGTCGATCCCCTGGTCCTTCTTGAACTCGGCCACCATCCAGTCGACGATCGCCTTGTCGAAGTTGTCACCCCCAAGGTGGTTGTCACCGTTCGTGGCCTTCACTTCGAAGACGCCCTCACCGAGGTCGAGGATCGACACGTCGAACGTGCCGCCGCCGAGATCGAAGACGAGGATCGTCTGGTCGGAGCCTTCCTTGTCGAGCCCGTACGCGAGTGCGGCGGCAGTCGGCTCGTTGATGATGCGGACGACGTTGAGGCCGGCGATCTTGCCGGCGTCCTTCGTCGCCTCGCGCTGCGCGTTGTTGAAGTAGGCGGGAACGGTGACGACCGCGTCGCTCACCGGCTCGCCGAGGTACGCCTCGGCGTCCGCCTTCAGCTTCTGGAGGATCATCGCGCTGATCTCCGGCGGCGCGTACTCCTTGCCGCCGGCCTCGACGCGGACGTCGTCGTTCGGGCCCTTGACGACCTCGTACGGGACGATCGTCATCTCCTCGTCGACCTCCGCGTACTTGCGGCCCATGAAGCGCTTGATCGAGAAGATCGTGTTCTGCGGGTTCGTCACCTGCTGGCGCTTTGCGGGCGCCCCCACGAGGCGCTGGCCGTCCTTCGTGAACGCGACGACGGACGGCGTGGTGCGTCCGCCCTCCGCGTTCGGGATCACGGTCGGCTCGCCGCCCTCGAGCACCGCCATGCAGCTGTTGGTAGTGCCCAGGTCGATTCCGATGGTCTTGGCCATTGCTGAGTGTCTCCTTCGTGCTGATGGTTGCTACGTCAGAAAATCTGAGCGCAATACTATCAGATCATCGAGAGAGGCCGATGAGGATGCCACCGGCGACGACGAGCGCGGCCCCACCGAAGAGTCGCGGCCCCACCAGCTCGTGCCTGCGCAGCAGGAGCGCCGAGAGGCCGACGCCCCACAGCGACTCCATCGCGACGAGCGGGGAGACCACCGAGACCGGGCCGCGGTAGAACGCCTCGATCAGGCAGATGTAGGAGAGCCCGAAGCAGAGCCCGGCCGGGACGAAGGCGGCAAGCCCTTGCGTCGGCAGCCGCCGCCTCGTGACGAGCAGCCATGCCGCCACCGTCAGAGCACCCGCGAAGAGCGTCGCGGCCACTGCGAGCGCCGGCGGGACTGCCGTGTCGAGCGAGAGCCGGCGGACGACGTTGTCCCGCGTCCCGATCAGGATCGCCGCCGCCAGCGCGAAAGCCAGTCCGATCCACTTGACGTGCTGCGGCCGCCCTGGCTCGCGCGCGAGCAGGATGCCGCCGCCGACGATGAGGACCGCCCCGCCGAGCACGCCCGCCTTCGCGGGCTCCCCGAGGACGAGCAGCGCGATCGCGACCGAGAAGAGGGGAGCCGTGCCGACGGTGACGGATGCGCGCGACGGGCCGGCGTCCCGCACGGACAGCGTGAAGAGGAGCTGGGAGCCCCCCGGACCGAGCACGCCCGAGAGCAGGAACGGCCAGATTCCAGCGAGGTGGAGCTCGCCCGCGGCGACGAACGGCAGCGTGACGGCGAACGCGACCACGATCGTCAACAGGGCTCCGGCCTCCGCGTCGGGCGCTCGCGCAAGGGCGAACCTGAGCGCGACCGTCATGGAGCCGAACAGGGCGGCCGAGACGAGCGCGAGCACGACCGCGTCCACGCGCCAACGCTACAGCGACTACGATCCCGCGCCGTGACCGACCCGCGCATCAAGGAGTTGGCCGAGCTGATGGTCAACCGCTGCCTCGACGTCCAGCCCGGCTGGCAGGTCTCCGTGCGTTCGTCTCCGCTCGCACGGCCGCTCGTCCGGGAGGTCGCGCGCGCGATCGCGCGGCGCGGCGCGTACTACCTGCCGCGCATCAACTGGGGCCCGGAGCGGTTCCGCGCCGATCTCGACTGGGCGCTCGAGGCGCCGCTGGAGCTGCTCGGTTCGCTGCCCGAGATCGAGGCCTACCAAGTCGAGCACGAGGACGCCAGGCTGACGATCCGCGCGCCCGAGGACACGCACGCGGGCGCTGAGGTCGATCCCGAGCGGCGCAAGCTGCTCCAGCAGGCCGGTGAGCCCGCGAGCAAGCGGGCGCGTGCGCTCGACGTCCGCTGGGCGCTCGTCGAGTACCCGACCGAGGCGGCCGCGGCGGAGGCCGGCATGTCGCTCGAGGAGTACACCGAGTTCATCTTCGATGCATGCCTCCTGGACTGGGACGCGGAGGAGCGGCGCATGAGCCGCATCAAGGACCGCTTCGACCGCGCCGATTCCGTGCGGATCGTCGGTGAGGGCACCGACCTGACGCTCGGAATCGAAGGCCGCCAGGGCGTCGTGTCTGCCGGGTTCCGCAACATGCCCGACGGCGAGGTCTTCTACAGCCCCGTCGAGGACAGCGCCGAGGGCGTCATCACCTACGCGGAGTTCCCGGCCGTGTACCTCGGTCACGACGTCGTCGGTGCCCGGCTCGTCTTCCGCGCAGGCCGCGTGGTCGAGGCGACCGCTGAGGAGGGCGAGGAGTTCCTCAAGCAGGTGCTGGCGACCGACGCCGGCGCGAGCCGCCTCGGCGAGCTCGGCCTCGGCTGCAACCCGCGGATCACGCGCTTCACCCGCAACGTGCTCTTCGACGAGAAGATCGACGGCACCGTCCACCTCGCCGTCGGCGCGAGCTACACGTACACGGGCGGCAAGAACGAGAGCGCCGTGCACTGGGACATGGTCAAGGACCTTCGTCCCGGTGGCGAGCTGCACGTGGACGACGAGCTCGTCCAACGCGACGGCGCTTGGCTGATCTAGGCAGCCCGACCGACCAGCCTGCGGAGCGTCCGCCCGGCTTCCGGTTCGGCGACGACGATCCCCGCCATGATCAGCGCACAGCCGCCCCAGCCGACCGCGCCGAGCCGGTCCCCGGCGAGCCAGAAGCCGAAGATCCCGGCCCAGACGGGCTCCATCGCGAATGCCAGCGCAGTGCGAGTCGCGCTCGTCCGCTGCTGCGCCCAGGTCTGGACGAGAAATGCCAGCGCACTCGCGAAGACGCCGGTGACGAGCAGCGCGCCCCAGACGGTCGAGCCCCGCGGCAACTCGATCTGACCGAGCGCCGCCGCGACGACCGCGAAGCCCACAAAAGCCGCTAGAAGCTCCGCCTGGGTAAAGGCGATCGGGTCGTAACGCGGCGCGTAGCGCTCCATCAGGACGATCTGCACGGAGTAGGCGGCCGAGCCCAGCAGGACGAGCAGGTCGCCGAGCGGGTCCCCGGCACCGATGCCCGAGAGCATCGTCAGGCCGACGACCGCCAGGGCGACGCCGATCCAGACGGCCGCCACGACACGCGTTCGAAACAACACGAGCGCGAGCAGCGGCGTGAAGACCACGTACAGCCCCGTGATGAAGCCTGCGCTCGAGACCGTCGTCCGGTCGAGCCCGGCCGTCTGGAGGGCGTATCCAGTCGCGAGCAGGAGCCCGAGCGCCGAGCCTGCCACCCAGCCAGGGCGGCCGAGCGTGCGCAAACGGCCGGCGGCGGGGGCTGCGAGCACCAGGGACGCGATCGCGAAGCGCACCGCCAGGAACGCGAACAGCGGGTAGAGCTCCACGGCGTCCTTCACTTGGACGAACGTCACGCCCCAGACCGCGGTCACGGCGATCAGCGCGACGAAAGCGGGCATCGCGCGAGGCTACTACCTCTACAGTCCAGCGCCGATGCTGATCCCGCCGCTCCTGCGCGAGAATCCGAACTTCCGCCGCTTCTGGTTCGGCCAATCGGTTTCGCTCCTCGGCGATCAGGTCACCGTGATCGCGCTCCCGCTCGTCGCCGTTCTCGTGCTCGACGCCACCCCGGCGCAGATGGGCTATCTGTTCGCCGCTGAACTCGCGCCGAACCTCCTCTTTTCCCTCCACGCCGGCGCCTGGGTCGACCGGCGTGGACGCAAGCGGCAGGTGATGATCGCGACCGATCTCGGTCGTGCGCTCGCGCTGGGCTCGATCCCGGTCGCGTACGCGTTCGACGTGCTCACCTTCCCGCACATGCTCGCCGTGGGCTTCGTCATGGGCACCCTCAGCGTCCTCTTCTTCGTCTCCTATAGCTCCCTTTTCGTCGCCCTCGTCCCGCGGGACCGTTTCCTCGAGGGCAGCTCGATAGTCAACGGGAGCCGGGCCCTGTCCTACGTGGCCGGGCCGAGCGTCGGCGGCGTGCTCGTCCAGATCCTCTCCGCCCCCGTCACGCTCGTCGTGGACACGTGCTCGTACGTCGTCTCGGCACTATTTCTACGGAGTGCCCGCGTCGAGGAGCCTGCGGCAGAGGCTCCGGGCAAGGGGCACGTGGTCGCCGGCATCCGCTGGGTCTTCGGGAACCCGATCGTGCGGGCCGCGCTCGGGGCCACCGCCACGATCAACTTCTTCAACTTCGTCTTCTTCGCGCTCTTCATCCTCTATGCGACGAGGACGCTCGGCGTAACGCCCGGGACGCTCGGCCTCGTCCTCGGTGCAGGTGCGGCCGGCGGCGTGATCGGCTCGCTCGTCACTGGGCGGATCAGCCGGAGAATGGGGATCGGCCCCGCCTTCGCGCTGGGGTGTGTCCTCTTCCCGGCGCCACTCCTGCTCGTTCCACTCGCGGGTGGGCCAAAGCCGGTCGTGCTCGCGTGCCTCTTCCTGGCGGAGTTTGGCGCCGGCTTCGGCGTCATGTTGCTCGACATCACCGCCGCCGCGATCTCGGCCGCGATCATCCCCGACCGCCTGCGGTCCCGCGCCTCCGGCGCGTACATGGTGGTGAACTACGGCGTGCGTCCGCTCGGCGCACTGGCCGGCGGCGCGCTCGGAAGCTGGCTGGGTCTGCGTCCGACGCTGTGGATCGCGACCGCCGGCGCGCTCGCCGGGTTTCTCTGGCTGCTGCCCTCGCCGATCCTCGGCCTCCGGACGCTGCCGGAAGCCGAGCTCGGCGAAACTGCCTAGACCCTCTTGTCGACCTCGTCCTTGACCGCGTCGGCGGCGTCCTTCGCCGAATCCCACGCGTCATCGCCGAGATCCTTGGCGCTCTCGTAGGCGTCGTCGGCGCTGTCTTTCGCCTGGCCCCAGGAGTCCTGGGCCCGACCCTCCTGCTCGAGCGAGTCGTCGCCCGTGAGCTTGCCTTCCGCTTCCTTGACGTTGCCTTTGATCCGGTCGGAATCCACGTGCTGCCCCTTTCCTCGATTGGCTCGAATGTTCCCGTCGCGGTCGTGTCTCAACCGCGGGCGAACGGCTACGTTGACGCCATGCGCGACATCCTCCCCACGCTCGTGCGCTGGCGCACCGAGGGCCGTCGGGTCGCGATCGCGACCGTCGTCGAGGTTCGCGGGTCCGCCCCCCGTGACCCCGGCGCCACGCTTGCGCTCAACGACCTGGGTGAGATCGCGGGCTCGGTCACCGGGGGCTGCGTCGAGCCGTCCGTGATCCTCGAGGCGCAGGCGGTACTCGATGGAGGAGGTGCGCGCGTGCGCGAGTACGGCATCGCGGACGACGAGGCATTCGACGTCGGTCTCTCGTGCGGCGGCACGGTCGCGATCCTGATCGCCGCCCTCGACACGTCGGTGCTGCCGGACCTCGACGAGGCGGTTCGCGCCGACCGGCCCATCGCCTTGAGCATGACGGCGACCGGGGTCTCCATCGGCGCGCAAGCCGTCAGGGAGGGAGGCCACGCCGCGGTCACAGACTTGCTCGCACGAGGAGAGAGCACGCTCGTGGACATCGACGGTGAGACCGTGTTCCTCCATTGCTTCGCGCCGCGCCCGGCGATGATCGTTTTCGGCGCGATCGACCACGCTGCCGCGCTCGCCCGGGTGGGAAAGCTGCTCGGCTATCGCGTCACGGTCTGCGACGCGAGAGCCGCCTTCGTGACTGCAGAGCGCTTCCCGGAGGCGGACGAGCTCGTCGTCGAGTGGCCTGACCGATTCCTCGAGCGCACGTCTGTCGACGAGACGGCTGCCATTTGCGTGCTCACCCACGACCAGAAGTTCGACGTCCCCGCCCTGATCGCCGCTCTCGAGACGGCCGCCGTGTACATCGGCGCCATGGGCAGCAAGGTGACCACAGCCGAACGCGAGGAGCGGCTGCGCGCGGCGGGTGTCGGGGACGCGGGCATCGCCCGGATCCATGCTCCGATCGGGCTCGCGATCGGCGCTCGCTCGCCCGAGGAGGTGGCGGTCGCCATCGGCGCAGAGATCGTCGAGGCGACCGCGCTCGCGCGACGCCGTGCGGCCGCCGGCCGCAGGCCCGTCTCCGTCCTCGCGCAATAGATCCGGAAACGGCGAAGGCGCCGTCGCCGGCGCCTTCGGTCGAGTTGCCAGCGTTCGCCGAGCTACTTGACGACGAGCACGCCCTTCATGCCGCCGGCCGCGTGGCCCGGCACGGTGCAGAGGTAGGCGTACTTGCCCGCCTTGGCGAAGGCCACCTTCAGCGTCGCGGTCTTCCCGGGACCGAGATTGACCGTCTTCTTGCCTGCGATCTTGAAGTTGTGCGGAAGCGAGCCTCTGTTCGTCACCTTGAACACGCCCGTCCCTTTCAGGATCGTCTTCTTCGAGAGCGTGAACTTCAGCTCCGACGGCTTGCCGGCCGTGACCGCGACCGTCGTCGTGGCGGCGGACTTGCCGAACGCCGAGACGGCAGCTGCGAGCGCGACGAGCGCGACCAGGACGACGAGCCCGACCCCCTTGCGAAACTTGCTCAAGAAACCCTCCTCGTTGTACGAACCTGTGGGCGAAAAGACAGAGCACTAAATTTAGCCGACGCGGGGCCAAACCGCTTGCTTGAGTGCACAACTGTCCAGCCTGTTGGACACAGCCGCTCGACCGACTATCGTGACGTCATGGAGCCCGGGCGGCTTTCGTCGATCGACCTCGACACGCCGTCGCATAACACCATGCTCGGCCCGGCCTTGCGGGCCGCGCGCAAGGCTCGGGGGCTCTCGCTGACCGAGGTCGCCTCCGCAACGAAGATCTCCCGCTCCCTCCTGTCGCTGATCGAGACGGGACGTAGCGACATCACCGTCGGCCGACTCGGCCGGCTCGCCCAGCTGTACGAGATCCGCGTCGCCGACCTCGTTCCCGAGCCGCGCCACCCCGATCCGATCGTCGTGCGCGCAGACGATCGGCAGGTCGTCCACTACACGGCCGAGGGAATCGACGTCGAGGTGCTGGCGCCCCAGGGGCCGAAGACCATGCAGGCCCTCCTGGCGACGTTCCTGCCGGGCTCGGCGATGGAGGACTTCGTCGTGCAGCAGAACGAGCAGTTCGTGCACGTGCTCGAGGGACGCGTCAAGACCGAGTTCGGCGACGGCCGTGAGATCGAGCTCGGCGCCGGCGACAGCGCCTACTACGTCTCCGGCGAGGGCGGCCACCGGCATGCAAACGTCGCGGATGCCGTCACGCGCATGGTCATCGTGCACGTGCGCCGCAAGCCGTAGCGCTCCCGTAGGCCGCTACGCTCCTCTCGTGATGCTCGACCGCCTCGGCCGCCCGCTCCGCGACCTCCGCATCTCGGTCACCGACCGCTGCAACTTCCGTTGTGTCTACTGCATGCCGAAGGAGGTGTTCGGCAGCGATTACCGGTTCCTCGACCGCAGGGAGCTGCTCTCGTTCGAGGAGATCGCCCGGCTCGCGCAGGTGTTCGTCGGCCTGGGCGTCAACAAGCTGCGGCTGACCGGCGGCGAGCCGCTCGTGCGCAAGGACGTCGACAGGCTGATCGCGCTGCTCGCCCCGCTCGGCGCCGAGCTGACGCTCACCACGAATGCATCGCTGCTCGCGCCGAAGGCGAGGTTGCTCTCCGAGGCCGGGTTGAACCGGGTCACGGTCAGCCTCGACTCGCTCGACGACGAGACCTTCCAGGCGATGAACGACGTCGACTTCCCGGTTGCCCGCGTCCTCGACGGTATCGAGGCCGCGGCCGCCGCCGGCCTGCCCGTGAAGGTGAACGCAGTCGTCAAGCGCGGCCTCAACGAGCACTCGATCGTCGACATGGCGCGCCACTTCCGCGGCACCGGCCACACCCTTCGTTTCATCGAGTACATGGACGTTGGCGCGACGAACGGCTGGCGCCTGGACGACGTCGTGCCGGCGGCCGAGATCGTGGAGAGGATCGCGAGCGCATTCCCCCTCGAGCCCGTCGAGCCCGGCTACCGCGGCGAGGTCGCCAAGCGCTGGCGGTATCTGGACGGCGCCGGGGAGGTCGGGGTGATCGCGTCCGTCACGCAACCGTTCTGCGCCGACTGCACGCGCTCCCGGATCTCGGCCGAGGGCCGCCTCTACACCTGTCTCTTCGGTATTCGTGGCCACGATCTCCGCGCGCTCATGCGCGGGGGCGCGTCGGACGACGAGTTGCACGAGGCCGTCGCCGCGATCTGGGTCAAGCGCACCGACCGCTACTCGGATCTCCGCAGCGAAGCGACCGCGGAGCTGCCGAAGGTCGAGATGAGCTATATCGGGGGGTAGCCGACCGCCCGATAGAATTGTCGGCCTCGTGTCTGCCTCTCCCGAAGCGATCCCCTCGAACAGCCGCGTCCTGCCGCGCGGGTGGGCGCATCTCGGGCTGCAGTTCGGTTTCTGGATCGGCTTCTACTTCGTCTACCAGGCCGCCCGGGGCCTTGCCGATCGCGACGGAGTGACCACCGCCTTCGCGAACGGAGAGCGGATCATCGACTTCCAGCGCAGCCTCCACTCCATGGTCGAGCTGACGTTGCAGCATGCGGTCGAGAGCTCCGGGTTTCTGATTCAGGCGACCTCGATCTCGTACTGGCTCTCGCAGTTCGCCGTCGTCGGGCTCGCGCTCGTCTGGGTCTACTTCAAGGCGCACGATCGCTTCTACGCGTTCCGCAACACGCTGATCCTGGGAAATCTGATCGGCCTCGTCGGCTACGTGCTGCTGCCGACCGCCCCGCCGCGCATGTTCGCATCGGCGGGCTTCACGGACACGCTCGCGGCGCATTCGACCGTCAACCACTCGTCCACGTTCGTTGCCTTCGCGTCGAATCCGTACGCAGCGATGCCGAGCCTGCACGCCCTCGACGCGTTGATCGTCAGCGTGGTCATGGCGAGCCTCGTCAGGCGGCGCTTCGCGAAGGCGCTGTGGCTGGCGTGGGCCCCCTGGGTGTGGTTCTCCGTGATGGCCACGGGCAATCACTTCTGGCTCGACGTCGCCGCCGGAGTCCTGGTGGCGGCAGTCGCCGCGGCGGTCGTCTACCGCCCGTGGCAGCGCCTGCGTCCCGCGACATGAGCCTGAAGACGGCGTACACCGCCGGCACGCGAGGGATCGCGGCCCGTTCGATGACGGGACTTGCGCGCACGCGCGTGACGCCGAACATGCTGACGGCGGCGGGCGTCTCTCTGTGCGCGCTCGGAGCGGTGCTCGTGTACTTCGAGTACCGCACCGAGTGGCTTTTCTTCTTCGGCGGCCTCGCCTTCGTGGTCGGCTCGATCCTCGACATCCTGGACGGCGCGCTCGCACGCGCAGGCGGCAAGCAGACGCCGTTCGGCGGCTTCCTGGACTCGACGCTCGACCGCGTCGGCGAAGGGCTGATGCTCGGAGCAATCGCACTCGTCTTCATGCGCGACGGCCAGGAGCTCGCGCTCGCGCTCGCGATCGCGGCCATCGGCGGCTCGTTCCTCGTCCCCTATGCGCGGGCGAAGGCGGAGGGCCTCGGGATCAAGGGCGACGTCGGTATCGGCTCACGGGCGGAGCGGGTGGTCGTGATCTCGGTCGGACTCGCGCTCGCCCCCTGGGGCGTCCTGCCGTGGGCGATCGGCGTGCTGGCCGCCACGGCCTGGTTCACGGTGGTGCAGCGGATCCTGCACGTCCGCCGCGAGCTCCGCGCCGTCAGCTAGCAATCTGCGCTAAGGTGCTAGCAGTTTGGCTGCTAGCACTTCACGTAATGAGCGGACGAGTGTGCTCGTCCGCATGCCCGGTTCGCTCAAGCGCGCCGTTGTCCGAGAGGTAGCGCGCCGCGAGTCGAACCTGAACGACGTCGTCGTCGCGCTACTCGCGGAGCGGTTCGGCGTCGGCTTCTCACCCACCGGCCGTCGCCGAAAGGCGATACCCGGTGCAGCCGGTGCGGTCGTCCTCCGCATGCCGCCCGAGCTGCGCCGGGAGCTCAAGGCGTCAGCCCGGCGTCGCAAGCTCAACGTCAACGACCTCGTGCTCCTCACGCTCTCCGAGGCGCTCGAAATCCCCTTCAGTAGCAATCGAAAGGACACCATGGCTTCCACAAACGGCTCCACGAACGGTCGCGCGCGCGGCAAGGACAAGGTCCGCGTCGCGATCGTCGGCGTCGGCAACTGCGCCAACTCGCTCGTCCAGGGCGTGCAGTACTACAAGGACGCGCCGGACGACCAGTTCGTCCCCGGCCTGATGCACGTGACGCTCGGCGGCTACCACATCCGCGACATCGAGTTCACCGCCGCCTTCGACGTGACGACGGACAAGGTCGGCAAGGACCTCGCGGACGCGATCTGGGCCCGCCCGAACGACACGATCAAGTTCGCCGACGTCCCGAGGACCGGGATCACGGTGTCACGCGGGATGACGCACGACGGGATCGGCAAGTACCTGTCGGAGGTCGTCGAGAAGGCGCCGGGCGAGACCGACGACGTCGTCGGAATCCTCAAGGAGACCGGCACCGACGTCGTCGTCAGCTACCTCCCCGTGGGCTCGGAGGCCGCGACGAAGTGGTACGCCGAGCAGATCCTCGAG
>DATLDK010000064.1:0-5369 GCA_035525905.1 Gaiellaceae bacterium | reverse complement strand
AACCTGACGAGCGTGTTCCTGACCGCGCGGAGCTTCCTGCGCGAGGTCGAGCGGAACGGTCACGGCTCACTGGTCCTCGTCGGGTCCACCGCCGGGATCGTCGGCGAGGCAGGGCACGCCGACTACGCGGCCGCGAAGTCGGCAGTGCTCGGGGGTCTGCTCTTGAGCCTGAAGAATGAGGTCGTCCGCGTCGCACCGAAGGCCCGAGTGAACGCGGTCGCGCCGGGGTGGACCGAGTCGGCGATGACCCGCGGGCACGTCGACCCCGAGGCGGTCCGCCTGATCTCGCGCACGATGGCGCTCCGCAAGATCGCCCAGCCAGAGGACGTGGCGCGGCAAGTCGTCGTGCTCGCGTCGGACGAGCTGTCGGGCCATGTCACCGGGCAGGTGATCACCGTCGCGGGCGGCATGGAAGGTCGCGTCCTCCACGACGGCTAGGAACGAAAAAAGCGGCAGCTCGCGCCACCGCTTTTGTGCCCAGCCATGCCGCAGGAAAGATTGCCGTCAGTCCTCGAGCAGGTGAGCGTTCCCTGTATCGGCAACGAACGCGAAGAGCTTGAGTACCAAAAAAGAGGAAGGGCCCCGCCGCCTGGGGCCCTTCTGTATGGCTCCCGAGGTTCTGGGAACCGGTCTGCAACTTCCGTGCCGCACCCACCACATAGGTGCGCTCGGAGGATGTCCTGAGTATCGGGACCCCGGCCGCTCCGGGTATCACCCTTCCGCGGTTGACTCGTCCCTCGGACGGGGTTGACCCTCCGCGCTTCACTACTCTGCTGCAGTGGCCAGCCGCTTCGAGGAACGCCTGCGCACAGGCCCGCCGATCGTCGCCGACGGCGGCATGGGGACGCTGCTCTCGGGTGCCGTGCCCCGCCTGCGCTGCCCGGAAGAGGCCAATCTCCGCGCACCCGAGAGCGTCGTGGCGTTCCACGCCAGCTTCATCCGCGCCGGGGCCGAGCTGATCGAGACGAACACGTTCGGCGCCAACCGGCGCAAGCTCGCCTCCCACTTCCTCGAGGAGGAGTTCGATCGGATCAACTCGGCGGCGGTGCGGCTGGCACGGGAGGCGCGCGAGGTGTCGGGCGCCGACGTGTTCATCGCGGGCGCGATCGGCCCGCTGGGGGAGTTCGAGCGCTTCGATGCGGAGCAGAGTGCGCTCTTCGCCGAGCAGGCGCAGGTTCTCGAAGGGCGGGGGGTCGACCTGCTGATGCTCGAAACGTTCTTCGACCTGGAGGAGCTGGTCTCGGCGATCGCCGCGGTCCGCTCGGCCTCGCCGTTGCCAGTCGTCGCGATGATGACCTTCGGCGCGGACGGTCAGACCCTCGGCGGCGTCTCCGCCCAGGAGGCCGCCGATCGCCTCGCCGATCTCGGCGTTGCCGCGGTGGGAGCGAACCACGGCGCCGGCCCCGCAGCCGCGCTGAACGCCCTCGCGGCGATGCAGCGGGACGGGCTCGTCCTCGCAGCCCTGCCGAACGTCGGCCTCGCGAGCATGGTCGGCTCGCGGGTGGTCTTCCCCCACGCCACGCCCGACTACTTCGCCGAGTTCGCGGCGCAGGCGCGCCGCCTCGGCGCGGGCATCATCGGCGGCTGCTGCGGCACGACGCCGGCCCAGATCACGGCGATCCGTACCGCCATCGACGAGTCGCGAACGCCGGTGGCGCCTCTCCTCGTCCGCGAGCTCACGCTTACGGATGCGATCGGCGTCGTCGCGGAGGAGACGAAGCTGGCGCGCATGCTGCGCGAGCAGGAGTTCGTCGTCTCGGTCCAGCTCGATCCGCCGCTCGGCGGGAACAACACCGCCCTGATCGAGGCCGGGCGCACGCTGCGGGAGTCTGGGAAGGCGCACTTCGTCGACGTGAACGACAACCCGCGCGCTCGGGCCAGGATGAGCGGCGTCATGGCGTCCGTCGCGATCGAGCGCGAGGCCGGGATCGAGACGATCCCGCACCTGACGACGCGGGACATGTCGATCGCGGGCCTCGAGTCGCTCCTGCTCGGCGCGCACGCGGAGGGCTTGCACAACGTCCTCGCGGTCACGGGGGACCCGCCGGAAGAGGGCGACTACCCCGGAGCGCAAGGCGTCTACGAGGTCGAGGCGATCGGCCTGACCCGACTCGTGTCGGGGCTGAACCGCGGCGAGGACTATCACGGGCGCGGCATCGACGCCCCGACGTCATTCTTCGTCGGCGTCGCCGTCAACCCGTCCGCCGACGACATGGACCTCGAGCTCGAGCGCTTCGAGCGCAAGCTGGAGGCGGGCGCGCAGTTCGGGATGACGCAGGTGCTCTTCGACCTGACCTACCTGGACTCGTTCCTCGCGCACTACGGCGGCAAGTCTCCGATCCCGCTGCTCGTCGGCGTGTGGCCGATGCCGAGCCACCAGCTCGCCGTGCGGATCCACAACGAGGTCCCGGGCATCGTCATCCCCGAGCCCGTGCAGGAGCGGTTGCGCGCGGCAGGCACGGAGGCGGCGGGCGTCGGCCGCGAGCTGGCCAAGGAGCTGATCGAGGAAGCGCGGGAGAAAGCGGCGGGGGTGTACCTCGTCGCGCCGTTCCGCCAGCCCCTCGGCATCCTCGACGTTCTCTAGCCGGCTACACAGGGGCCGGAGGAAACCTCGCGGGCCCCGGCGTCGGCCACGGTCTCGCGAACGACCGCGCTCGGCACCGCGTAGCCGGACGAGGAGTTGAGCCTGGCCGCGAAGATCGTGCCTTGCACCCGTCCCCGCGTGTCCACCGCCGGACCGCCCGAGTTGCCGTGGCGGACCGATCCGCGGAGCGTCGTGACGCGCCTGCTCACCGGACCGCGACCGTATGCGTCGTCGGTCAGGACGACGCCGGTCTGACCCATTCGGGCCGGTGTAGCGGTGAACGGGCCGTTCTCCGGGTAGCCCAGGATGGCGACGGGTTGACCCTCGACCGGGTCGACGAGCCTCAGCGGCGGCGCGCCTAGTCCCTGCACCCGGAGCACGGCGACATCGTCGTGCGCATCGAACGCAACCACGGTTGCGTCGCGGTACTCGCCGTCGCCGCGATCGACGCGGGCGTCCTTCATGCCCGCGACGACGTGTGCGTTCGTGACGACCAGGCTCGGCGCGACGATCCAGCCCGAGCCTTCGATGCCGAGCCCGCAAGCGGTGCCGGTGATCCGCAGGACGCTCGGTCGGGCCGCTTCTACCGCTGCGCTCTCCGGCAGCGCCGGGTCGGGGGGCGGCACGCGTGCCTGGGGCCCGCGAATGGCCGCGAACGGGTCGACGCGCGCGATCGCGTCGAGCAGCCGCGAGGGGGGAACCCGCTCGTTGATCTCCCTGAGGATGCGCGAACGCTGCGCCTCGGCGCGGAGCTGTGTCTGGCCCGGCGTATTCAGCGCGACGGCGCCCGCGACCCAGACGATCGCCGCACCCGCAACGGCGCCCAGCACGAGCCCACCCAGCGAGTCGAGCGCGCGGAGGGGCGGCACGACGAAGAGGCTCCGCCGAATCGCGTTCGCAGCGACTGCTGCGACGCTCTGCAGGAGTGCACCCAGAACGACGGCTCCGCCGAGCGCCACGAGCGGCGTGTACGGCGACACGCTTCCGGACAGGAACTGCGGCGCAAGCTTGGCCCCGAAGTAGGCACCGGCGGCGATGCCTGCAAGCGAGAAGATCCCGCCGACGAGCCCGCGTCGCAGCCCGTTCAACGCCGCGAGCGCGATCACGGCGACCGCGATCCAATCGACCGTGGTCACAGCCGCTTCTCGTAGAGCACGTCGTCGTGGACGCGCGCGTACCGCTGGCGGATCTCCTCCGGCGCGTCGCCCGTGTAGTGAGCGAACGCTTTGACGAGCCGCAGCTCTCCCACCTCCAGCCCGCGCAAGTCCTTGCGCTCGAGGTAGACGTGCAGGTAACCGTCGATCTGCTCGAACCCGTGGGCCTCGTACCAGCGCTGCACATGCGGGTCGTCGCGGGTCCAGGCCTCGAGCCGGACGAGCCCTTCTGCCCGCGCCCGCCGTTCGGCTTCCGCAAGCAGGGCTGCCGCGACGCCGAGCCGCCGGTGATCCGGGTGCACGGCGAGGTGCCAGATCATGCCTCCCCGCCCCGGCCGGTCGGCGAGGACCCCGGGCCCGAGCGCTACCTCGAGGTCGAGCAGGCCGACGATCTCGCTGCCGTCCTCGGCGACGAGCTCGATCGCGGGGTGCGCGTAGCGCTCCTTCTCCGTCTCGACGGCGTCGTAGAACGCCGAGTCGAGGAACGCGAGCACGCGGCAACGCAACCAACCGACCTCGTCCGCCGCCTCGTAGGTGCGGATGGTGAACACGGCGCCACCCTACTGACGCTCCCGGCTACACTGTCCCCCGCCCCGGGGGCGTAGTTCAGTTGGTTAGAACGCCGGCCTGTCACGCCGGAGGTCGCGGGTTCGAGTCCCGTCGCTCCCGCTCCATGAAGGCCCCGCAACGGGCCTTTTCGCTGCTGAGAGGCACGCCAAGCTGTTCCCCCACTCACCAGGAAACGACGGGTCCGACGAGGCGGATTCCACTGGACTGGACGAGGGATATCAGCGGTTCTCGGAGGAGAACCTCCGGCAATACGATCGTTACGAATTGGTGACCGCAGACCAATGGTCGACCTACTGGTTTTTTCGGTTGCCCCGCGGAGCTGACACGCCTCGCGTGTTCGCTTGCACGCGAACCAAGCCTGTTCGGGTCGGAACCAGCCCGCCCGACAGCGTCCGCCCGTCGTCGGCCAGGTCCTGACCCGTGTCAGCTGACCAGGACCGCGTCGGCCTGGCGGAACGTCACGCGCATCTGCTCGGCGATGTCCATGTCGAGGTATTCCTGCATGGACTCCACCGACAGGAAGCCGACGACGATCGTCATGAGCGTGCCGCCGCCGTCGCGGTCGGCGAGCGTCAGGTGCATCGTCGTCGGCGGGATGGCCGGGTTGGGCTCGAGTTGGTCATCGAGGAAGCCGTCCTCCCACTCCATGCTGCGCGGCGCGTCGACGGCGGTGATCCGCCAGTAGGCGTGAGCCTTCTGCCCGTCCGGCGTGGTCACGTCAGCGCGCAGCATCCCGCCGACGGCCAGATCGTGATCGGTGATGGTGAGCGGGTAGCCGGGCGGGTTCCACCACTGCTCTAGCTGACGGGGGTCCGCGTAGAGCTGCCACGCACGCTCGACGGGGGCGTCGAACTCGGCGGTCAGCGTGATGGTTTTCGCGGCCGGATCGTTGCTGAAGTTGGTCAGGGGCATGTCGTCTCCTTTAGGAAGAATCAGAAGCGAGCAGGTCTTCCATACGACCGACGCGGTCACGCCAGGTCAGTTCGAGTCGGTCGAGGGTGTCGTGGGCCGCCCGGAGCGACGCGGGGTTGCCCGCCACCAGGTGCTCCCGGCCCCTGCGT